>JAJDWF010000057.1 GCA_022825745.1 Dehalococcoidia bacterium | reverse complement strand
GCCGGTTTCCAGGGTGGCGGGTTTCATGGAGGCGCTGGCGGTGGCGCCGCGCAGGGCGGGCTCGGTGGTGCTGACGGCCAAATCCACCGTGGTCGGCAGGGTGACGCCGATGACGGTACCTTCGAACACGTCGACGGTGGTGCGGGTGTTGGGCAGCAGGTACGGCAGGCTGTCTTCCAGCAGGTCCTTGTGCAGGCTGATCTGCTCGTAGGTCTCGGGGTGCATGAAGACGTAGTCGTCGCCGTCAGCGTAGAGGTATTCCATGTCCTGCGACTCGACGGTGACCCGTTCCACCCGGTCGGTGGTGCGCAGCCGTTTTTCCACCTTGCTGCCGGTGGCGAGGTTGCGCATCGTCGTCTGCATGGCGCCGCGCACGTTGCCGGGCGCCACGTGATGCGTCTTCATGACGCGGAAGAGGGCACCGTCGAGCTGCAGAATCATCCCTGCCCGCACCTGCGTTACCGAAATCAACATCGTTCAAAGCTCCTCACAACGAATGACAAAAGAGACGCAGGTGTCCAAAGCTTCTTTGAACACTTGGCCTATACTGCCCCGGTCTTGACGCGCGTCGGCCGGACGATGCCCGCGGCCTATCCCCAAGTGGCAAACCCCATCGCACAGCCCGTGCCGGCCGGTGAACGGTAGCACGGCACGTAGTCGACGACGTCCATGTCCAGATGTTCCGTGGCGCCGGTTACCACGATCCAGTTCCGTATTTCGGAGCTGCCCGAGTTGATCTTCTGCCGGGGCAACGCGGACAACTGGTCGACGTTCTTGGCCTTCATGCCTGCCAGCGCCTGCTGGTCCAGTTCCTCATCGACGACAAAGTGGCTCAGGCCGCCGGACGCCAGGATGCCCACCCGAACGTCGTTCGGCCACGATTCGATGGCGGACTTCAGGGCGCGTCCCAGGTTGTAGCATCGTTTGGGGGTTGGCTGATTGGGCGGGTGGCAAGTGTTGAGCATCACGGGCACGGTGGGGATCGTAGCGCCCGTCATCAGACGGTGGTAGACATACCCGAAGGCGTGCCCGATGCAGCCTTTGGCCCGCCTGCCGCGGCTTGGCTCCAGGAAACTGGAACGCCCTGCGTCAAACTCGGCTTCCACCAGGCTTTCGATGAGGTGGCGGCCCAGCGCCGCGTCGGTGGGCACCACCTGATCGTCGGTGTTGTAGCCGATCAGCAACCGGTTGCCGGTCGAGGGATCCGCCTTGTGTCCGGCAACCTTCACCTCGTCTCCCCAATACACACAGAAGGCGGGCATATTGTCGTCCAGCAGGTATTCGTGCTGGTCGTCCCCCACCATCACCAGCACGTCCAAACGGGCGTCGTACATCCTTTTGGACAACTGCGCGATAGCCTTCTGGTTCTGCCGGTGTCGTTGCTCGAACTTGGCCGGGGTTATCTCTTTGGCGATGCGGCCAGTGTCGGTCCGGGCCAGCAGGTCCTCGTAGTTGCAGGAGATGCCGTCGGTGCCGATCAACTCGGGGTTGCCCTTATCCCGCTCGCCGCGCTCGGCCCATCCATCGGCAGGCGTACTGAGCTGAGGGCTATGGGAAGACGCCAGACCCAAGACCAACGCTGCCATCGTTCGATTCCTTTCGCCTGCTGAAATTCAGTCGATCTGCCAATGGATGCCGGGTTCAGCTCAACTCCGCGATGGCTTCGATCTCCACGTCCAAGCCGTCCTCCGCCAGCGCGGTGATCTCCACCAACGTGTTGGCCGGATATTTGCCCTGGAAATACTCGGCGAACAACGCTTCCTGCTCCGCCTGGTGCGCCCGCCAGTCGGAGATGCTGGTGACGAACGTCGTGATTTTCACGATGTCAGAAGTTGCGCCGCCCTCTTCCTTCATGATCCGGGCGATGCGGTCCAGGGTTACCCGCAACTGTTCCATTGCCGCTTTGCCCTGGGCCTCGGTGCCGCGCGCGGTGCAGCCGGAGATGAACAGCAGGTTGCCCACCCGCACGCCGCGGCTGTAGGTAGGCCCGGCGGGGGCGATAGCCGGGTAATTCTTTCTGATTTTCTCCATGCTCCGTCTCCCAAAGTTTCTGTTCCCATCCTTAGCCGAGCCGCCAGAATGTCCAGAATAACGGGATTACTACCATCCTCGGTTCGTGATGAGTTCCATGAACTCGGCTATGGCCATCGCCTGCGCGGGGTCGACCTGATTGACCTCGGCGTCATCCACGATGAAAAAAAGCAATTCCTCGTTGATGCAGCCGGCCGGGCAGTCACCCCACGCACGGCGGGCGACTACGTACCAGCGTTTTTCCGATTCCAGCACGTCGAGGTCGGAGCCGTCTCCCACTTGGGCATTGGGCTCCGCGAACTCGACTCCTTCCGCTGCCTCGTACGCCGCGGCCGCGGCGGGGACGTTCAAATAGTCGCTGAAGTAAAAGATAACGATTTGGAAATGTTGGAGGATGTTTACAACAATCGACAGCCCCAGTGTTTCGTTGAGCGAATCGAATTCCGCGTACCCGGTCTGCAGTGTCACAGGTCCCGTCTGGTCGTCCAGAAGCGAGACAATCCTCTCGAATAACTGCGGCTCCAGTTCGAGAACAAGCTGCCCAAACGCATAGGGCATTCGTGCGAAGATGTCCGCGACCTCTGGATGAGCGTCTCGAATGCTGGACAAGACCGAGGCGATTTCACCGGCCAATTGGCGTCGCTTCGCCGCATCCAGCAGCAGGCTGTCGTCTTCTCTGCGCAGGAGGCGGTCGGCCAGGATGTCCGCCTCCGTCGGCATGGACGGTTGCCAACCGTCTGGATTCAAGACAACAACGGGTGCCTCGGAGTCGCCGGGGTCGCCCGAGTCGCTGGAACCCGAGCATCCCGTCAACGCCAGGGCACAGCACGCGGCGAGCCCAATGGCAACCCTTACGATATGGTCTCTGAATTTGTGTCGGAACCTCATACCAATCATCTCCTGGTGTCCTGATTCTGAAATTCGTGTGTTTTTATTTCGTTGATTTTATTGGGAAAACTGTCCCATATAAGCATCAAATTTTTTTTGAATTGGGACGCTAGTCTCACAGCCGTATTCTACTGCACGCCGTCAGAGGCGGCCCCAGCCCGCTAACCGTCAGAGAGCCGGACGAGCATCTTGCCCATGTTGTCGCCGGTAAACAGGCCGATGAACGCCTTGGGGGTGTTTTCCAGGCCATCGACGACCGTCTCTTCCCACTTGACCTTGCCGGCTTGGATCCAGGCGCTCATGTCGGCGTGGAACTGGGGCTGGCGGTCGGGGTGATCGGAGACGATGAAGCCCTGCAAGGTGAGGCGCTTGCGAACGGCGTGAGTCAGATTGCTGGGGCCGGGGGCGGCTTGGTTGTATTGCGAGATCATGCCGCACAGGGCGAGGCGGCCAAAGGGGTTCATGTGTTCCAGCGCTGCTTCTAGGTGGGCGCCGCCGACGTTTTCAAAGTACACGTCGATACCGTCCGGGCACAGGCGGCCGACTTCTTCAATCAGGGAGGCCGCTTCTTTATAGTTCAAGGCTTCATCGACGCCGGCGACGTCTCGCAGCCACTGCACCTTGGCTGCCGAACCGGCGCTGCCCACCACGCGGCAGCCTTTGATCTTGGCGATTTGGCAGACGACCATGCCGACGGCGCCGGCGGCCCCCGACACGAACACCGTTTCGCCTTCGCGCGGCTTGCCGACGTCAAGCAGGCCGACGTAGGCCGTCAGGCCTGGCATGCCCATGGTGCCGAGGTAGGCTTGCAGCGGCACGCCTTGCGGCTCCACCCTGGTGAGGTCGCCGCCGTCGGAAACGTAACACTCGCGCCAGCCGGAGCGGCTTGAGACGTAGTCGCCCTCTCGAAAATCCGCATTCCCCCGCGACGCAACGACCTGTCCGACGCAGCCGCCCTCCAGCACCTGGCCGATCTGGAACGGCGGCACGTAGCTCGGCCGGTCATACATGCGGCCGCGCATGTAGGGATCGACGGACAGGTAATGGTTGCGTACCAGAACCTGTCCCGCGGCCGGCTCGGGAAGCGTGACTTCGACGAGGGCGAAGTCTTCTTCGCTCGGCAGGCCGACAGGACGGCGTTGGAGGTGGATTTCGCGGCTGCGGGTGGCGGTCATCGGGTCACTCCTTGGTAGGTATTTCGGTCACGAAATGGCGTGTGTTGGACGGCTCGATACACTTGGGCAAGATGCGGAATCTTACGTTACATGCAAGCGCCTCACAAGGGCCTGAAATGGCGCTTGTGTTAGCTGATTTTAGGATTTGCAGCGGCCATGTTAACGCGCTATAGTATGCCTCGTTCAACAACGATCTGCTTCGAAACCCTCCTGCACGTTGTCGGTTGCTGTCCGAGTAGCCTGCTGGCCTCGACGCTCAGGCGCACGGCATCTTATGCGCCAAGGTAACGCCCGCGAGCTAGGGTCTGCGAGCAGGTACTAAAGTTGATAACATTCCTCGACAATACAGTGGTGCCATGTAAGGCCAAGACACACCGGCGGCTCGCAATTCAGCAGAGGTTCCGTCGGAATGGAGACTTGAGGCTATGAGACGTTGCCGAGTCAACAACGCGCAAGAGCAGGCGGCAAAACGCCGTTCCCTGGCTCTGGTGTTTCTTGTAGGCCTGTTGCTGCTCGGCGTCGGTGCCGAAATGGTCCAGGCGGTGGAAGTGCCGCTGCCGACCAAGGAAGACATGGTTTACGGCGACTTCCCGGTCGTCGGCCGCCGCGTTGCGGTGTGGGTGATCGCGCAGTTGCACCTGATGTTCGGCGCCTTTGTGGTTGGTGTGCCGCTGTTCATCCTCATCATTGAAATCCTGGGCGCCGCCACCAAGAACCAGCAGTACGACGACTTGGCGCACGAGTTCACCCGCCTGCTCAGCGTCGCCTTTTCCACCACCGCCATCTTCGGCGGCATCCTGGTGTTCTTCCTGATCGGCCTCTATCCCACCTTCATGAATTTCCTGGCCAGTATTTTCTTCCCCTCGATGGTGATTTACGTCTTTCTGTTCTTCGGCGAAAGTTTCAGCATGTACCTCTACTACTTCGGCTGGGACAGCCTGAAAGGCGCGTCGCGCAACGTCGGCGCGGTGATCGGCACGTCGGCGCTGAGTGTGCTGGTCCTGTATCCGGGGCTCCTGTTGCTGATGGCGTTGCCGTCGCTATTCATGGGCGGCGGCTGGGCGGTGAGCTTCCCGGTATCGTACGTCCTGGCCGGGGTGCTGTTCGTCGCGTTGCTGGCGCACGGGCTGCGGCCGGGCAAGAGCAGTTTCGTACAAAGCCGCAAGTGGATGCACATCTGCTTCGGCATCCTGCTGAACTACTTCGGCCTGATCCTGATGATGATCTCCAACTCGTGGGCGACGTTCATGACCTCGCCGTCGGGGATCGATCTGGACGCCGGCGTGTTCTCGGGCACCACCTGGGACGCCATGCGCAACTTCACGTGGATGCCGGTCAACCTGCACCGCTTCATCGCCAACATCGCCTTCGGCGGCTCGGTGGTGGCGGCGTATGCGGCGTTCCGTTTCCTGGCGGCGAAGCGCAATTCCCCGGAGCGGGCGCACTACGACTGGATGGGGTACATCGGCAACTTCATCGCCCTCATCGGCCTGATCCCGCTGCCGTTCGCGGGTTACTGGCTGGGCCGCGAAATTTACGGCTACGACCAGCAGCTCGGCATCACCATGATGGGCGGTATCTTCTCCTGGCTGTTCATCCTGCAGGCGGTGCTCATCGGTGCCTTGTTCCTGGGCGCCAACTACTACCTGTGGCTCGGCATGGAGCGCATTCCGGGGTCGGAGCGCTACCGCAAGTTCACGCCCGTCATGCTCGGCGTGCTGACGGTGTGCTTCCTGATCTGGCTGACGCCGCACAGTCTGGTGGCCAGCCTGGAAGAGGCGCGCAAGATGGGCGGCGCGCACCACCCGATGCTCGGCGTGTTCGGGGTCATGTCGGCCAAGAATACCGTCGTCAACCTGATGATCCTCACCACCTTCCTGAGCTTCCTGCTGTACCGCCGCGGCAATAAAGGCGACCGGGTGCCCTTTGCCGAGCAGAGCAATGCGTCCAAAGTCACGCTCATGATCGTCGCGGCCCTGGGCATCGTGCTCATGTGGCAGCTCAACGCGCCGCTCGCCGATCCGGCGTTGATGACCGGGCGCCTGATCCTGTGGGCCTTCGAGTCCCTCACGGTGGTCGTTGCCGTTGCCCTTACCCTGAATGACCGCGGCACCGTGGGGCAGGCGCTGCTGTTTGCCATGTCCGCGATCGTGGTGGTGTTCTACGGGGTGTACGGCTACTACGTCGAGGCCATCGTGCGCATCGGCTTTTCCATCCTGCAGGTGTCCTCGGTGCTGTTGGTGCTGCTGGTGGCGACGACCATCGACATCGTGATCTTCCGCGGCGCGCCCCTGGTTGGCGAAATCAGGTGGGGCCGGATTCCCGAGCGGGCGCAGTACGTGCTGTTTCTGCTCGCCACCTCCTTCACTTGGCTCATGGGTTTGATGGGTTACGCGCGCTCGGGCCTGCGTACGCACTGGCATATTTTCAACGTGATGCGGGACTATTCGTCGGACGCCTTTACCCCCACGTTGGGCTATGCCTGCGGGGTAATTTCGATCATCGTGCTGGTGTTTCTGCTCTTGGTGAGTTTCATATTCTGGCTGGCCCACATGGGCTCGGTGGGACACGCGCAGGAGGAAGCGGTGCTCCATGGGGGCGCCTCCCCGGCTCTGCAACCCGGCGGCGGCGCGGACTAGGAAAGCGGCGACATGTTGACATTTCTGAAAGTTCTGGCGTTTAACGGCCTTATCATCCTGTTCTTCTGGTACGTCGGCAACAGCATCCCGCAGCAGCGCAAGGACCCGCCCAAGGAGTCCGATCTGACCGTGGACATGACGACCGAAGCGTTCGTGGCGGCCGGGGAGGAAATCTTCTACGGCAAGGGCACCTGCGCGCTGTGCCACACGATCGGCGAAAAGGGCGAGCGCTGCCCGAATCTGGCCGGCATCGGCGAACTGGCCGATGCGCGGGTGCAGGAGGCCAGCTACCAGGGCGATGCCAGCGACGGCCCGGAGTATCTGGTCGAGTCGCTGCACAACCCGGCGGTTTACGTGGTGGACGGCTACCAGCCCACCATGCCGGCCCTGGGGCGCCAACTGAACGATCTCGAAATGGTCGCCGTGGTCGCCTTCTTGCAGTCGCTCGGTGGCGAGGTGACGGTGACGGGCGAGACGCGCTTTGCCAAATACCGCGGCGAGGGCGATGCGGCTACGGCCGCTACCTCGGCAGCCGGGGCAGCGCCTGCCGAGGTAGCGGCGGCGGGCGGCACGGGCCCGGAACTGGCGGCGCAGTGGGGATGCCTCGCCTGCCACAGCGTGGACGCGCCGATTCGTTTGGTGGGCCCCAGCCTGTATGACATCGGGGCGCGCCAGGACGAGAATTTCATTCGCGAATCGATTCTCAAGCCCGACGCGGTGATCGCGGAAGGCTTTCCGCCGAATCTGATGCAATTGACGCTGGACGGCACGGGCTTCTACCAGAAGCTGGCGATACAGGACCTCAACACGCTGGTGGATTACTTGGCGTCGCTCAAGGGCGGCGAATAAACCCGGCGCCGCGATTCGGTCCCGAATTGGAGCAACCATGAGACTGTCCATTCATCTTAAATCCCTGCTCACCCTGATTGCGGCGATTTTTGTTTTCAGCGTCGTGGTGCCCTATGTTTCCGCACCGATCCCTGGGCAACTTTATGGCTGGTACGTGATTACGACGTTGTTCGTGATCTATCTGTACGTGTCGTCCAGTGAGGCGTCGTGGGAAGAGTTCATCTCGCCGGTGCGGCAACTCCTGCTGGCGCGCACGGCCCTGATGAAGCCGCTGCGCATCGTCGTGTTCATCGTCGTGCCGCTCATCTGCGGCTGGTATTTCTCCACCTGGGCGGCGGGCGGCGCCACGCCGCCGGGCGGTCTGCGGGTCATTCACCCGACACCGCCGTCATCGGTCAATTTCCAGGGCAAACAGTTGGTGCTGCAGGATATTTCGGTCAGTCCCATTCGCGAGGACGAGGCGCATCTCGCCGAGCACATCGAGAACGGACGCATCATCTATTACGAAAACTGCTTCTTCTGCCACGGTGATGCCCTGCAGGGCAAGGGGCATTTCGCCCAGGGGTTCAACCCGGCCCCGGCGGATTTTCAGGCCAGCGGGACGATTGCGCAGTTGTCGGAGTCCTACCTGTTCTGGCGCATTGCCAAGGGTGGGCCGGGATTGCCGAGCGAGTCGACGCCGTGGGATTCGGCCATGCCGATTTGGGAGGACTTCCTCACGGAAGAGGAAATCTGGCAGGTCATTGCGTACTTGTATGACACCACCGGGCACGAGCCGCGCGTCATGGACCACGGCGGCGGCGATCATGGTGGCGGACACTGATCAGGCCGGATAAGGAGCGACGCATGAAGGGTGAGAGTATCGCCATGCTGGGTTTCGGCGTTGCGGTATTGGTGTTTTGGTGGCGTCTCCACGTGGACCTGACAAACGTCAAGGAACGGCTGGCACGCATCGAAGGATGTATTGAAGGCAGGTTCAGCGAAGGAACGAACACGTGAGCGAGCAACGGAAAGCACGGGGTCAAGGCGCAAGTGGGTTGGCATGCACGATGGGCGTGGGGCTGTGGCTGTTGATAGCGCTGTTGGCTGCCCCCTTTGTGAACGCCCAGCCCACGGAAGCGGACCTCGAAGCCGGCGAGCAGATTTATTTGAAACGCTGTGCCCACTGCCACGGCGTGGACGGCGACGGGGTGGGCGCGTCGACGGACGTCGTCTATCCCAAGCCACGCGACTTCACGTCCGGCGTCTACAAGTTTCGCACCCACCACGAGACCGAGGAAGGCAATTGGCTAGCCTCGGACGCCGACATCGCCCGCAGCATTCGCGAGGGGTTGCACGGCTCGTCCATGCCGGGCTGGGAAACGGTTCTGACCGCCCAACAGATCGACCAGCTGGTACATTACATCAAGACGTTCGCCGAGGTTTTCGAAGAGGACGCGCCCGGGACGCCGCTCAGCTTTGCCAACGAGATTCCCTCGTCGCCGGAGAGCATTGCCAAGGGCAAGGAGATTTTCGAGACCGTCTTTGATTGTCAAATCTGCCACGGAACGGAAGGGCGTGGCAACGGTCCGGACGCCCTCGCCGGTCTGGAGGACGATTGGGGCTATCCCATCTGGCCGGCCAATCTGACCAAGCCGTGGACCTACCGCGGCGGCAGCGGACGGCGCGACATATTCCGCAACATCGCCCTGGGCATTGCAGGGACGCCCATGCCGCCGTTCGCCGATCCGGATCCGATGGCCGAGGCCCTTGAGACGGATGACCCCGAAGAGAAACAAGAAATCGAGGCGCTGGCGCGGGAACTGCAAGAGAACATCTGGCACACCGTGAATTACGTCCAGTCGCTGTGGACCTATCCGCAGGAGCCTGAGGTCAAGTCGTCGTTGACGGCCAAGCGGGTTGAGGGCGCGCTGCCTTCAAGTCCCGATGACGCGGCGTGGCAGGCGGCGGACATCAACTACTACCCGCTGGTCGGCCAGGTCATCGAGGAGCCGCGGCTGTTTGCGCCCATGACTGTCGGCGTGGAAGCCCAGGCCCTGCACAACGGCGAAGAAATCGCCTTCCGTTTGGTGTGGGACGACCGCACCGAGAGCGCACCGGGCGAGGACGAGGAGGTGGAGACCTTCGTGGACGCCGTGGCCTTGCAGTTCTCTTCTAAGCCGCTGTCTGGCATGGAGAAGCCATATTTCCTCATGGGCGACGCCTCCTATCCGACCGACCTGTGGTACTGGCGCAACGATCCGGGCAGCGTGGTGCTGGCCCAGGCGCAGGGCGCCGCGACGTTCCAGGTCGGCAATACTGGCGGCGGGCTGGTCGGTCAGGGGCTGCACGACAACGGGCAATACCGGGTGGTGATCAAGCGCGCCTTGCAGACGGCGCAGGCTGACGCGGAGGTCCAGTTTCCGGTCGGCACGTTTATCCCGTTCAGCGTGACGGGGTGGGACGGCTCGAACGGCGAGTCCGGCGGCTATCTGCGAACGGTGATGGCTTGGTACAACCTGTACCTGGAGCCGGAGCCCTCGAAGGCGCCCATCTATCTTTTGTTGGCCGGCATTGGTTTTGGATTGATCGTGGAATTCTCGGCGCTGTACGTGACGCGGAAAAATCACGGCTGACCCTGTGAGACACCGGAGGGAAATGGATGCTTGAGCAGCTTATCGATCTTATGAACCGGCTGAACGTCAACATGTTGAGTTGGCTGCCGGAAGCCGCCTCGACGTACGCGCAGGCGATCGACGAGGTTTTCTACATTATCTATATCATTACCGGATTGGCGTTCCTGCTGGTGACGGTGCTGATGTTCTGGTTTCTCCTCCAGTTCAAGGCCCGGCCCGGCCGCCGGGCGCGCTATTCGCATGGCAACGTGGCCCTGGAGCTGATATGGACTATCGTCCCAACCCTTGTGTTCCTGGGCATTTTCTTCTACAGCCAGTCCACGTGGTCCATCATCAAGTACCCCTCCGCGTTTCCCGAATCCGACGTACACGTGCGGGTCGTGGCCAAGCAGTTTGCCTGGGAATTTCATTATCCCGGACCGGACGGCGAATTTGATACCGACGACGACAAGATGTTTGACGGCGAAATGTACGTGCCGGTGAACCAGGTCGTGGGCCTGACGCTGCGCGGCGCGGACGTGATTCACAGCTTTTTCGTACCGGAGTTTCGCCTCAAGCAGGACATCTTGCCGCGTCGCGACATCCCGGCGTGGTTCAACGCCACCAAGACCGGACGGTTCGAAACCCCCTGCGCCGAGTTGTGCGGGCCGGGGCATTCCGGCATGAAGGGATGGGTGAACGTCTACGATGATGCCGAGTATCAGGCCTGGGTTGCCGAGCAGTGGCCGCCGGCGCCCGTCGAAGAGGCGCCCGTAGATACCGGCGCAGTGGAAACGGGTCAGGAGGACGCGCCACAGAGCGATATGCCGCAGGGCGACGTGCCGCCGCAGAGTGAGGCGGACCCAATGGACCCAGAGGAAAGTGGCCAGGCCGATACCGTGGAATAGCGTTTTCGCACTTGTTGAAGGGGGTTAAAGGTCATGAGTGAATCCAGCGTCGCCACGCACGCCGGGCATCACCGCGAGGGTTTCGTCAAGCATTACCTGTTCTCGCTCGATCACAAGATGATCGGTCGCCAGTTTCTCTTCACCGGCCTGTTCATGCTGGTGATCGGCGGTCTGCTGGCCATGATGGTGCG
>JAJDWF010000065.1 GCA_022825745.1 Dehalococcoidia bacterium | reverse complement strand
ATCCCGAACGCTCAACTGCCTCAAACGGGCCAAGCTGGACCGGGTGGGCCAGGTGCTGGACCTTAGCCCCGACGACCTGCTCAACATCCGCAACTTTGGACAGAAGTCGTTGGAAGAGCTGCAAGGAAAGCTGGCCGAACTCGGGGTAAGCGCCTCCCGGCCCGCCGGCGACCCGATGGCTGATCCGGACCTTGCCGAAGAGGTCAGAAGCATGACCGGCGGCGGACTGGTTTTCGATCCCGACGACGATGACCTCAACTACGATGACGACGGAGAATAACGATGGCTTCCCATCGCGTGGCCGGCCGCAAACTCAGCCGGTATAAGGACCAGAGGAAAGCGCTGCTGCGCGGCCTCACCGTGGACTTGATCGAGCACGAGCGGATCACCACCACGCTGGCCAAGGCCAAGGAAACCCGCGTAATGGCGGAAAAGCTGATCACCCACGGCAAGAAGGGCACCCTGCACAACCGGCGCATCGCGCTGAGCAAGGTGCCGAACAAAAAGGCCGTGGCCAAGGTGTTCGATGAGCTGGGGCCGCGTTATGCCGAACGGCCCGGCGGATACACGCGCATTATCAAGCTGGGTCCCCGCCAGGGCGATGGAGCCTCAATGGCGGTTATCGAATTAGTGTGATCGACCGCCGGGCGAGCGCCAAGCCCTTGCCTGCCGTCTTTCCAATAACCCACTGCCCGTGAGGGATTGCCATCGCTAAACTTTGACATGACATCTGAGAACGCCGCACATGGAACGGCCCGGCGGATTGCTTTGGTTGTAGCGTATGACGGAACGGATTACACAGGTTTCCAATCCCAGGTTGGTGTACCCACCATACAGGACGAGTTGGAAACGGCCATCGCCAGGCTGACCGGGACTCCGAGCAGGGTTCGGGGGGCAAGCCGCACCGACGCGGGCGCCCACGCTTGCGGACAGGTGGTTGACTTCGCTACGGAAAGCGCGCTGGATTCCTCCGTCTTTGTACCCGCGATGAACTACCATCTCCCCGAGGCGATACGGGTCACATCCGCTTTCGATGTACCGCCGGAGTTCCATTCCCGATACGACGCTGCTCACCGGGAATACCGGTACAGCATCCTCAACCGGGAAGTCGCATCGCCGCTGTTGCGTCGGACCCACCACCTGGAAACGGCGCCGCTGGAACTGGCGGATATCGAGAAAGCCGCGACCAGCCTGCTGGGGATCAGGGACTTCCGGCGAGTATCGGCAAGTTATCCGGCCGACCACAGCACGGTGCGCAGGGTTCTCAGGTGGGAGGCAAACCGCCATCCGGGCATCCCGGACGTCATTACCATCGAATGTACCGCCAACGGATTCCTGCGCCATCAAATCAGGCGCGCCAATGCGGTGCTTATCGAGATCGGAAAAGGTAAACTCCCAATCCATGCCATGGCGGAAACACTCGCGGGACGCACACCGAGCCAACACCGGATTCGCACCTTGCCCGCCAAAGGATTGTGCCTGAAGTCAGTTCATTACCCTGGTTACGATCATCTCTTTGATCCAAAGGTTGAAGACAAACATGAAACGCACTAGCACATATTTCGCCAAAGCCGGAGACGTGCCGGACAACTGGCGAGTCATCGACGCCACCGGGATCAGTCTCGGCCGCCTGGCTCGGCAAGTCGCCGTGGCATTGCAGGGCAAGGACCAGCCGACCTACACGCCCCACGTGATTACCGGCAGCCACGTCGTGGTCATCAACGCCGACAAGGTCCGGATCACGGGCCGCAAGCTGATGCAGAAGATGTACTACCGGCACAGCGGCTACGTTGGCAATCTCAAGTCCTTCCTGATGAGGGACATGATGGAACAGCGGCCCGAGCGCGTCGTGTACCTGGCCGTGAAAGGCATGCTGCCATCCAACAAGCAGGGGCGCCAGATGTTGCGCCGTCTCCGGATCTATGCCGGAGACCAGCACCCGCACGAGGCCCAGGTGGGCACCGCCGAATAGCCATTACGCAGTCAGTGACTTCAATCAACAGGCAGGTTTTCAATGACGTTGCAAGCTGAACCGCAACAGCAGTATTTCTACGGCACCGGCCGGCGCAAGTCCGCCATCGCCAAGGTGCGCCTTTTCCCGGACGACGGAACCGCCATCATCGTCAACGACAAGCCGATGGAAGAATACTTCAACTGGCTTCCCTGGCAGTCCACCATCCGGGAAGCCTTCGCGGTATCGGGAACCACCGGCCGATTCCGCGTGCAAGCCCAGGTCAAGGGCGGCGGCGTCAACGCCCAGGCGGAGGCCATCCGCCACGGCATCGCGCGGGCCCTGGTGGTTTCCGACGAGAACCTGAAGCCCAGCCTCCGCCGCGCCGGATTCATCACCCGGGACGCGCGGGTCAAGGAGAGCAAGAAGTACGGCCTCAAACGCGCCCGTCGCGCGCCGCAGTACACCAAGCGCTAAAGGGAGAGACCGCCCGAATCAGGACTCGCCTGATTATTGGATTGAAAGACTGGGGGCAACCGCAAGGGTTGCCCCTTACGCATTACAGCAAGTCGCCCAGGGTCAGCCAGTAGAACACGATGTAGGTGCCGGCCACCACCATCAGCCAGGCGCCGACCACGCCGACGTAGGGCAGCGCGGCTCGCATCCACCGGATCAACACCGAGCGGGCCACAGCCATACCCAACGTCAGCGCCATGATGACGCTGCCCATGCCGGCGGCATAGAGGACGAATTGGCCGACGGTGTCCAGGAACCCGGAGGACAGGCCGGCTCCGACTCCCAGAACTGCCAGGAACAGCGGCAGCGTGCAACTCAGGGATGCCAGGCCGTAGCTGACGCCGAACAGCACGTAGCCCGGTATGTTGAGCTGGCTCGGGTCGCCGATTCTGGAAGCGGCGCGCTGGGCCAGGCTGGTGTAAATCTTGCCGCCGCTGGCCATGTATGCCCCGGCCCCGACGAGCAGAACGCCGATGGCGAGGCCCACGTAGGGCAGCGCGGCCACCACAACCGCCTGAGATCCCAGGCCCAGTATCAGGCCGACGGCTCCGAAGAGGGCCACAAAGCCGAGCGACACCGACAGGCCGACCATCACGGCGCGGCTGACGAGACGCACGGGATTTCTCCGGTCATCGTCCTGATTTCCGCCGCCAACATACAGGCCCAAATAGGCCGGCAGCATCGCGAACCCGCAGGGGTTTACGGCGGACGCCGCGCCAACCGCGTAGGCGAACCCCAGCTTGATGCCCACGTTGCTGATGCCGGCGCCCGAGGACCCCGACAGCAATTCCACAAACCGGTTGACGCCGTCGATGCCCTCGGCGTTGCGTAACCAGAGCGCGCCCAGGACGGCGATGGCGTAAGCGATGGCGGCAATGCCCACCGCGATCAGGATGCCGCGGCGCGCAACGACGCGATCCAGAAAGGACGGAGCGGTTTCGGCAGAGTTGGCTGGGATAGCCATTTTTCTCACCTCATTATTATCGTGCCGGCCACCCGGTCGGACAGCGAACGGTGTTCTTCATCGTCCATGAGCAGAAGGACAGCGTCGGCAAAAAACCCGATCACGAAACTGTGTGCGACAATTTTGACTACTTCACGGACGAACATGGTTCCCCAACCGGCCCGGTCGCCGTCGCGTTTGATCGCGTAGATTCCCAGTAGTTGCTTGCCGGGGGTTTGGCCGCGTCCCAGGACGATCAGCCACCAGATGATGTAACCGATGATGAGGGTCAGGAAGAACAGTATGCCGTCGAGGATGTTGGCGAACAACCTGCGGATCGGGCTGGCGGTTTCCATGGTGTGGCCTCCATGTAAGATACGTTGGGTTGACGCTCGCGGTTTTGTCTCAGACTCCCAGATGGGCCTCCATAGCGTCAAGCAGTCTTTGCACGTTGGCGGTGGTGTCGGCCTCGCAATAGATGCGCAAGAGGGGTTCGGTGCCGGAGAAGCGGGCGGCAACCCAGCCGGCATCCAGCAACCAGCGCCGACCGTCGATTTCATCCATGCCCTGCACTGGCATCCCGGCCAGTTCGGCTAGCGGGGAATTCACCAGCCGGTCGGTGATGGCGGCGCGGGCGGCAGGGTCAAAGCTCACGTCGCGCCGCTGGTAGTGGTGCTCGCCCACGGTGTCGAAAAGACGGTTGACCATTCCCGACGCTGAGAGGCCGGCGGTCGCCATGTACTCCAACAGGTACAGCCCGCTCAGGATGCCGTCGCGTTCGGGGATGTGGCCCCGGAAGGCGTATCCGCCGCTCTCCTCGCCGCCCAGGATGGCGTCGTCGGCAACGAAACGAGGGCCGATATTCTTGAAGCCCACCGGCATTTCGGATATGCCGACGCCATACTTATCGGCCAGCTTGTTCAGCATCAGGGACGCCGTTACGCCCTTAACCAACGGGCCGCGGTCGCCGCGTTCCAGCAGGTACAGCGCCAGCAGGGAGAACACTTCCAGGGTGCTGACGAAGCGGCCGTTTTCGTCCACTAGGCCGATGCGGTCGGCGTCGCCGTCCAGCGCCAGACCGACCGCTGCGCCATCGGCGGGAACCCGCCGGCAAAGCTCGGCGAGGTTGTGGGCGATTGGTTCGGGTTGAGCCATGCCGGGAAACGCCGGGTTGGGTTCGGATCGAAGTTCCACCACCGTGGTCGCGCCGCCCTGCAGCAGGTCAGCGAAATAACCGGCGCCCGCGCCGTGCATGGCGTCCACCAGCACGTCGAGGCCGGCGGCGTGTATTGCATCCAGGTTCACCAATCCGGCCAACGATTCACGGTAAGCCGGCGTCGGGTCCGTGTCCTGCACCAGGCCGGCGTCGCGGCCTTCCGGCAGCGGTAATCTCTTAGGTTCGCCGGAGGACTCGATGCACATTTCCAGCACATCGGTGACGGCCTGGCTGGCGCTGCCACCCTCGGCGGACTTGAACTTGAAGCCGCTCCACGCCGCCGGGTTGTGGCTCGACGTGATGACCACGCCACCGGCCGCATCACGATGCACGACATGGTGGCTGACGACGGGCGTGGGCACCGGCTCACGGCACAGAAACACCGGAATCTCGTTCCCCGACACCACCAATGCTACGGTTTCGGCGAACTCGCGGGACGCGAACCGCGTGTCGTAGCCCACGACCAGCCCTTGCCGGGAGACTCCTGTGGCGCGGAGGTAGTCAGCCAGGCCCTGGGAGCAGCGCGCCACGTTGGCGAAAGTAAAGTCGTCGGCGATGATGCCCCGCCAGCCGTCGGTGCCGAATTTTATGGGGGAAGTCATAAAATGATTCTAGCACAGCGTCGGTGACGCACCCGCGTGCAGGAATCCAGTCACCGGCGCCGCGGCGTCACCATGGTTCCGGCCAGTATGTCGGATACGGAGCGTCGTTCCCGCTGGTCGCGTAGGATGAACACGGCGTCAACAACCAGTCCGATGAGGGTCAGGTGAAGGCCGATTTTGATCAGGGCGCGGACCAGTTTTCTGGGCTGGCCGGCGCCGCCGCCGCGATGCTTACGGATCTCCGTATTGGTCAACAGGCGGCCGGGTGGCCCGAGCTTGATGATGATCAACAACCAGATGGCATAGGTTAGCACCACGGCCAGGGGCATTTGGATCGCCAAAAAATCGTACACATCGAAGTTCACGGACTCGGGGCCGCTGATACCCAGACGGCGGTCAAGCTCCCGGATGATAAAGAGGACGGCGGCGCCGGCGGCGAGAAAGACCAAACGGTCAATCACCCAGGAGGCGAAACGGCGCAGGGGAACGATTCGGTCCATGGCTCATTTCCATACGCCGGCTGGTGGTTTGTCAGCGTTCCGGCGGTGGACGCAATTTTACCGGGATGAACCGGTTGAGTTGGATTGCGGGACGGTCGAATTTGGCGAATCTTGCGGGGCGGGGCGTTCAGTACCATAGGGATGCACAGAAATGCGCCCTCCGCCGCTGGGGCGAAGGGCGCGCACGAGGGAGAGCGCAGTGAGATGCAAACCCCTGGATTCCCGCTCTCGCGGGAACGACGGGGAATGTCAACCGCCTTTAGTTGCCGGCAGTTCCGGCCAACGCGCCGGCGGCCTGCTTGAGCAACTCAGCCTTGTCGGTGCGCTCCCAGGGGAGATCGATGTCGGTGCGACCGAAGTGCCCGTAGGCGGCCGTCTTGCGGTAGATGGGCCTGCGGAGCTCCAGGTCTTCGATGATTGCGCCGGGGCGCAGGTCGAAGTGCTCGTTCACCAACGCTTCGATGGTGTCATTGTCCACCTGGTTGGTGTCGAAGGTCTCCACGGCCACGGAGATCGGGTCGGCGACGCCGATGGCGTAGGAAACGATGACCTCGCAGCGGTCGGCCAGGCCGGCGGCGACGATGTTCTTGGCGACGTAACGGGCGGCATACGCGCCGGAGCGGTCAACCTTGGTCGGGTCCTTGCCGGAGAACGCGCCGCCGCCGTGGCGGGCGATACCGCCGTAAGTATCGACCAGGATCTTGCGCCCGGTGAGGCCGGTGTCGCCCTGGGGGCCGCCCACGACGAACCAGCCGCTGGGATTGACGTAGTAGTTGGTCTCGGCGTCCAGCAGGTTGGCCGGCACGATGGGGTTGATAACGTGCTCAATGATGTCGGCGCGCAGCTTCGCGTTGAAGGCTTCGCGGTCGTCGGTGTCGTCGTGCTGGGTGCTGATGACCACGGCATCGACGCGGTGGGGCTTGCCGTAGCGGTATTCCACGGTGACCTGGGACTTGCCGTCCGGGCCGAGGTAGGGCAGCGTGCCGTCCTTGCGGACCTTGGCCAGCCGCTCCACCAGGCGGTGGGACAGGTCAACGGTGATGGGCATCAGGCCCTCGGTCTCGTTACAGGCGAAACCGACCATCATGCCCTGGTCGCCGGCGCCGGTGGCGCGGCGGGCGTCGGCGGCGGTAGCGCCGTTGCTACGGGCTTCCAGCGCGGTGCTGACGCCGGCGTTGATGTCGGGCGACTGCTGGCTGGCGTTGCGGATGACGCCGCAAGAGTTGCCGTCCAGGCCGTACTTGACGTCGGTGTAGCCGATCTCCAGCAGGGTCTTGCGGGTGATGGCGTCGAAGTCAAGGTCGGCCTGGGTGGTGATTTCACCGGTGACCATGACCAGGTTCTTGCCGGCGACGGTTTCGCAGGCGACGCGGCTCATGGGGTCAACGCTGAAGGCGGCGTCCAGCACAGCGTCGGAGATCTGGTCGCATACCTTGTCGGGGTGCCCTTCGGTAACCGACTCGGAAGTGAGCAGGTACTTGGGCGATGTCATAAATCGGATTGGCATTGGTTGGTTTCCTCCTTAGGTTCCTTCTTCCCAGCTTTCGTTGTACGCCGTCTGTTCGGCGGTGAGGGTATCAATGTTGATGCCCATGGTTTCGAGCTTGAGACGGCCCACCTCGGCGTCAATTTCGCGCGGCACCACGTGGACGCCGTTGGACAGGTCCTTGTACTGCTTCACCAGGTACTCGGCGCTCAGGGCCTGGTTGGCGAAGCTCATGTCCATCACGGCGGACGGATGGCCCTCGGCGGCGGCCAGGTTGATGAGGCGGCCCTCGCCGAGCAGGTAGAGGTGGCGGCCGTCGCGGGTTTCATACTCTTCAACGAACGGTCGCACTTCCCGGTGACTCACCGACATGGCTTGCAGGGCCGGGATGTCGATTTCGACGTTGAAGTGGCCGCTGTTGGAGATGATCGCGCCGTCGGGCATAACGTCAAGGTGCTGCTTGCCGATGACGTGCCAGCCGCCGGACACGGTGATGAACACCTCGCCGACCTTGGCGGCCTCGACGCCCGGCATGACCTGGAACCCGTCCATGACGGCCTCCAGCGCGCGGACCGGGTTCACCTCGGTCACGATGACGTGGGCGCCCATGCCGCGGGCGCGGGACGCCACGCCGCGGCCACACCAGCCGTAGCCTCCGACGACGACGCGGCGGCCGGCCCACAGGATGTTGGTGGCGCGGGTGATGCCGTCCAGCGTGCTCTGGCCGGTGCCGTAGCGGTTGTCAAAGAAGTGCTTGGTCTCGGCCTCGTTGACGGCGATGATGGGGTATTTCAGCTGGCCGTCGGCGGCCATGGCGGTGAGGCGCACCACGCCGGTGGTGGTCTCCTCGGTGCCGGCGATGACGTTGGACAGCAGGTCGCTGCGTTCCTTGTGCAGGATGCCCACCAGGTCGGCGCCGTCGTCCATGGTGACGTTGGGCGCGTGGTCCAGCACGGCGTTGATGTGCTGGTAGTAGGTCTCGTTGTCCTCGCCCTTGATGGCGTAGGTGGGGATGCCGTACTCCTGCACCAGCGCGGCGGCGGTTTCGTCCTGGGTGCTGAGCGGGTTGCTGGCGCAGATCACCAGGTCAGCCCCGCCGGCCTTGAGGGCGATGGCCAGGTTGGCCGTCTCGGTGGTCACATGCAGACACGCGGCCATCTTGACGCCGGCCAGAGGCTGTTCCTTCTGGAACCGCTCGGTGATCAGGTTGACGACGGGCATTTCGCGGGCGGCCCAGCGGATGCGATCAACGCCGGCGCCGGCCAGGGAAAGGTCTTTAACGTCGCCTTTGGTGTTTTGAACAGTCAAATCGTTTTACCTCCGATTTGTGATTTTCTCAGTGCGCCACTCGGGAGAAGGCCAGGACTTCCAGGAATCGCTCGATGAAAGAGCCCCGGTTTCTCTTATCCGTGAAGATGGCGGAGTTCAGGTGTTGCGGATATGCGTATGCGGTCAGTTACGGATCGTCTCCGTAGGAAGTGGGGTTGCCGGCGGCAATCCATGAAGGTGTGCCGTCGTCAACGTTGTAGAGCAGTTCCGAGTCGATGCCCAGGGCGGCGGCGTACTCGCAGGCGACTCCGCTGCGGACGCCGGCGGCGCAGATGAACAGCAGTTTCTTGCCGTCAGGAAGCTCGTCCACCCGGTCCATGAATTCGTCAACGTTGATGTGGATCGCGCCGGACGCGTGGCCGGTGACCCATTCGTCATCGCGACGAACATCGACGACCACGGTGTTGTCCGGGTCGGCATTGAGTATTTGGATGGCTTCGGGAGAATCAACCCGGTAGTAGGGTTCCCCCGGATTCTGTCGTGGCATTTGTTACCTCCTGTGAAGGTTTGCTATGGATTCCGGCGAACGCCGGAATGACGGGGCTTTTCGCTAGGCGTTTGTTGACGGTGGGTCAAGATGCTTGCCGGCGATAGGATACAGCCGGCGACGCACCTCGCTGGGTATCATGGCGCGGTCGGTGATGATGGCATTGGCCAGGGCGGTCTGGCACTCGCACGGGCCCAGTTGCGCCAGCGCCGGCATGATGTGGCGCAGGATGATGCGGCTGTTGGCGACGTTGGCGATCAGGTTTTCAACCACCATATCGACGGTCACGGCGTCGTGGTCGGGGTGCCAGCAGTCGTAGTCGGTGACCCAGGCCATGGTCGCGTAGCAGATTTCGGCTTCGCGGGCCAGCTTGGCCTCGGGCAGCGCGGTCATGCCGATGAGGTCGCCGCCCCAGGCGCGGTACATTTCGGATTCCGCCTTGGTGGAGAAAGCCGGCCCCTCCATCACCACCATGGTCGCGCCCTGGTGGGTCGGGATGCCCTGTTCCTGGCCCCCCTTCGACAATACCTCGCTCATGTCGGGGCAGAAGGGTTCAGCGAAGGAAATATGGGCGACCACGCCGTGCTCAAAGAAGGTGCTGGGACGCAGCGAACGGGTCCGGTCAATCAACTGGTCGGGGATGACGAGATGTTGCGGTTCCAGCCTGGCTTGCAGGCTGCCCACGGCGCTGACGGACACGATGCGCTTGACCCCCAGCGTCTTCAGCGCGTAGATGTTGGCGCGGAACGGCAACTCCGTAGGGCTGACCCGGTGGCCCCGGCCATGACGGGGCAGGAAGGCCACCGGCACGTCCAGCAGTTCGCCAACGGTGATGGCGTCGCTGGGCTTGCCGTAGGGCGTGTCGATGTCCACCACGGCGGTCTCCTCGAAACCCTGGATTTCGTAGAGGCCGCTGCCGCCGATGATGGCGATTTCCGCCTGGGGTTGGTCGGGCATTACATGGTTCCTTGGACGATTGGGATAGTTCAGCGCAGTTGGGGAATCTGCTCGGACAGGTAGTGGGTGGAACGGAAGACGCTGTTCACGACATAGCCCTGCTCGTTGGGCGCGAAGTGCGGGTTGATGTATTCCCACACCACCTCGCCGTCCGGCGTTACTTGGAAGATGCGGCCGGGTTGCCCCTCGGTAATCAGCGTGTTGCCGTTGGGCAGGCGGCGCGCCCCGGAGATGTAGGCGCTGAAGAAGTTGAACGGCGGGTTGTCCCGGTATTCCCAGACTATCTCGTTGGTTGCCGGGTTGACTTCAATGACGCGGGAGGCGGGCAGTGGGTTGTGCCGGCTGTGGGAGCCGTTGTCGTAGATCAGCACGTTCCCGTTGTCCAGCAGGGACGGGTCGTGCTGCTGCGCCAGCGTTTCTTCGCCGATTTGCCATTCGATGTTGCCGCTGGCCTTGTCGATGATGCCCACGGTGGAGATGTTGCGGAAGCTGAACATCACCCGTGCCCCTGATGAGGCACTGTCGGGCAGCGGCACGACGGTGTTGCCGTGGCTCCATTCGTCGCGCAGGTCGTTGAAGGTGATGACGTGGCGGTCGGGGTCCAGGTGTTCGGCGGCGTGCCATTCCCAGATGCGGCTGCCGTCGGCATCCACCTCCACCAGCACGTCGGCGTACATTCCGCCGGCGTCGGTGCCGGGCTGGCCGCCGCCGATCTGCGCGGCCTGCGCGTCGTCCATCCGCTCGACGGTCATGTACAGGCAACCGCCGGATTCGGTGCGGCGCGCGTCGTGGTGATGGTAAGGGTCGCGGTGCTCCCAGAGGATGTTGCCGTCCCAGTCGGCTTCCAGCATGACGCCGCCCTTGAACCGCTTCATGGCCTCGAAAATGTCCCAGCCGCCATCGTCGCGCACCTTGCCGCCGTAGAACAGGTTGCCGTTGGGCAGTAGGTAGCCGTAGAGTCCCGGCGGGTATGGCATCTGCCACCGGTGCGCCACTTCTCCGTTGGCATCCAGCAGGTACACCTCGCCGTTGCCGGACAGCGGGGCGTACAGGGTATAGCCGGGGCTGGCCTTGGCCGGGTCGTGGGCCGTCAGCCCGGTGCGGGCGATGCGACGGCGGGTTTGGGAATCAATGGTCATAGGTTCTTTTGTTCGTCTCTGCTTTCGTCATTCCCGCTTTCGCGGGAATCCAGTGTGGCAGGAGAGGTCACGCGGCGTCCACTGCGCTTTTCAGTGATTCGGTGTAGGGCGGGCGGCAGACCATGGCTTCGGTAACGATGCCCGCGATGTAGCGGTGGGGCGTTACGTCGAAAGCGGGGTTGTAGGCGGGAGTGCCTTCGGGCGCGACTGGAGCGCCTCCGTACCCCGTCACCTCGTGCTCGGGGCGTTCCTCGATGGCGATGTTGTCGCCGTGAGCGATGGCCAGGTCCACGGTGCTGGTGGGCGCGGCGATGTAGAAGGGGATGTTGTTTTCATGGGCCAGCACGGCCAGCGAATAGGTCCCGATCTTGTTGGCGGTGTCGCCGTTGGCGGCGATGCGGTCCGCGCCGGTGATGACGCAGGACACTTCGCCCCGCTGCATCAGGATGCCGGCGGCGGAATCGGCCACCAGCGTGGCGGGAATGCCAAGTTGCTGGAACTCCCAGGACGTGAGACGCGCGCCCTGCAACCAGGGGCGGGTCTCCGTGTTGAACACCCGGAACCGCCCGCCTGCTTCCCAGCCGGCCCGTATGACGCCCAGGGCGGTGCCGAAGGCCGACGTGGCCAACGCTCCGGTGTTGCAGTGGGTCAGCACACCCTGGCCGTCGGGCGGCATCAGGGCGCGGCCATGTTCTCCTATTTGACGGTTGATGCTTTCGTCCTCTTCCTGGATGCGGCGGGCCTCGGCTTCGAGGCGGGGCAGGATGCTGCCGGGGTCCGGTTCGGCGTCGGCCACCCTGAGCATCCGGCGGACGGCCCAGCCGAGGTTGACGGCGGTGGGCCTGGCGGCGGCGACGTGGGCGCCGGCGTTGCGCAACGCTCCGATGAAGTGGTCGCGCTCCCGCGATTGCAACTCCGCCGCGGCGAGCACCATGGCATAGGCGGCGGTTACGCCGATGGCGGGCGCGCCGCGCACTCGCATCTCGGTGATGGCGGCGGCGGCGGTGCGGTAGTCGGTGATGTTGACCGTTACGTGCTGGTGGGGCAGCAGCGCCTGGTCGAGCAACTGGATACTGCTTCCGGTCCAGTTGATAGGTCGAATTTCAGTCATGGCAGCAGGTCAGCCAAAAGGCAACAGTGGACACGCGGTTTCTGGATTCCGGCTTTCGCCGGAATGACGTTTCCTGGTGGATAGGCAAAATAAAAGGCTCACCCACGCCGGGAGAGCCCATCAGTACAGTTCTCCCCTCATCTTTCGTCATACCGCTTGCTGACACGCCGCAGGGCGACACTACGCGCGGGACGCCGGATTTAGCACCTGATCCCACCGGGTGAGCGGGATTGGTTGCCAGGCTTCACAGGGCCGTTCCCTCCGCCTGTCTGGATAAGGGTTCCAGCAGCATATCCAGTTGTTAATCGTTACTTATACTATCGTCAATGTCCGATTTTGTCAACTTGGTTACGATTGTCGGGCAAGCGCCGGGGCCTGTTTGACGCTGCCCGGCTACAGTTCCAGGGCGTAGAGGTACAACGTCAGGCTGGTGTGGGGAAAGGCGTGGTCCTCAATCTCCCGGTAACCCCGGCGACGCAGGAAGGCGATGGCCCCGGGCATGTGGTTATACGTCCACGCGGTGGTCCGGGCGTAGCCGTAGTCGCGGCAGAATGCCTCGGCCTGGTCCAGCAACTGAGAGGCGATGCCAAGGCGTCGGGCGTCGCGGCGCACCGCCAATCGGCGGATTTCCGCCTCCTCGTGGCTGCGCTGGTACGCTCCAACGCAGCCCACCGCCTCGCCGTCCCGGTCGGCCACCCAGAAATTGCTGCCGGGATGTTCCAGGTAGCTGCGCCGGATGTCGGCCAGGTCGCGGGTCAGCGCGCCCTCGACGTAGTCGGTGAACTCCTGGCGGTCTTCGTCCGAGTGCAGATAGCTTTGGGCAAAGTCGTCCTGCTCGTGGCTGAAAACCTCCCGGACGGCTTCGTAGTCCCTGGAACGGTAAAGGCGAATATCGATCATCAGGTATCAACCGGGCATCAGGTATTGACCAGGAAGTTGATAATGTCGCCGTCGCGCACCGGGTAGGTCTTGCCCTCCGAGCGCAGCAGCCCTTCCCGGCGGCCCTGGGCCATGCTGCCGCAGACGGAGAAGTCGTCGTAGGCGATCACTTCGGCGCGGATAAAGCCGCGGGTAAAGTCGGTATGAATCACGCCCGCCGCGTCCACCGCCGGCATCCCCCCGGGGACGCTCCACGCCCGCACCTCGTCGTCGCCAACGGTCAGGAACGACACCAGGCCCAGCGTATCGTAGCTGGCGTTAATCACCTGGCTCGTCGCCGGCTCTCCCAATTCCAGGTCGGCCCGGAACTCGGCGGCCTCCTCCAGGTCCATCATGCCCAGTTCGGCCTCGATGCGCGCGCTGATACTTACCGACCCTACTCCGCGCACCAGATCCGGGTCGAGGCCGAGCTCGTTGATGCACACGTCCTCGGCGCCTTCGTCAGTGTTGAACACCGCGATGATCTTCTTGTCGGTCAGCAGTTGGTAGTTGACCAGTATCGCCCGCTCCGAGTCCGCGAAGTTTTGCAGCCGCACCGGGATGCCGCCCTCAAGTCCCTGCCGCGCCTTGTCAACGGCGTCCTTATGACGAATCGCGGCGGGCCGGTCGGCGGGTTTGGTCTTGTTCATCTGGTCGGCCAGGCGAGTTGACGCTCTTTCCAGGACCTCAAGGTCGGCGAAGGTCAACTCGTTGAGCATGGTTTCCAGGTCCCGGGCAGGGTCCAGATCGCCGGTGGGGTGGGCCACCGCGTCGTTGGCGAAGGCCCGCACCACCACCAGGAAAGCGGTAGCGGACTGGAGGATGTTGCGGTAACGCCCGCTGATGCCCTGGGATTTCGCCATGGACTCAGGGCCGGGCAGGTCGATGTAGCGAATCTCGGCGGGTACGACTTTCCGGGGGTGATACACCTCGGCCAGGCTGTCCAAACGCGGGTCGGGAACCTTGACTACGCCCATGTGCATTTCGGTTGCGGAACCCGATGCGCCGCTAGCGTCCGACTTGCCGAGGGTGAGCGCGTTGAAAAGCGTGGTTTTGCCCGACTGCGGCAAGCCGATGATTACCGTGTCCATATCCTGTACTAACCCGTTGCCAACACTACCGTTCCGGTGGAGGAGAGAGAGCCGCCGGTGCCGTTGACGATGCTGGTCGCCGCCGGCTGATCGGACGAACCCTTGCGGTACACCTGCCGGTCGCCGCACTCGCCGCGCAGCTGACGCACCGCTTCCACGAGCAGGAAACTGCCGTACATCCCCGGATGCGAGTAGGACAGCCCGCCGCCGTTGGTGTTCAGCGCGAACTCGCCGCCGGGAGCCGTGCGCTGGTTGGCCACAAAGTCCGGCCCTTCGCCGGGGCCGCAGAACCCCAGCCCCTCGATGGTCACCAGCGTGGTATAGGTGAACGAGTCATAGATCATGGTGTGGTCGATGTCGTCGTGGGTCAGGCCGGCCCGCTCCAGCGACCGGGGGCCGGTTTCCCGGGACCAAGTGGACGTGTGGTCGGGCATGAAGCTGATCAGGTTGTGGTCGTGGCCCTCGGCCGCGCCCAGCACCCACACCGGTTCCTTGGCGCAGTTGCGCGCCTTCTCCGCCGTGGTGACGATGATGGCGGCGCCGGAGTCGGTCACCAGGCAGCAGTCGAACAGGTGGAAAGGCCAGGCCACCCAGCGCGAGTTGTGGTAGTCGTCGAATGACATGGGCGTTTCGTGCATGTAGGCCACCGGGTTCAGGTTCGCCCACTTGCGGGTGGACACCGCGATTTCCGCCAGCGCCTGCCGGGTTCGCTCCTCGCCGTATTCGTGCATGTACCGGGTGCAGGCCATGGCGTAGTTGATGGGCTGTCCGATCATCCCGTAGGGCGTTTCGTACTGCGCCACCGGCAGGTTGCGGTCCGGCGGCACCGCAACGCGGGTGGACCGCCCGGCCTGCCCGTGGGTGATGAGCACGGTGTCGCAGTATCCGGCGCGGATGGCGGCAGCAGCGTGCGCGACGTGGATCACGAACGATGAACCGCCCACCGACGTGTTGTCGGTGAAAGAAGGCTGCAACCCGAAATACTCCGCCGTTACCAGGGTGCTGAAGCCCGCGGTCATCAGGCCGTTCACGTCGGACATGGACAGCCCGGCGTCCGCCAGCGCGTTGTGCGCGGCCTCGGCGTGGTGCTGCAACGATGATTTGTCGGGCACCGTGCCCATCACGTCGGACTCGGCGACTCCAACGATGGCGATGTCGCGTTCACGTTGTGCGGTGCTGGCCATAGATACACTCCCGGTGGTCGGTTTGTCGATTTATCAGCGCAGGGATGGTACAACATTA
This sequence comes from Dehalococcoidia bacterium, assembly GCA_022825745.1. Classification (GTDB taxonomy): domain Bacteria; phylum Chloroflexota; class Dehalococcoidia; order Lucifugimonadales; family UBA3495; genus Bin87. The sequence goes on along the minus strand of JAJDWF010000065.1, from coordinate 7,258 downwards.
CCCGTTCCCCGACAAATGCCCGGCGGCATGGCGACGGATTGCACCATTCAGCAGGGTGCGCTCCCCGGAGAGGCGGGACGCAGCCGCAGTTCCCGGAGCGTTGCATCGTCAAACGGATCGCCGCCCGACTCCAGCGCGCTGATCCACGACTCGCGGCTAGGGCGGTAGTGGGGGCCGCAAGTCGGTTTCTCCGAGGCGTCCACCCAATCCAGAAAGACCCTGAAGTCCGCGACGGCTTCGTCGGCGGAACCCATTACGGCATGAACCAGCCCCCGGCTGTCCCGCGCCGGCCCGTCCGGCTCGCGCTCCAAGGCCAGGTTGCAGAAGGGCAGCGCCTCATCCGGCCGGCGCTGCACGCCCAGCTGCCGGCACAGCGCGTTGTTGATTACCGGATCGCGCGGGTCCCGTTCCTGCGCCGCCCGCAGGTCGGAGTTGGCAAGCTCCCAGTGCTCCGCCGCCGAGTGCGCCAGCGCCCGGTTGTAGTACCCGAGCGGGTTGTCCGGGGCGAGCTCGATGGCCCTGGTGAAGTCGGCCATGGCCTGCTCAAAGTCCCCGTCCTCGCCTCTCTGCAACAGGGCGTTGCCCCGGTTGACCCAGGCCGTCGCCAGGTTGGGATCTATTTCAGTCGCGCGATCCAGGTCCGCAAAGGCCAGGTCAAGGTCGCCATCGTGACCACGGGCCAGGTACACCGACGCCCGGTTCACATATACACCCGGGCCATCGACGCCGGCGCGGATGGCCTGTTCCAGATCATTCAGCGCCCGGTCGAGGTCGCCGGGCCGACCCCTGGCGATGTAGGCCGCCGCCCGGTTGAAGTACGGGGCTGCCAGGTGCGGCGCCAGTTGCGACGCCCTGGTCAGGTCGGCGATGGCCAGGTCCTCATCGCCCGGCCGTCCGCGTTCCAGGTACGCCAGGCCGCGACTGCCGTAGGTGTCGGCGGAGCGGGGCTGCACCGATAGCACCTCGGTGAACCGCCAGATGGCCTCGTCCAGGTCGGCATAATCGCCGCCCAGGTAAGCCTGGCCCAACCGGTAGCGCAGATTGGCCAGGGCAGTTGGATCCGCGGGCGGATGCTCCAGCGCCTGGTACAGCACGGTCTTGGCCGGCTCGTACTCGCCCCGCTGCAGGTACACCTGGCTCAGCGTCAGCAGCGCCACCGAACGCACCTCGGCGGTCAGGTCCAAGTTGATGGCCGTGGGCAACTCGGAAGGCGACGTGGCGATTTCCACAACCTGCGGGCCGAGGGACTCGTTCTCGGTGGGGGTTGACGTCAGGTTGGCCAGCACCCGGCCGCTGTCGTATTCCCCCCAGATCACGATGGCCGCGCCCGACTGTTCGGCAGCCGACAGCGCCGCCCCGTGGCTCGGAACGGTTGCTATCCAATCGTCGATTCTGATGCGTTCCAGTCCGGCGGCGGCGATCTCGCGGTGTATGCTGCTCCTGAGGCGGCCCCGGATGTTGAACTCCAGCTGGCCGGCCGTGTAGTTGGCGAACGGCGCGATCACGATCAGCGCCTCTCCGGTGTCGGCCACGGGATGGTCCGGCTCACGGGGAACAGGGATCGGCGGCGCTGCGGTTGGGGCTACGGGACGGTCCGGCTCGCCGGAAAGACCGATCAGCGTCAACGCCACCGCGATGGCAGCCACCACCGCCACCACTGCGGCCGACACAGCGATCCCGAGTCTCCGGCGTCTGCGGGCCGGAACCGGGGGCGCATCGGGTTCGGCCAGAGATACGGGCGTTGGGTCTGGGGCCGGTTCCGCCGCCGGAACCTCAGCGGGCGGCGCTTCCGGCTCGAAATCCGCCGCGATCAACAACTCGTCCCGTTCCTCCGGGGTGAGCCTGAGCACCTCAGCGCAACGGAGCACGTCTTCGCGGTAGCGCGGCCTGGCGGTGAGGCCCTCCTTCCAGCGGATCAGGGTCGCGCGGCTCACGCCGATACGCCGGGAGAGGTCGGAATCGCTGATCCCCGACCGCTCGACGTGGGAGGTGAGAATTTCGCCGAAATCTGGCAAAAGATACAATCCTGTAGCACAAAACTGGCCGAGTGTTACACATCTGTCGTTCAGTGTACAACCGTAGAACACCTAACCTTGACGTCGCCACAACCAAATTTCAAGGAGGCGATGAGATGAATCCGATAATGACAAAGGCAATCGTTCCACTGCTGATGGTGCTGCTGCTGGCCGTGATGGCCTGCGGCGGCAGCGCGGAGTACGAGGCTCCCGCGGCCGCACCTGCCGCTCAGTCCCAACCGGCGGCTACGTCGGCTCCGGCGCCCGCGCACCCCACGGCCGCCCCTGCCGCACAGTCCGCTCCAACGCCCGCGTCCGGCGCGTCGGCTGCTGTTCCAGCGAGCGCACCCGCGCAGCAGGCAGCGCCAGCCTCGGCGCAGGCCCAGTCCGAGGGCTTCAATTCCATCGGCGGGTCGGCCACCGTCAACGACGCTCCTTATGACCTGACCTTCTTCCAGCACTACGGCGTCAACCCGTTCATCGACACGGAGGACGACCAACTTTCCACCTTCGCCATCGACGTGGACACCGCGTCGTACACCATCGCGCGCAGGTTCCTGGACGATGGGCACCTGCCCGACCAGAACTCCATACGGGTGGAGGAGTTCGTCAATTACTTCGATCAGGGCTACGAGGCGCCCACCGATGACGCCTTCGCCATTCACATCGACGGCTCGCCGTCCCCGTTCGGCAACGGCAACCACTGGCTGATGCGCGTAGGACTACAAGGCAAAGAACTCACCGAGGAGCAGCGGCAGGACGCCACGCTGGTGTTCACCATCGACGTTTCCGGCTCCATGGCTCGCGAAGACCGGCTGGGACTCGTGCAGCAGTCGCTCCGGCTGCTGGTGGACGAACTCCGCTCCGACGACAAGGTTGCCATCGTGACCTACGGCGACCGCGGCTCCGTGCTGCTCAAAGCCACCGAGGCCCGGGAACGGGGCAAGATCCTGCGGGCCATCGACTCCCTGCAGCCGGGCGGGTCCACGTATGTGGAGGACGGCCTGAAAGTCGCCTACAAGCTGGCGGTGGACCAGGTGGAGTCCAACCGCATCACCCGCGTCATGGTGCTTTCCGACGGCGTGGGCAACGTGGGCAACACCGGCCCCGACTCGATTCTGCGGCAGGTCCAGGACTATGTGGACCGGGGCGTGACCCTCACCACCGTCGGTTTCGGCATGGGCAACTACAACGACATCCTGATGGAGCAACTGGCCAACGACGGCGACGGCGCCTACTACTACGTCGATACCCTCTCTGAGGCTCGCCGCATCTTCGTTGACGACCTGACCGGAACCCTCCAGGTAATCGCCCGGGACGCCAAGGTGCAGGTCGAGTTCAACCCGGAGGTGGTCAGCCGCTACCGGCTGCTGGGCTACGAGAACCGCGACGTTGCCGATGACGACTTCCGCAACGACGCGGTGGACGCGGGCGAAATCGGCGCCGGACACAGCGTCACCGCCCTCTACGAGCTGAAACTCCGTGAAGAGGCCGAGGGTACCGTCGGGACGGTTTACATGCGCTACGGAGACGTCGGACTCAACGAGGTGGTTGAAATCAACCGGGAGTTCCAACACAGCGACCTGGCCGTCGCCTTTGAAGAGACTCCTGCAACGTTCCAACTGTCCGCGGTGGTCGCCGAATTTGCCGAAGTCCTGCGCGGTAGCTACTGGGCCCGTGAGGGCAATCTCCAGGCCGTGGCGGAGGAGGCGCGGCGCATCCAGCGGCTGCTCCCGGACTCGACCGCCGTGTCCGACTTCGCCAGCCTGGCGATTCAAGCGGCCAGCTTTGAGGCCGAAGCCCCCGGCAGCTGAGTTGCCGGAGTTCCTGAACAACCAGAGCGGCTTTTCCGTACCCTTACGGCGGCGTCCGACGCCTCGGCTCCAACGGGCCGGGGCGTCGGGCGTGGCCCCATGTGCTAAAATGCCCTCACTTTCCGGATGCGCCATCCATCTGCCGGGACCTAGATATGCCGCATAATTTCTGGATGATTAATTGCAACAAGCAGAACTTCGATATCACTCGGGGCATCGGCTTTGCGCAGCAGGGTTTGAAAGCCGAGTACCGGCGCAAAGTGCAGCGGGTTGAACCCGGCGACCGCATCATTTACTACGTCAGCGGCGAGCGCGTGTTCACCGCCACCGCCACCGTAACCAAGGGGTACGAGGAAGTCAGGTCCACTCCCTGGATCAAAGAGGGCAAGACCTCCTGGCCTTACCGCATCCACATCAAGCCGGACGTGGTGCTGGACCAACAGCAATATATCGACGCCGGGTTGATCGCGTACCGCCTGGAATACCTGCGGAAGTGGCCGCCGGAAGACTGGCACATGGCGTTCCAGGGCAACCTGCACCTGCTTTCCAAGGGCGACTTCTTCCTGCTGGAAACCGAGATGCTCAAATTGCGGGACGGGCGAGAGGCAGCCCTGCGTCGCGTCGATGAGGAGCTGGCGGCGGAAGCGGAACGAACCAACGCCCAACGCGAACGCCGGCGCCGCAACGCGGAACGCGACCCTGCGCGGCCGGCACACCCAAGGAACGGAGCCACGGCCGAGACGACGGACCGGAGCGTTGAAGAACCCCCGGCGGCCGGCGAAACGGCAACCGCAACCCCAGCCCCGACCGAACAGCCGCCTCCGGGAAGAGGCAGGTCAGGTGCGCGCGGCCGGCGAAACCAGGGCCGGGGCCGCAACCGACCGCCCGCGCCCAACACCGCGAAGTTCGACAACGGCTAGGCTGCGCCGGCATCGGTCAGCGCCAGACGGATTTCGGTTCGGACATCCTCATCGGGCTCCGCGCTTTCCGCAGTTCGCAGCGCCGCCATAGCCTCGTCTCTACCAATCTGTCCCAGCGCCCAGGCGGCGTGCTGACGCACCAGCGCATCGGCGGACGCCAGGGCGCGCCCTAGAGCGGGAACTGCCGTCACCTCGCGGAGATTGCCCAACGCCACGCACGCGTTGCGCTGCATCCCGACCCGCTTGGCCCGCATCAGGGGCGTGCCGGCAAAGCGCTGGCGAAACTGCGCCTCGTCCATATCCAGCAACTCGATCAGGTCCAGGGCCGTCAGGTCGCGCCGGCCGAAGTTAGGGTCCGACGTCGCTTGCGCCTTGCGGTTGACCGGACACACCTCCTGGCAGATGTCGCACCCGAAGACCCACGTTCCCATGCCCGGGCGCAGATCGCGAGGTATCGCGCCTTTGTGCTCAATGGTCAGGTAACTGATGCATCGGCGGTTGTCCACCACGTAGGGCGCGACGATGGCGTCCGTAGGGCAGGCCGGGATGCAGCGCGTGCATTGGCCGCAGGTCTTGGCCAGGGGCGCGTCCGGTTCCAGTTGCAGGTTCGTGATGATCTGGCCCAGTAGCAGCCAGGAGCCGTAGGTGGGGTTCAGGATGTTGCCGTTCTTGCCGAACCAGCCCAGGCCGGCGCGGGCGGCGGCGGCCCGGTCCAGCATCGGACCGTCGTCCACGTACCAGCGGGCCTTCAGTTCCTGGTCGGCCTGCTGCAACGCGGGATGTTCGGAAAGGGCGATGACCAGCCGGCGCATCCGTCGCTTCATTACGCGGTGGTAATCGCGGGCCTGGGCATAACGGGCGACCAGCCCCGAACCGGATGCCGGCGTTGGCGCCGCGCCGGGGTAGTAATTCAACCCCAGTGAGATGATGGAACGGGCGCCTAACAGCAGTTCGTCGGGACTCGTGCCCCGTGCCACGCGCGCCTTGGTAAACCAGGGGAGGCCGTCCATGAGCCCGTCGTCAATGCGGCGCAGGGCTACTTCGCGGTCAGCGTCGAAGCCGGCGGCGTCGGTCACCGCAACCAGGTCGAAACCGACTTCACGCGCCAGCCGGTTCACCAACCGGCGCAGGTCGGTGGGTTTCGTGTCGCCGTGTTCTGTTAGGCTCACAGGTTCTCGTTTTGATACCGCCCCGTGTACCCTCGCGGATCGCCGGCGTCCAAAGTGAAAAACACCAACTGGACCACCCTGGCGTCGCGCCGGATTCTGAACCCGGCGGGATGATGGACGGTCATCAGCGCCTGGGAGCGGCCGGAGTAGCCGGCGTCCCAGACGGCGGTGTGGATGGCCACGCCGGAACGGAGCAGGCTGGAACGGGGCCGGGCCAGGGCCATGATGTGATTGGGCAAGTTGACGATTTCGTTGAACGTGAGCAGATAGGAGCCGGGCCGGAGATGCAGCCAACCGCCGGAGTCGAAGGACAGCTCCGCGCTTGCCGGGAGTACCCGGTCCCCGTCGGAAATGCCGATGCTGCCCGGGACGGAGCCGTCACCACAAGCGGAAACGGCCCGGACTGACACGTCGAACCCGTTGGGCTGGAGCTGCGCGTCGATGTCGCGGTATTCGTCCAGCAGCGGCGGGTCGCCGGCGATGAGATAGGCGATGGTCGCCCGGCTGAGCGCGCCGGACGGGATGTTGGAAGCCACGGCCATGCTGTTCAAAAAAGTGCGCCCGCCGCATCCTGATCAAGTCGGATGCGGCGGGCTGCAAAATCCTCGAATCGGGATTAGTCGTGCATGAAGTCCTGGATGTCGGCCGGCAGCGGCTCGTACTTGGGAATTTCAGTTACCACGGCCTGGGTGGTCAGGAGCATCCCGGCAACCGAGCCCGCGTTCCGCAGCGCCGAGCGGGTAACCTTGGCCGGGTCGATGATGCCCCGGGCGACCACGTCGGTGTACTCTCCGCGGTCAGCGTCAAACCCGTAGTCCCCTTCCCCGTTGCGGACGTTTTCCACGACCACATCGCCTTTGTAGCCGGCGTTCTGCGCGATGGTGGTCAGGGGCGCTTCCAGCGCGTTTCGCACCAGGCGTATGCCCACAGCCACGTCGCCGGAGGCTTGCTCCAAGATGTCATCCAGCGCAGATTGGGCGCGCAGCAGCGTGACGCCGCCTCCCGGAATGACGCCCTCTTCGACGGCGGCGCGGGTGGACGCCAGAGCGTCCTCGGTGCGGCTCTTGCGCTCGTTCAGTTCCGGCTCGGTGGCCGCGCCGACCTTGATTACGGCGACGCCGCCGGCCAGGTTGGCCAGGCGTTCCTGCAACTTTTCCCGGTCGTAGTCGGAGGTGGTCTCCTCAATCTGCACCCTAAGCTCGGCAACGCGACCGGCGATGTCGTCCTCGTGGCCTCGCCCCTCGACGATGGTGGTCTCGTCCTTGGTGGCCAGAACGCGGCGCGCGGAGCCCAGGTTCTCCAGGGAAACTTCGTCCAGGCGCATACCCGCGTCGGTGGTG
>JAJDWF010000053.1 GCA_022825745.1 Dehalococcoidia bacterium | reverse complement strand
CCTCGCCCAACTTGACCCCGTGCCACTGGAATCCCTCGAGGAACTGCTGCGTGAACGTGAGGTAGCCGTCGTAGGGATTGAAGACGTCCACGTCGTCGGGGCCAAGGCCCGAACCCTCCCACATCCTCCGCGCCAGGCTGGCCACGGCCTCCTGGTGCTCCTCCAGCGTCGACATGGTGCTCCGGCCCCGGCCGGAGGTCTGGGCGTGGTTGAGCACGTAAATGGGCTTCTGCCGCAGGTCCCTGGCGCGCTCGGCGGTGGTGAAGATGAAGGCGGCGCAGGTGTTGACCGGGCGGTCGCAGTCGTAGATCACCAGGGGTTCCTCAATCACGCGCCCGTTCAGGTAGTCCTCCCGGGTGAGCTGATAAGGCTCGTGGAGAGCGTAGTAGCTCCACGGAGTCAACAGGCCGTTGCGGCGCAGGTTCAAGCACAGCGGGGCCAGTCCGTCGTGGGACTTGCCGTACTTCTTGCAGTACTGCTGGAAAATCACCAGGTTGTTGAACATCGCGCCGCTCTGATAACCCCAGGGCAGGGTAAAGGCGCCGTTGCCGTGGGCTTCCTGGCTGTTATTCGCCGGGTTGTTGTGTCCATACCGGCCGGAAAGATTGACCATCGGGTACCAGACCAGGGCCGTCTCGCACAGACCGTCGCCCACTGCCTGGGCGGCCAGGCCCATCATGGGGCCGATGTAGGGCGCGTCGGAGTAGAGATACTGGGCGTTGTTTAACCCCAATTCTCTTTGCATCCAATCCGCCGATGCGTAGGTCAGGCCGTCCTCGGTGTCATACGGCGGATCAAAGTAAGGACGGGGCGCCCAGGTCTGCTCGGCGCGGGTTTCCTTGCTGGTGATCAGGCCGTCGATATCGGCCAGAGACAGGCCGGCGTCGGAGATTGCCTTGAGGCAGGCCTCCTTGCTCAAGCCCCCACAGCTCCGGTCCAAGGTGACGCCGTCCCAACGTCGATCAATGTGGGACTGGCCCCAACCTACGATGGCGACTTTGCCCCGATGCTCCCAGAGTCCCAGGCCTTCCCGATCTCGCATCCAGCCCCGGTCGCTGACCATATCAACCTCCTCGTGTTCTCTGCGCTATTGAACGTGTTTGGATTCGCCGGCCGGTCTAGGCAGCCACCCGCCATTCGTGAATCAACTGGCCGGTGCTCGTTTCTTCAAATATCAACTCCACCGGCGCTCCAACGGGAACCTCACCGGGCGGCGTTCCCGGGAGGTTGGACAGGAAGTTGATGCCGGGGTCTTCGTCCAGGGTAATCACGGCGAAGTTGATGGGCTGCGCCGACCGGAACCCCCTGATGCGGGAGTCGCGGATCACCATGTACACGTCGATGTGTCCCTTGCCCTCAACCTCGCGCCACTCCAGGTTGTCCGCCGTGCCGCACCGGTCGCACCGCTGGGCGGGCGGATAGTGCAGCCGCTCGCAAGCGGTACAGTTCTGCAAGACCAACCGCCGCTCGTTGCAAGCGTCCCAGAAGGGTCTGGTTAGATCATTGGGAACCGGACCGGGTCTATCCAGCCCTGGGATCGTTGACATCGTTATTCCCTCCTAATGCGCCATGAATCCATGGCTCAGTATATCCGTCATCCATCCAGACGAAATGGAACCCCGCTTCCAGGGCATATTGGCGGTCCATATCGGTATCGCCGATATGGTAGTACTCCTCAACCTGGAATCGAGATTTCACGTCCGGCAGGCCCTGCTTCGATGAAACGAAGTTTACTTCGATACCGTAACGGTTCCAGATGCCCTGCTGCACCGGAAGCGGACGGTCGGATGCGCTCCCGATGATACACCCGGAAGCCTGCGCTTTCCTGACCATGCTCATGGTGACGGGACCGGGCGGGTCTCCCGCTTCCAGCGTCCCATCGATATCGAAACTTACCAGTATTGCCAAGTACGGCCTCCCTTACGGCTCTCCGCCTACCGAGGGGTCCGCCCACTGGACGATTCCCCGCGCCCCCAGGTCTTCAATCTCCTGGTCGCTGTACCCAAGTTCTCGCAGCAGGGGCCTGGTGTGCTGGCCGACTTGAATGGAGGTCCGGTAGGTTCCCGGGGTCAGGGACATATCGACCAGCCCGCCGTAGCGGCGATACTTTCCGATGTGCGGATGCTCCACTTCGACGCTGAGGTCGTTGGCCCTGGCGTGGGGATGGTCGGCGTAAAACTCGCCTTCCACGGCCTCGTCGGCCTGGACACAACCGACGTCCGCGTTGGTCAGCAAGTCTTCCCATTCGGCTGCGGGGCGCTCGGCGAAGGTTGCAGAAAGTTCGGCGGTCAGGGCGTCATCATTGGCTTGTCGCGCCTCCGGAGTCGAGAAGCGGGGATCAGCCAGGAGGTCTTCCCGTCGGGCAGTCCGGCAGAATTGCTCCCACTCGTCCTGGAACAGGCAACCCAGGAACACCCAACCCTGGGCGGCGCGGTACAGACGATACAGGGCATGAAGGCCGTGAATCTCCTCGTCGGGCACGGCGATGGGAGGGCGATTCGCGTAGTCGTAATACTCATCGGCGTTGGTCCACGCATTGGCGTTGAGCATGGTGACGTGGACCGGCTGGCCCTTGCCGGTGCGGTCTCGGGCGCGCAGGCCCAGCAGGATCGCAGTGGCCACCGCCGGCGACGTGTTCTGATCCGGTCCCCAGTTGGACTTCATGATCCAGCGGGTGGCCTCGACCGTTTCCTCGACGTTCATCTCGCGTTCGGGAGGAGGGGGCATGCCGCGTCCCATCTGTCGCATCGCGCCGCCCATGATTGCGCCCGGGATGGGGTGGGCACCCGGACGGCGGGCGTGCTCGCCGTGTTCGCCGTAAGTTCCCATCCAGACATGGATCAGGCGGGGATTGATTTTGCGGCAGGTGTCCCAATCTACCTGAAGACGCTCCGGCACGCCGAGGCGGAAGTTGTGGGATAGGACGTCGGCCTGTGCAATTAGCTTATGGATGATCTCCTTGCCCTCCGGGGTCTGGAGATCAATCTGGATGCCTTCCTTGCCGGCGTAAGTGCGTGGGTCGGCCACCGCCTGCGAGGTAGAGCGCCGTCCTTCGTCAAGCCGCCGGTCGGTGGCGTCGATCTTGATCACCCGCGCTCCGAGGTCGGCGAGCAGGGCCGCGCCGTAAGGGCCGGCCTGGATTGTCGCCAGGTCGAGGACGGTCACGCCGGACAGCGGATGGGCCGGTGCATCAGCGCCATCGGATGCGGGCGGGCCATCGCCGGCCGTTGCGGGCCGCCGGCGTCCCAGCACTTCGGCGGTGTGTTGCCCCACGTCGGGGGCCGGTCCGCTGGGTTGCCCCGGAGTCTCCTTGAAGTCCGCCAGCGGGGCCAGGGTACGCATCGGGCCGACGCGGGGATCGTTGATCGTTACCACCGTATCGTTGGCGACCACCGCGGGGTGATCCATGGCCTGGACGCTGTTGCGATACGGCTCGGCGGCGATGTTGCCGTCCTGGAGATAAATATCCATCCACTCGTCGGCGGTCTTTTCCAGCTGTTGGTTCAGAATTTCCCGGCGCAGGAGTTCGCGATTCTCGACGCTGAGGGCGGGAACTTTCTCGAATCGCTCATCCTCGAGCAGGTGGCCGAGGCCAATGACCTTGAGATGCCCCTGGACGTGGGGAACCCTCTGGTTGGCGTGCTGGAGCCAAACGCCGTCACTGGTGCGGACGGGGACGTAGCCGATGGTGGAGAGGCCGCGACCGGGGGGCCGGCCCGGGAACCGCTCAGGGTCACGGCGCCGGAGTTGCATGTTCACCAGTCCGCCGTCGCCGACGTTGTTGTCGTGAGGAGAGGCGAGGGCCTGAACGATGCTGGTTTGCACCCACTGGCCGCGACCGCACAAGTCCCGCACGCGGAGGGCGGCGAGGATGCCGCGCGCCGCGGCCTGGCTCGCGTGCCAGCCGCCGGTGGGCACCGCCGAATACACCGGGCCGTCGCGGTCGGGCTGCCCTTCCATGTTGAGCATCCGGCCGGCTTTGGCGGCAACGACACCCTCGTAACCTTTTACCCGGCGGAGCGGGCCTTTTTGCCCAAAGCCCGTGATGGAGCAATAGACCAGCCCGGGATGGTGCTGCGACAGCGTGTCGTAATCCAACCCCCAGCCGGCCATGTCGCCGGGGCGGTAGGACTCCACGAGAACGTCGGCCTCGCCGGCCAGTCGGATGGCTTGCTCGCGTCCCTCCGCGGTTTCGAGGTCGAGCACGATGCCTTTCTTGCCGCGGTTCCACGAAATCCAGGCGGGCTGAAACCGGAACGGATCCCCACCGGGAGGCTCGACCTTGATCACCTCGGCGCCGTAGTCGGCCAAAACCAGGGTGCAGAGGGCGCCCGGCATACCCAACGAGAAATCGAGGACGGTTAGGCCTTCACACGGTCCTGCCACGGTTCACCTCTCCCTTTGGTTGCGACGGAGTATGCAGCGCGCCGGAGACGGACGTCAACCTTTGGCGGATACCCGATACCCGTCCGGCCCCGGTCAAGGTACAATCACGGAACGTATCACGTTTTGTTGCGGATGGTGAATCATGCGGACCGGGGCCGAGTACAGAGAGAGTTTGCGGGACGGGCGCGACGTGTGGCTGGTGGGAGAAGGAGCGGTGGCGGACGTTACGACGCACCCGTCCACGTCGGGCATGGTGGAAGAGTATGTGGCCTGGTACGACCGCCACTTTGACGCCGACTGGCAGGACGTGCTGCTGACCGAGCCTGACGGAGAGGGCGAGCGGCGCCCACTGGCGCTCACCCCGCCGAAGACGTCGGATGACTTGAGACGGTTGGGGAAAGAGATCAGCGCCGTGCATTTCGCAACCGGGGGGAACATGACCCACACCCCGGGGTACGGCGCGCTGATCGCGCTGGGGTTGCTGAACGTGCTCAAGCGGTTGGACCACTCCGCCGAGGACATCGGGGCAGCCGAGGTGTACCTGGAAAGTTTGCGAGAGAGCGGCAGGTTCCTGACCTACGCCGGCGGCGGCCCGCTGATTGGCGCGCGGCTCCGGGAGGACGAGAGCGAGCGCGTGGCGCTGCGGCTGGTCAGCGAAACCGCCGACGGCATCGTGGTGAGCGGCAAGATCCAGATGCACACCAGCACGCCTTTCGCCGAGGACCTGCTGATCTCCACGCGGAACGACATGCCGGCGGGGAGCGGAAGGTACCTGTGGTTCATCGTGCCGGTGAACTCCGCCGGCCTGCGGGTGGTGTCGCGGCGACCGGTTGCCAGACACAAGAACCCGTTCCTTTCGCCCCTGAGCAGCCGGTTCGACGAACTGGACTCCATGGTCTGGATGGAGGACGTTTTCATCCCGAGGTCTCGCGTATTCACCGCCGAAGCGCCGGACCGGAACCGGCGGCATTCGCTGGTATGCTGGCTGCTCTGGCATCACAGCTACGGATGGCTGGCCAAGGCCGAACTGACGCTGGGTCTCGGCCTGGCGCTGGCCGAAGTGATGAGGCTCACCGCCAATCCGCAGACGATTGAGCAGTTGGTGGAGATGACCGTGAACGTGCAGACCACCCGCTCGTGCATGGTGGCGGCGGAACTGGAGCCGGAAACGACGGCGAGCGGGTATGCCCTGCCCAACCAGCTGCACGTGGCAGCGGCGGGGATCAACACGCTCAAGATACGCCAACGGATGAGTGAGATACTGCGCGGCCTGCCGGGCTCTTCGCTGGTGAACGCCCCGGCGGACACCGACTTCGCGGATCCCGTGATGGCGGCAGAGCTGGAAGACGCCTTCGGCGGAGGCGGCTACACCGCGATGCAGCGGGCGGCGCTGTTGCAGTTGGCCTGGGACCAAGTATCCTCGGGCCTGGACGGCCGGGAGGCGGTCTTTGAGCTGCACGCCAGCGGCGGGCTGGAGTCATGGCGGCGCCAGTTGGCAGCGTGGTTCGACCGATACAACGAGCTGGCCAACGGCGTGCGGGACCTGGTGCAGGTGGACCTGCCGCCGATGGACCTGAGCAGCCTGCAGGAAGTGCCGTCGCCGGCGCGGCGAATGCCAATGCCGGGCGCGTGAATGAGACCCCGATCACTAAGGACCCGATCACTGAGGATCGGCTGGCGAACAACCGGAGGATGTCGTGGCAATTACGGAACTGGAAATCACCAAGCGCACCAGCTTTGCGTCCGCCAGGAGCTTCGGCGACGTGGGGCCTTACGAACTGCTGGAGGGCACGGCCCACTACGCCGTGGACCCGCTGAACGCCCGTAACCAGGGGATTACGGACCTGGAGCTGGCTCCCCGCAACTCGACCGGCGAGGTGGAGTTCTCGGCGGACTTTGCCATGCTGAGGCCGGTGGACATGGACCGGGGCAACCGGCGCATCCTGTTCGACGTGGTGAACCGGGGCCGGAAGACGGCGCTGAGCCTGAACAGCGTGCCCACCGCCACGGACCCCACCACACCGCTGGAAGCGGGCAACGGCTACCTGATGCGCCGGGGCTACACGGTGGTCTGGGGCGGCTGGCAGGCGGACGTTCCGCCCACGCCGGGACTCATCGGGCTGCACGTGCCGGAGGCCATCGGCCCACAGGGGCCGCTGACCGGCAGGATCCTCTGCCAGTTCCAGTGCAACGAACCCACCCAGGTGTTCCTGCTGGCGGACCGGCAGCACCTGCCCAATCCCGCCGCCGATCCCGAAGAGGCGGAGGCGACGCTGACCGTGCGGGACCTGCCGAACAGCCCGGCGACGCCGGTTGACCGGAGCCGGTGGTCGTTCGTGCGGGTTGAGGATGAGGACCTGGAGCCGCAGCACAGCCACATCTACATGCCCTCCGGGTTCGAGCCGGGGAAGATCTACCAACTGGTGTACACCACGACGGGGAGCCGGATCGTGGGCCTGGGGTTCGCGGCGATGCGGGACATGGTCTCGTACCTGAAGCACGCTCCGGCGCCGTTTGACGGGCGACGGGGGAACCCCTGCGCCGGGGCCATCGACTACGCATACGCCATGGGGCGTTCGCAGAGCGGCCGGTTCCTGCGCCAGTACATCCACGTGGGAATCAACGAGGACGAGGAGGAACGGCCGGCGCTGGACGGGATCATGCCCCACGTGGCCGGCGGGATGCGCGGCGAGTTCAACCTGCGCTTCGGGCAGCCGTCCAAGGACGTGTGCTACATCATCCCGGAGCTGTTCCCGTTCACCGACACGATGCAGACGGACCCGGTATCGGGGGCGCAGGGTTCCCTGCTGGAAGCCCTGGAGCGGCGGGGCAACGTGCCCAGGATCATGTTCACCAACACGTCCGCCGAGTACTGGCGGGGCGACGCGGCGTTGATCCACACCGACCTGGAGACGTTGACCGACGCGCCGGAGTCGCCGTGGGCGCGGCGTTACCACTTCGCCGGCTGCCAGCACGGTTCCGGCGACTTTCCCCCGTTGGAGATCCGGACGGCGGACGGCATCAAGGGGCAGCTTCCGTTCAACAGCGTGGACTATGCGCCGCTGCTGCGGGCCTTGCTGGACAGCCTGGACCGGTGGGTGACCGAGGGCGAGGAACCGCCGGCCAGTCGCCATCCCAGCCTGGACGACGGCACGGCGGTGGAGTCCCATACGCTGCTGGAACGGTTTGCCCAACTGCCCGACGTGCGGGTTCCCACCGAGACGACCAGGGCGGTAAGGCTGGACTACGGGCCGGAGTCGCACCTGGGCCGGACGGTCAACCTGCCGGCGGATGTGGGCGAGGAGTTCCCGGCGCTGGTGGCAGACCTAGACGAATCGTTCAACGAGCGGGGCGGCATACGGCTGCCGGACCTGACGGTTCCGGTGGCGACGTACACCGGCTGGAACCTGCGCGACGAGAGCATCGGCAACCCCAACCTGTTCATCGGCATAACCGGCGGGCTGGCCGGCTGGACGCTGCCCCTGCCGGCGACGCAGGCCGAACGGGAGGCGACCGGCGACCCGCGAGCGTCCATCGAGGAACGGTACGCCGGCCGGGAGGACTACCTGGAACGGGTTACCCGCGCGGCGATGGACCTGGTGGCCGAGCGGTATCTGCTGGAGGAAGACGTGGCGGAGGTGGTGGACCTGGCGGCGCGTAAGTACGACTACTGGGCCGCTCCGAAGCCTGAGAACGGAACCGGCTGACCGCAGCGTCCGCGTCAACGGGTGAACGGCGGGTCAACGGTGGAACGGCCGGGGGTTACTCGTCCAGGGGCAGGAAGGCGTTGGGGACGACCGCGCTGCCCTGGCCCACACCGGTGGTGTCGCCGCGCTGGTTCTCGACCTTGATGTCCACGGAGACGCGGCTGCCGTTGACCTCGCGGCTGACGCCGGCGACCGTGCCCGTGAAAGTGATGGTGTCGCCGGGACGGACGGGTCGCAGGAACCGCAAATCGACGGCGCCGTTGTGGTTGAACACGTCGCTGCCGAAGTAGCGGCGCAGCAGTTCCAGGGCGAAGGACAGGGACATCCGGCCCGAGGCCACGGTGCCCTCGGTGCCCAGGGTTTCGCGGGCGGTTTCCTCGTCGGTGAACTGGGAGGGTTCGGAATCGCCGCCGCTGCCCTCAAAGAGGTTGATGGCCTCCTGGGTCATATCCTTGACCAGCGGGGGCAGTTCGTCCCCCACCTCGTAGGCGCGCGTTAGCCTCCCCATTTCTTGCCGACCTCCGTGGGCTGCTTGAGCTCGTGGGTTATGACGCGGTCGATAAGCCGGCCGTCCTCGTCAACGGACACTGCCTCGGTGACGATGTAGTTCTTGCCCCGGCGGAGGTACTTGTCGGCGATCCAGGCGCGGACGGTGATGGTCTTGCCGGCGACGGGCGGGTTGTAGCAGTGGAACGCGCACCGGGCGTTGACGGAACCGGCGTCGCGGTACCGGGCGTTGTACTGCTTGACGTCCACCTTGTGGGAGATGGTGGGGAAGCTGGCCTCCGGGTCCATCACCCCCTGGCGGTAGGTGTCGATCATCTCCTGGGTGAGGAGGTACTGGTAGGTCTCGAAGGTCTCGCCGACCTCGAGGGCGTCCCAGTCCAGGAGTATGCGGTCATCCGCTGCTACCATAGCTGCACTTCCTTATAGCGACAGATCCTGTTGAAAGAAAATATCGGAGTCTCGCAAATTGTCAAGAGGCGGTGGGTACGCACAAGCGCCCATAGGCCTTAAGCGGGGGAAGGTCGCGGTCGAAGAATTCACGGTAGCGGCCTTGGCTGGCCCAGGGGAGGAGGCTGGTGACGATCCGGCGCGGCTCGGGGACTTCGCCCTGGCGTATGGTGTCGTTAAGGTACCAGCGCAATCGCATGAAGGTGGAGAGGCGGAAGCCGGCTTTGGCGATGCGCGCGATGACGTCGTGGGGTTCGGGCGGTTCGTCGAGGTCCCAGTCGTCGGCGACGGATTCGGCGATGCGGCGGAGTTTGAGGATGGCGAGTTCGAGGACGAACTTGCGCTTGAGGGCGTTGACGCGGCGGCGGATTTGGGCAAGGGTCATGGGATTACCCCTCAGGGTTGATGGTCTGAATGTGGGGATTTTGGCGAAATGCCGCTCATTTCCGCTCATTTCCGTTCGTTTGAGTAGGGCGTTGAGCGGGTGATGGGGTGGGATGGGCGGGTTTTGGGGGTGATATTGGTGGTTTTGGCGGGCATTTGAGAGGATTTGGGCGTGGCGTGTTGGCACGTTGGCATTGGGATGGATTGCGGGATTAGCTGGTCTTTCGCGTGATGAGATTATGTTAGAACTCGTGTGCCGGTAGGGTCAACGGGGCGTGTGTCAGCACTTTGGGGGAATCGTCGGAATCGGGATTCGCCGGATTGCAAGACTTGCAGGATTGGGGGTGCTCAGGGTTATTGGCCGCGCCTGAACATTCGGGCACAGGCTGCAAACCGCACAGGCGGCGGCGCTTTAATGGGCCGTGAACCTTTATTGGGATTCTTCCACCTGATTTCCCGTTGCAACACGGTCTCCGAAAATTCCGCTCGCGTCATTGGCGAAGTCGTTGGGCACTATCAACCTCCGAACCATGCTAATCAGCTCGGCAGGTGCAGGGTGGACCAGAGCGAGGGCTTCATCTACGCGACGAAGCTGTCTGCTCGAGTGGGTTTGCCTTCCCCAAAAGGACGCATCCAATCCAAGCAGCGATTCTTTCTCTTCTTCTTGAAGGCTTCGGCCACGGGGAGTGCCATTCACAGCGTAGTCCGCGGTGATACGCCACTCACGCTGTCGGTAGTAACCAAGCTCCTGATTGTGATGATCGTCGTCTGTTGGATAGAACATGGCCTGCGCGATAGTGGTTGCTCCTATCATTGCGCTGAAGGGCGCGGTTTCAAAGTCTAGGTAATTCAGGATAGCCCTTATCGTTTTCAACGGGACTTCGAACTCCTGAACAACGCCACGTGATTCATCGCCATTTTGCAAATTAACTAGGCAGTCATCTGCTATGTAGTTTGCTTCGGGATTTTGGGCCTGCCAATATGCCAGGTTATCAAGCTGATCAAGTTCATTGAGCCTTTCTAGGAAACTGCGGATCTGGCCGAGATGACCAACGACAAACGGGCCGAGCAATGCCAAATGGTCCTGTGCCGACAAGGCTTGGGGCATGTATATGACGGGTAGCGCCCCGATGCGCCTCAAAGCAGTCGTATCAAATTCGAGCGCGAATGGCCCGAAGCGCGTTGAATGTCTGCCAAGTTCGCGGGGAGACAGATCGGTAAAACATATGCGCCGCTGTAAGACTTGAATGGGTGACGGAGTCCCAAGCCCGACAGGGTCGTCCCATTCGACCAATTCCGGAGCTAAAACTAAACCGAGTTTCTCTATCGACTGCAAAATGGCCCATCCGCGGTCGGCGGTTTGGGTGTGTGTTTCATCAAGCCGTGGCCGTGGAAAACTATGGTAAAAATATCTTGTCTCGTTCTTCACTATCCAGTGACCTCATGCCGTTTCCGTAATGTTAGCATGCCCAATCGTAGGTGGGTAGATTTAACTGGGTGATTCGCCGTCGCTAAGTTTGACGAGACCGTCAGATCGTACCTCGGGCGGGTTAGGTTTAGATTTGGTTCAATCACTCTTTCAAGAATGGCGGAGTTTAGGGTAAAGTCCACCGTTTCCGCTCGCTGTGACAGAGGAGTAACGCAAGACCAAGAGCGCGGCCGGAGCAGCGTCGAAATGGCAGAGTTGCTTATGGATTGTGGCGTCGCTAGACTTGGGGCATTGTGGGTGAGCGATGACGAGCACTAATGCTTTGCGGACTCGGATGGCCCATGCGCTGCCTTTTTACTACGGGTGGGTGGTCGCGGGGAACGGGGTGGCGCTGAGTCTGTCCACGCGGACCGTGATGGCGGTGGCGACGCTTTCGGTGTTCGTGGTGCCGATGACCCAGTCCATGGGCTGGTCGGTGGGGATGTTCTCGGGCGCGGTGAGCCTGGGCGGGCTGGCGGCGGTGTTCGTTTCGCCCATCGTGGGGCGATGGCTGGACCGGTACGGGGCGGGCGTCATCCTGGGGGCGGGTTCGTTCGCCACGGGGGCAATCGCCGTCGGGCTGGCGTTCGTCGCGCACCCGCTGGCGTTCTATGCGCTGTACGTGCCGGGGCGGATGATTTTCTCCGGGCCGCTGGAGATGGGGCTGCCCACGGCGGTCAGCAACTGGTTCATCCGGCGGCGTCCGGTGGGGCTGGCCGTTGACCACATCGCCAAGGGGGCCGGCCTGGCCATCGTGCCGTGGGCGATGACGCTGATTATCACGGGGTATGACTGGCGGACGGCGTGGGTCGTGCTGGGCATCCTGACGTTCGCGCTGGGGGTGGTGCCGTCGCTGCTGCTGGTGGCGCGGCGGCCGGAGGACATGGGGCTGGAACCCGACCCGGCGCCGGCGCGGGAGGACGCGGCCACTCGGGATGCCGAGGCCGCCGGGGGTTCCGGCAACTCGGGCAGTTTCGCGGAGATCGACTTCACGGTGGGACAGGCGCTGCGGACGCGGGCGTTCTGGATCCTGGCGGTCTTTTCGGGCGCGAGCATGATGGTCCAGGCGGGGCTGAGCCTGCACCAGGTGTCGCACTACATCAGCCAGGGCATCGACCCTCGATTCGCGGCGATCAGCGCGAGCACGTTCGCCCTGGCGCAGATGCCGGCGGGCCTGTTCTGGGCGGCGCTGGCGCGGCGGGCGCAGATCCGGTTCCTGATGATGGGGGCGTCGTTCGTGGTGGCGCTGGCTGCAGTAGGGACGGTGCTGAGCGACTGGCTACTGCCGGAGGTCATCTCGGCGGCGGGCATCGGGTTCGGCGTGGGCGGCCTGCACCTGCTGATCCGGCTGGTGTGGGCGGACTACTACGGGCGGCAGAACCTGGGGACGATTCGGGGGCTGACGATGTCGGTGCAGGTGGGCGGGCAGGCGCTGGGGCCGGTGATCGCCGGGTTCATGTTCGACTACTTCGACAGCTACCGGATTCCGTTCACGTTCTTTGCGGTGGCGGTGTTCCTGGCGGGGATTATGGCGGTGGCGGCGAAGCCGCCGCGTGCGCCGGGGGGTGGGTAGGTTACAGTTCGACCTCACGCGGATATTCGGGTTCGCGGGTCAAGCCAATTCCGTCGATGGGACAGGCCATCAACATCTCTTTGAAGTTGAGACCGCTGTAGTCGATCCGCGTTTTCCTGGGATCCATGGCGATTACCCTTTTACCGAGTTCGGTCACGTCGATCAGTTCGCCGTCCGGGAGACCCGAAGGGTTAGGGTGTTGATAGTTGTCATCAGTCATGGCGGTTGTCCTGTAAGCGACGGCAGTCCCGCCGCCCTTATGCTGGCTTTGGGGCCATTATAGCGGGGAGGCCAGAGGTACGCAGTGATGAAATCGCTAGTTCCCTAGCATACTGACCACTATTGCCCAATCGTTGCTTGGATAGCCTGTAATGGTCTGTTTCAATCCGAATTTGGCCGGGTTCTCCTCAAAAGGAATACGTCGTAGCCAGTCGGCTCATTTTCCGTTGTTGAGTCTCCTCCTATTGAAGGAGGTATCGCCACTGGATTCCAAGCGACTAACTCCCATCCGTCGTTCATAAGTTCTTCAACTTCGCTAAGATTTCCCTCAAAGTCTCCGTAGCCGATTGCTTCGCACTCTATCCAAATCGTTTTCAGATCTGTTGTCATTTGGTTTCTCCTAGTTTGGGCCAATGAAATTGGCCCCGACGACTAGACCACGCCGAGGCTTTCTCATTGGCACGCGGCGGACCGCGCATTGCGTGCTTGTCAGTCATTAATGCACCTCCTAGTCTGTGCTGAATTTCCCAACTGCAAGCGGTAAATCCAACGTACTACTTCGCGCCGTGCCTCGCAACGTTTATCTTTCCATGGACACGGCCCGGAGAAACGAAGTCCCCAAGGCACGAAAATGGATCCTTAAACTGGATGCCGTTTTCAGAGGCTTCGTCCTGTTCGTGCTTATCTACGATGCTTTGCAATAGCGTGAACACGCTCCCTGCGCTTCCTGATCAACGAGTTGGGAACCTGTGGTGCAAATGTCTCAGGAGGTTCTTGATCCGTTCATGGCGATCCAATAGATTCCCGATGGTACGCGTTGGTTTCCAGGCAAGCCCTGATCGCTCCCAATTGATAGGGAGAAGGGTTCAGGTGAGCGTTGTCCGCGATCAATTCTGAGAATGCCGTCTGGCACTGGTGGGACCTATGATATTGATCGTTGTATCCCGCACAGTATTCGAATGCGTCCGGTGTCAACCCGGTAGCGGTTAGCGCGGCTCGTTGGTAGCGTGTGGAGGCGGACCGGTGCTTAGCATCCATACGGTTGAGTTCCTTTGCCATCCACTCTGGGTATGGCGTGCGGGGGTCGGCCGGAGGCATGAGATAGCTTTTTGATTTTTGATGCGCCTGGTCCATGAGCCGTTGGCCGGTTTGGAGCTTCGTGATCAGCGTCCCGTTTCGTTCGCACACCGTTATTTCCGGTGCCGGTTGACGGAGTTTTGCGATCCCGTCGTTGTAAACGATCTGCGGCACGGGCGCTTCCGGCTCAGCCGGCGAGGCGGCGCTACAGCCCAGAAGAATGAAGCCAACTGTTAGCGCTAGGGCCGGGGAAAAGCGACGGGTATGACGGCATACGATATTTTGCATTTGCGCTCCTTCACCAAACATAGTGGCCGCAGCGGTTTTATCCTGTTCACGCTCATCTATGATGCTTTACAATATCGTGAGCAGGTCTTAATCAGTTCCGGCGACACCTGGTGGACTTCGTACTTCCAGCCGTCGCGCTCGCATTCCGCCACCAGTTCGGCGAGTTTGGCTTTTCCCAATTCGCGGAGTTCAGTACGACGCGGTTCAACGTCGTCGCCGGGCAACGGGTACATCTGGCCCATGGCCATGGCGTCGGCAATCATCGCCAGCGCATCCTGCTGATCGGTGCCCTGGGACACTGCGCCGGGGATGCCAGGGCAAAGCGCTGCGTAGCCGACGCCGGAGTAGATGAGGATGACGTCGTAAAGGTCTTTGTTATCGTGTTCGGTGGCCATAGCCGCCTCAGTACAGTTCTTCAAACTGCTCGCGAGTCAGCCCGGCCCTGCGGGCTATTCGGTACATTGTGACGGCGTTGATGGGATTGCCGCGCGGAATCTCCAATCTGGTCGTGCCATTGGACATTACGATGTGACCGCTTTGACGGATTATCGAATAGCCGATTTTCTCAAATGCCGCGACCACCCGCCGATGGTTCTTGCCCGGTATAGTGGGCACGATTTACTGCCCCGGATATGGCGCTGGGCTTACCACCGCTTCCGCTGTTGGCAGTCCAGTGGCCATCAGCTCCTGGTAATAACTGATGACCTCATGGTAAGCGTTGCCCTTTGCCGGTTCGACGCCGTCCACCAGGGCCTCGTAGATGGCGTCGGCGATCATGTCCAGCGCGTCTTGGGGGTCTCGGCCGGCACTGCACACGTCCATGGATGGGCAGAAAACCGCCCACGGAGTTCCGGGACTGTCGCCGCTGGTGTCGCAAACCAGCAGGACTTCATAGCCATATTCCACCGGCGCGCCGCCAGCCCATTCTGCGGCCAGAGATTCGTCGGCGCGAGTCAACAGAGCGATCGCCATATTCTCACCTCGCTTTGGGGCAATGATAGCACCGGGGGGTTAGGGGGCGGCGGGGGTGGTTTGGCTTTCCCGGGGGAGGGAGTCTTCCCAGTCGGGGATGAGGACGCGGGAGGATGATTCCAGGAGCAGGATGAAGACGACTCCGGCGAGGCTAGCGGCGATGGAGATTATCCAGGCCAGATCGTAGGAGCCGCCGCCCACGTCGATGAAGCCCAGCCACCGCGTCGGAGCCTCGGCGTTGCGGTAGTCGAAGACCACGCCGCCGACGAGTCCTCCGACGGCCATGCCGAAACCGGAGCCGAGGTGCTGGAATCCGAAGATGGAGCGCACCGGCCCCATGCCGTAATACTGGCGGTTGGCGATGAGGAAGGCGGACATCTCGCCGCCGAAGCCGATGCCGAAGAGGACGGCGAAGAGGTAGAACTCCCACGCGCTCTGGGCCCAGAAAAGCATGGCGACGGTGACGCCCTGCAGGGCGTAGGGCAGGATCATCGTCGCCTTGGCGCCGAAGCGGTCGGCCAGGATGGGAATGAACAGGCGGCTGCTGACGCTGGCCATGGTGTAGATGGTGACGATCCAGGCGGCCGCCGCGAGGGACAACCCCTGCTCGGTGGCGAAGAAGACGACGTGCCAGATGACGATGGCGTGGCCCAAGCAGCCGAGGAAGTGGATGAAAGGCAGGTTCCAGAAGGCCCGGGTCCGGCGGGCGTGCTGCATGAACACCTTGCTGCGCAGCTTGGCGGTTTCGGAGTTGGCCGGGACGGGCGGCGGGTCGTCGTCGGTGGCGCCCAGGGGCCGCATCCCACGGTCGGCGGGATCGCTGTGGAAGAAGAACAGCAGGGAGAACAGGATGGTTCCGCCCACGGCGGCGATGATCCAGAAGCCGACCTGCCATCCGGTGAGGGAGACCAGCAGAGCCAGGACCGGGGCGGTGACCGACGCGCCCATGCCGCCGAAGGACTGCTGGATACCGACGGCGACGCCCAGCTTCCGCTTGAACCAGGCGGCAACGGTGGTGGGGATGTTGACGGTGAAGAGGGCCTGGGCCAGTCCCAGCAGAAGGCTGTAGTAGATGTAGAGCTGCCAGAGCTGGTTGACGGAGCTGAGGAGCAGCATACCGGCCACGTAGAGGGCGGCCGCGACAAACAGGGACTTGCGCGCGCCATAGCGGTCGCCGATCCATCCGGAGACGGGAGAGAGGAGGGCGCTGGCAACGCTGCGGAAGACCTGGGCGAGGACGATGGCGGTGACGCCCCAGGCGAAATCGGTCTGGAGGACGACGAGGATGACGGCGAAAGCCTGGCTGACGAAGTTGGCGGTGACCCGCAGCATGGTGCCCATGCCGACCACGAGCCAAGCGTAGTGGTACTGCTCCCGCAGGTGGTTCGTGAGGTCCGACAGGCCGGTATTCAAACCGAATCACTCTCCATTTGGGGGCATTGTAGCGACGCCGGAGTTGGGTGGCAACTTGACGCAAGCGATGGCGTGGTTGCGTTACGCCGGTTCCGGAGCCGCCGGGCGGCGTTCGGGGCGGCGGGCCAGCAGCATGAGGCACATGGCCATGCCCTGCACCGCCGCCGAGAACAGGATCAGGATGGTGTAGCTGCCCGTGAGGTCGTACACCACCGGGCCTACGATCTGGCCCAGTCCCAGGCCGCCGGCCTCGAAGGGACGCATGGCGCCGGCGATGGCCCCGTAGGAGTTGCGCCCGAAGTAGTCCGCCAGCACCATGTACAGCAGCACTTCCAGCGCGCTGTGGAATAGCCCCCAGAAAATCCCGAAGGCGTAGGCTACCAGCAGCGAGTTGACCTCCAGCAGGCCCAGGGTCGCCAGGGCCGACACGCCCATGGCCCCCACGATGCACCAGCGCGGGGTCAGCTTACCCGCCACCTGCCCCCACACCAGGCTGCTCAACGCCAGGAACGTGCTTACGCTGAGCACGCCCGCCGCCTGTGGGGTGGTCAGGCCCGCGAACTCGTGCAGGTAGGGCACCAGGCTGAACCCCAGGCCGGAACTGCCGGTGACGTTGAGGAACGCGACCATGGAGACCATCCAGAAGGCTTTGGAACGCATTGCCTCGCGGGACGTCCAACTGGCTTCGGCGGGTGATGTGTCGGGCCGACCTCGCCCGGCGGCGGTGTGGCCGGTTTGAGCCGACGGGGGCGACGCCCGAGCGCCGTCGGGGAGCAGGCCGATGTCCTCGGGTCGGCGGCGCATGATGATGAACATGGGGATGGCCAGGAACAGGCTGAAAAAGCCCAGCAGCCGGAAGGCCGTCCGCCAGTCGGCCAGCACGGTGATGAGCGAGAACGCCTGGATAATCAGCGCGCCGCTGATGGGGCGGTAGATTCCGGTGAAGGCCAGGGCGACGTTGCGACGACGGTTGAAGAAGTTGACCGCCATGGTGCGCGGCACCACGCCGATGAGGAAGGGCTGGCTGATGGCGCGCCCGATGACCGCGGCCAGGAAGAACTGCCAGGCGGTATGCACGCCGCCGATGGACACCATGCACAGGCCCAGGACGATTACCCCCACGGGCATCAGCCAGCGCGGGCCGTAGCGGTCGGCCAACCGTCCGGCGAAGGGCGCGAAAACGCCCGACATCCAGACGCCGCAGCTGGAGGCCAGCCCGATGCTGGTGCGGGGCCAGAGGGTGTCCTCCAGGATGTAGCTCTGCACTCCGCCCAGCACCACGCCGGCCACCGCCGTGGCTACGAAAGCCCCGGAGCCCGAGAGGCCGAGCACCAGCCAGCCGTAGTAAAAGGGGGTGTTGGGACGCCAGTTGAGGAGAGCCGACAGAGAGGACGCCATGACTCCGGCCCTTATATCAGACCGGCGGTGCAGGGACAAGAAGGGGTATATTCTGTAAGATACCGGGGGCCTTGGGCTCGCAGATTTGAGGAGGAACACGTTAATGCACTGTGGAGTGATGGTTACGGGTTACAACCAAGGGGACTGGGAGCGCCTGTTGAAGGGGGATTACGACCGTCCGCCGGCTATACCGGACGCGGCCAACATGGACGACACCCTGTACATGGGGGAGCTGGTCGAGCCGCTGGGGTTCAATTCGATCTGGGCGACCGAGCACTACGGTTCCGCCTACTCGATGCAGCCCAACCCGTTGCAGTACCTGGCGTACTGGGCGGGCCGCACCAGCCGGGTTGACGTGGGCACCGCGGTAATCGTCGCGCCGTGGTGGAATCCGGTGCGGCTGGCCTCCGAGATCTCCATGCTGGACATCCTGCTGAAGGGCCGGCGCCTGCACCTGGGCATCGGCCGGGGCATCGCGCCGCACGAGTACGCATCGCTGGGCTATCCCATCGGCGAGTCGCACAAGTATTTCTACGACGTGATCAACGCCATCAAGGCCGCCGACGGCGCGGAGCGGTTTGAGTTCAAGGGCGACGTGTACGACATACCGCCGACCACCATCCGGCCCCAGGCGCGGCACAAGGGCGAGTTGACCGGGGACATCAAGGTGGCGTTCACCACGGAGGCGTCGGCGCGGATGGCCGCCGAAAACGGGCTGGGGCAGATGTTTGTCGCCGGGGACGACGTGGACGAGATGACCGACAAGGTGCGCCGGTTCAACCGGATTCGCAAGGAACTGGGCCTGCCGCCCGACCAGCCCACCACGCTGTTGTGGATGTACTGCGCGGAGACCGAGGAGGAAGCCGAGGAGGGGTGGACGTATTTCCACAACCAGCTTACCGCCGCCCAGCACCACTACTTTGAGTGGAACAACCCCGGGTACGAGGGCATCAGCGGCTATGAGGAATACCTGATACGGCAGCAGGCCGACGTGGGTACCGCGGACGCCAGCTTTGCCGCGCGGCGGGCGACGCAGCCCATCGGCACGCCGGACGAGATCATCGAAAGAATCCGCGCGCTCCAAAAGACCATCAGCCTGGAAAAGGTGGTTATCCACATGTTTTACGGCGGGATGCCCCGGGAAAAGGCGGAGAAGAGTTTGAGGCTGTTCGCGGAGAAGGTGCTGCCGGCGGTGCAGGAAATGCCGACGCCGATCAATCCCGCGTCGCTGGAGTGAGAGCCGTGGTCAGAATAAGCGCGGTCGTGGGCATCCTCGTGCTGGCCGTCTTACTGGCCAGTTGCGGCGACGCCGCTGTGGAGTTGGTATCGGTCGATACGCCGGCGGTGGCTCCTTTGCTGATTCCTCCGCTGCTGGAGCCGACGGTTGAGGATGGCGTCTCACGTTACGGGCTGACGATTGGCACGTCTCAGCACGATTACAAACAGACCGGGATGACTGACACATATTCCTACAACGGCACGTCTGTGCTCGGGCCCACACTTCGTCTCAGAACGGGAGACTCGGTAGTAATCAGCGTCACTAACGAGTTGGACGAGGCCACAACGACGCACTGGCACGGCGCCGACGTCCCGGCCGAGGACGACGGGGGACCCCACAGCATTATCGAGCCCGGAGAAACCTGGGTGGCCGACTTCGACGTGATTCAACCGGCAGCCACCCTCTGGTATCACCCACATGCCCATGGGTCCACAGCCGAGCACGTCTATCGCGGCGCCGCGGGTTTGCTAATCATTGACGACGACAACCCGGCAGCCGCAACGCTACCAGGAACCTACGGCATTGACGACATTCCGGTCATCATCCAGGACCGGGCTTTCACCGAGGATGGCCAACTCGACTTCGCCATAGACGACGGCGACGAGGGCAAACTTGACGGCGTCCTGACGGTAAACGGTACGATCAACCCATACGTCGAGACACCCACGGGGCTGGTTCGTCTCCGGCTGCTGAACGGGAGCCAGGGCCGGATCTATCAACTGAGCGTCGCGGGGGCCGATATGACCAAGATCGCTTCCGATGGCGGCTATCTGACCAGTCCGGTCGCAATCGAGCAAATCACGCTAGCGCCCGGAGACCGAGCCGAGATCATCGTCAACGTCGGCGTTGAATCCGCCGCATTAATCGACGGTACGTTTGGCCGGGTGCTGGAGCTCCGCCCGAACGGTTCAGACTTAGGCATGGGTACGCTTCCAGACAAGCTCGCCACCATAGAGCGAATATCCGAGTCGGAGATCACGGTGGACCGGAGTTTCGACATGGGAGACGTGCGCAACTTCTGGGAGTTCGACGCAAGCTGGGCAATCAATGGCGTCCAGTTCGACATGAACCGGATCGACGTAACGGTGCAACTCGGAGCTACCGAGCGGTGGACGCTCTCCAGCGATGACGGTCAGCACGTGTTCCACCCCCACCAGATTCAGTTTCAGATCCTGGCAATCAATGGCGAACCGCCGCCGCCGGAGGAATCGGGTTGGGAGGACTCCGTGTTGGTGAATGGCAATCGTGAGGTCGTTATCATCGCCCGCTTCCATACTTATGCGGCTGAAGAGATTCCGTATATGTTCCACTGCCACATTCTCGATCATGAAGACCTGGGCATGATGGGACAGTTCCTAATCGTTGAGTAGCACGAGCGTCTTGAGGTTCAGGACAGTACACCAGACAGGAGATTCGCATCATGGCAGACAAGATTCGGTTGGGGTTTGTGGGGGCCAACGTTAACTCGACGTGGGCGGGGCAGTCGCACTTCCCGGCGCTGCTGGCGAGCCCGGACGTGGAGATGACGGCGGTCTGCACCACCAGGCCCGAAAGCGCGGAAGAAGCGCGGCAGCATTTTGGCGCCAAGCTGGCCTTTCACGATTTTCGGGAAATGGCGGCGTCGGACGAGATTGACGCGGTGGCGGTGGTGGTGCGGGTGCCGTCGCACTATGAGCCGACGAAAGCGGCCATTGAGGCCGGCAAGCACGTGTTGACCGAGTGGCCGTTGGGCCGCAACACCGCCGAGGCAGAGGAACTGACGGCGTTGGCGCAGGCTAAAGGCGTGCAGACGGCGGTGGGGTTGCAATCCCGCGTCAGTCCGGCTTTGCTGTACGTCAAGGAACTGATTGAAACCGGCTACGTGGGGGAGGCGCTCTCGTGCAGCGTCACCACGTTCCGCGACGGGCCGTTGCAGCGTACGTCCGACCGCACCTGGCAGCGTGACGCGAGCCTGGGCGCGAACACGCTGACCATCGCCACCGGGCACGTCATCGACGCGCTGCGGTTCGTGGCCGGCGACTTCTCGCGGGTGGCGTGCATGGTGAGCACCCAGGTGGCCCAGTGGTACGAGCCGGACACGCAGCAGTTTGTGGACACCGACTCGCCCGACAACGTGCGGGTATCCGGCCAGTTGGCCAGCGGCGCGGCGGCGGCGGTGCACGTGGGAGCCGTCCCCTGGGCGGGCAGCGGCTACCGCATGGAAATCTACGGTCGGGATGGCACGCTGGTGGTCACCGGGAGCGTGTCATCCCAGCGGGGCGAGATGCTGCGGGTGCAAGGCGCGCAGGGCGGCCAGACCCTGGCGGACCTGGCCATACCGGAGGGGTTTTTCTATCTGCCGGATGATTTCCCGGCCGGCGACCCGTACAACATCGGGCAGTTGTACACGCTGTTCGCCGAATCCATCAGGACGGGGGAGAGCCGCCAACCCACTTTCGACACGGCGGTGGGGCTGCACCGGTTTATCGACCGGATCAAGGAGGCGTCGGATACGGGGCGGGAGTTGGCCTGTTAAGGTTGTGCCAAGCTGCCATGCTACCCGGCGACCAGCATTTTGTCGGTGCTCATTAGGGGCGATAGAAGCCTCGGGCCGTCGTCTTTAGTGACGAGGACCATGTCCTGGAGGTGCCAGACGGGGCCGATGTGGGGTTCGAGGGCTACTACCATGCCCTCTTCGAGGATGCGGTTGCTGGACGGGACCATGTAGGGTTCCTGCTGGTGCCACCACGCGCCGACGCCGTGGCCGGCCAGGGCTACGTTGCCCTGGAAGCCGGCCTGGTGGAAGCTATCGTTGGCGAAGTGGTAGATGTCCGCCGTGCGCGCGCCGGGGACGCAGCGGTCGATGGTGGCGCGGTAGATGTCCAGCACGATCCGGTACGTCCGCTGCTGTTCGTCTGAGGGCGTTCCCACGCAGACGGTGCGGGACTGGTGGCCAGGATAGCCGTCGAGATAGGCGACGTAGTCGTTGCGGATGATGTCGCCGGCCTCGAAGGCCATATCGCTCTCGCCGCCGTAGCCCACGGTGTTGCGGCCGGAGTTCAGGATGCCGTGGGCCCAGTTGGCGCCCCGGCGCAGGCAGCTCTCGATGATGCGGCTGTGCACGAAGCGTTCGGTGTCGCCGGGCCGGACGGTGGGCAGCACCTCCAGGTAGGCTTCGTCCAGCAGCTTGGCGCCGGCTTCCAGGGCCGCCACTTCTTCGGGTGTCTTGATCCAGCGCACCCGGTCCATCAGTTCGGTGCAGTCCACGATGCGGGCCCGGGGCAACAGCCGGCCGATTTCTTCCCAGCGGTTCGCGTTGACGTAGCTCTTCTCGAACCCGACGGTCTCGTCGGCCAGCCCCAATTGGCGCAGCACGTCGGCGGCGCGTTCATAGGGAGATTCGGCGTAGTCGTCCACCACCTCGATGCGTTCCAGCCACGAGTCGCGGCGGGCCAGTGGCGCGGCGTAGGAGTTCAGGACCAGCACCGGCTCGCTATTGCGAGGCCACACCAGCAGCACCTCACGGGGCGAATCGGGAAACTCCAGGTGTCGCGCCAAGGTGCCGGGATAGGCGAAGCCGGCCAGGTAGGTGAAGTTCTTGCCGGAGCGGGCGACGATGGCCGAAACGCCCTCCTCGTCCATCAGGCGGTGCAGCCGCTCCACGTTGGCGATTATCTTGCCGAAGGCGTTGGCCATAGCGCTTGCTCTCCTTGTCGGAAGTTGCAGCCCGCAGGGTCAGGGCAGCGCGCCCTCCCGTCGGAACACCTCTGCCAGCTTTTCGACGCCCTCCCAGATTTCCGCTTCGGAGGGGAGCGCGAAACAGAGCCGGATGTAGTTGGCGGCCGCGTCGGGGTCTGCGGACCAGTCTGGCCCTGGGTTGAACGCGATGCCTTCCCGGAGGGCCGGGCCGTTCAGGTCTCGCGAATCGACCCCCGGCGGAAGCTTCACCCACAGGTACATCCCGCCCCGGGGAACCTCGAATTCGATGCTGGGGCCGAAGGATTCCCGGAGGGCGCTGCTGAGCGCGTCGCATTTCCGTTTCAGAGCGGCGCGCATTTCCAGGATGTGGTCCTCGTAGTGGTTCGTGAAGTAGTCGCCGACAATCATCTGGTCCATGACGCCGGTGCCGGCGTCGTTCTTGCGGGACAGCAAGCGGCTCATCACGTCCCAGGGCGCCACGACGTAGCCGAGCCGGGTGCCCGGCCCCAGGGTTTTGGAGAACGAGCCGATGTGCAGCACCCGGTTGGTGTCGTCCATGGACCGGATGGCGTTCTCGTATTCGCCCTCGAAAATCAGGTCCGCGTAGCATTCATCTTCAAATATGGGGACGCCGTACTCCTCGCTCAATTCCAGCAGCCGCTGCCGTCGTGCCATGGTGAGGACGGTGCCGGTGGGGTTTTGCAGCGTGGGAATCGTGTAGATGTACTTGGGCCGCACGCCTTTGGCGCGCAGGTCGGCCAGCACCTCGGCCAGGTGGTCCATGCGCATGCCGTCCTGGTCCAGCTCGATGCCGGCGAAGTTCACCTTGCGGCGGCGCAGGTTGCCCAGGGCGCCGGAAAAGCTGAAGGCTTCAACGATCACGGTGTCGCCCTCTTCCAGCAGGATTTCGTTGATCAATTCGATTCCCTGGCCGGAGCCGGAAGTGATCAGAACATCGTCGATGTTAGTGTCGATCCCCCGGTGCCGGGCGAGCTTGTCCACCAGGAACCGGCGCAGGGGCAGGATGCCCTGGGGGCCGCCGGAAAAGTTGTACATGGAGATGTTCCTGGGGTCGTCGCGGAACACCCGGGCGGCGGACTCGATGAACTCTTCGGTGGGCACCATGTCGGGATCGCTGTGTCCGCCGATGAAATTGTACCTGGGGTGTCCTTCCCATGGGCCCGACGGCGGGGGCAGGTCCCTGTTGAAAAGCGCGGAATAGTCCAAACCGTTCCCTGGCATGTGCTGATCCTCCGGTGTGTCTGGGTTGCCTTCGCCGTCGACGACTGCTAACCCCCGGCCATGCTAACACCGTCAGCAATCCAGCGTCGATGGCAGCGGTATCGAAATCAGGAACTGCCGGATTTGACTCTGGCCACAAAGTCAAGGGTCCTGCCGGCGAGGGTTTCCGGGATCTCCACCTTCATGTTGTGGCCGACGCCGTCGAACACTTCGAGGGTGGCGTTGGGCATCATCTGCGCCATCAGTTCCTGCGCTTCCAGCGGGGTTATCGGGTCGCGGCGGGCGGCGAGGATCAGCGTGGGGGCGTTGATTTGCGGGAGCAGGGGCGCGAGGTCCGCCGCCAACAGGCAGGCCTGGAGGGCCAGCACCTGTTTCGCGTCGGTTTTCGCGCCCTCGTCGGCGTACCAGTCGATGACCTCGCGGGGAGTGTCGGGGCCGAAACGCTTGTCGGTGTCGGAGAGCAGCCAGGCGCGGGTACCTTCCCGTTGCAGCGTGTCGCCCCAACCGCTGGCGTCCATGTCGGCGCCCATCCGGGCCAGGCGCGGCGTTGAGGCGACCAGGGTGAGGCTGTGCAAGCGGTCGGGAAAGTCGTGGGCGAATTGCAGGCTGACGATGCCGCCGGCGGATGCGCCGACGAGGTGAGTTTTTTCGACTCCCAGCGCGTCCATCACCCGGGCGATGTCGGCGGCCAACTCGGTGATGACGAAGGGAGAGTCGGAACGGGAGGTGGTGCCGGCGTGGCCGCGCATGTCGAAGCGGAGCGTTGGATGACGGCGGGCCAGCGTGGGAACCCAGGGCCGCCAGCGGTGCAGGTTGCCGCCGGCGGAGTGGTGCAGCAGGACGGGGTCGGCCGAACGCCATGGGTCGGAGTAGTCGTCCACGTGGTAGTGGAACCGTTCGCCGTTGAGTTTCAGCGTTGGCATGGGTTCACCTCCCGGTTGGCGATGATGCTATGGGAGTATCCGGCTATGCGGAGTATCCGTTCTTGGGTATTATTGGGCCGGTCAAGCGAACGCGCAATGTTTTGCGGTCAGATTCTGGCGAGAAAGGAGGCCAAGCATGAAGTATGACGTAATCGTGGTGGGCGGCGGGTCCGCCGGATGCACCATCGCCAGCCGGCTTTCGGAGGATCCCGACCGAACGGTGCTGCTGCTGGAAGCGGGGCCGGACTATCCGGTGTTTGAGCATTTGCCTGAGGACCTGAAAATGGGCAACAACGTGTGGCTGTCGGCCTATGGGCCGCACAACTGGGGCTACACCGCCAAGATCACCGACGACCAGACGGAGTTGGTGATTCCCCGGGGCAAGGCCACCGGCGGGTCCAGCGCGGTGAACGGGCAGGTGCTGTTCCGGGGGATTCCCGAGGACTACGACCGCTGGGCGGAATGGGGCAACGACGAGTGGAGCTTCACCCGCGTGCTGCCGTACTTCAACAAGCTGGAGACGGACCTGGACTTCGGCGGCGACGACTTCCACGGTTCCGACGGGCCGGTTCCGGTGCGTCGGGCGCCGCGCACCGAGTGGCTGCCCCACTCGGTGGCGTTCGAGCGGGCGTGCCTGGACGAGGGCTTTCCGCGCGATGAAGACCAGAACCATCCCGAATCCACGGGCGTGTCGCCACGGGCGCGCAACACCATCGACGGCGTGCGGATGAGCATGGCGATCAACTACCTGGACATCGCCCGCCACCGGCTGAACCTGACCATCCGGGGCAGCGTCACGGCGCGGCGCATCCTGTTCGACGGCAACCGGGCCGTGGGAATCGAGGCCGAGAGCGGCGGGGAGGTGTTCACGGTGGAGGCCGACGAGATCATCGTGAGCAGCGGGGCCGTGGCATCGCCGCAGTTGCTGATGCTGTCGGGCGTCGGGCCGGCGGAGCACCTGAGGAGCATGGGCATCCCGGTGGTGCATGACTCGCCGGGCGTGGGCAAGAACCTGCGCGACCATCCCGCCGCGTCGGTGCTGTACCTGGCCAAGGGGGAGAAGCCGGACGTGCAGGCGCCGGTGATCCAGGTGGGCCTGCGCTACACCGTGGAAGGTTCCGACCTGCGCAACGACATGCAGCTGAGTCCCAACCTGATGACCAGCGAGCACCGGCCGGCCCACGTTCCCATCGACGAGGACCTGAATTACATCGGCATGGGCGCGAGCCTGCAACTGGCGCTGGGGCAGGGTGAGCTGACGCTGCAATCGACGGATCCGCACGTGCAGCCCAACCTGAACTACAACTACTACCAGGAACCCGAGGACCTGCGGCGGATGCGCGAGGCGATCCGGCTGGGCGTGCGGATGGCGGAAAAACCCCCGTTCTCCGACCTGATCGAGGAACGGCTGATGCCATCCGACGAGGAACTGGCTTCCGACGAGCTGCTGGACGACTGGCTGCGCAAGAACTCGGGAACGTCGCACCACATATCGGGCACGTGCAAGATGGGGCCGGATTCGGACCCGCTGGCGGTGGTGGACCAACACCTGAAGGTGAAGGGTGTGCAGGGGCTGCGGGTGGCCGACGCGTCCATCATGCCCGACTGCATCCGCGCCAACACCAACGCCACGACGATCATGATCGGCGAGAAGTGCGCCGACTACGTGAAGGAAGGGCGGTAAAAGGGAAAACTGATTCTGACGCCCCTGCCGCGGCAGCCTGCTACAGCGCTAGGGCGTAGCAGGCGCGGCGGGGGTCGGCGCCGGTGCTTAGGGAGCGGGTTTTCGGGTCGCGGGCCGACACGGTTGCGCCCAGGCCGCAGTTGGCGGTGCGGTGGATTTTGTGGCCGAAGGCGCGCAGGGCGTCGGCGGTGCGTTCCGGTATGCCGTCCTCAAGGTCGAGCTGGCCGGGGTAATAGACGTGAGGGAAGAAGGAGTTGACGTTGCTGGCGGTGGCGAAGCGCGGCGCTTCAACGGCCTGCTGCGGGTCCATGCCAAAGACGAGCGAGTTCAGGATGAGTTGGAGGTTGCCCTGCACCTGGTTGTCGCCGCCGGGACAGCCGACGGTCATCACGGGCTGGCCGTCTTTGGCGACGATGTAGTTGACCAGCGTGGTGCGCGGACGCTTGCCCGGTTCGACGACGTTGGGATGGCCGGGTTCGCAGTTGAACATCTCGATGCGGGTGCTGGGGCAGGCGCCAAGCTCGGGGAAGAACACCGACTTGGAGAAGGAACCGCCGCTGATGGTGCCGCAGACCAGGTTACCGTGCTTGTCCAGTACGGACACGTGGGTGGTGCCGTCGTCGGCCGATGAGTCGGGGCCGGCGTAGATGGGCTCGGCCATGACGGGCGCGGCGGTTTTGCCGTTGATACGCGAGAATCGCCACGGGTTGCCGGGTTCCGGCTGGGCCGGGTACGCGCCCTCGGGGTCGATAAGCTGGGCGCGTTCGGCGGCGTATTCCTTGGAGAGCAGGCCGTCGATGGGGACAGTGGCGAAGTCGGGGTCGCCGTAGAACGCCTCACGGTCGCCGAAGCACAGTTTCAGCGTTTCCGCGACGGTGTGGATGTAGGCCGGGCTGTTGTGGCCCATGGCGCGGAGGTCGAAGTTCTCCAGGATGTTGAGGGCCTGCATGAGCATCGGCCCCTGGGTCCAGGTGTCCTGTCCCCACACCTGGTGGCCGTGGAAGGTGGTGGTGACGGGTTCGGCGAACTTGCTGTGGTAGTTGGCGAGGTCGTCCATGGATATGATGCCGCCCACCGCCTGCGTGGAATCCACGTACTGCCGAGCGATGGGGCCGCAGTAGAAGGCATCTCGGGCGGCTTGCAGGCTGGCGCTGCGGCTGCTTGTTTCGGCCAGGGACGCATCGCGCATGGTCTTGAGGGTGTTGGCGAGGCCGGGCTGCACCATGGGCGCGCCGGGTTGGGGAACCTGGCGGTCTTCGTAGAACACGTCCCAGCCGCCGGGCGGGAAGTTGTCGAACTGCTCCTGGCCGGAGCGGGACTTGAGGCGTTCCAGCATGTACTCGTAGTGGGGTATGCCGTCCTCGGCGTAGCTGATGGCCGGGGCGACCACCTCGGCGAACGAGAGGCTGCCGTAGCGTTCCAGCATGGCGATGAACGCATCGACGATGCCCGGCTGGGTGAAGGACAGGGGAGCGTCCAAGCCCGGGCCGGTGGGGATGCGTTCGTGGCCACGGGATCGGTAAAACTCGGGTGTGGCCGCGGCCGGCGCGCCACCCTGGCCATTGAGGGACGTGAGGTTGCCACTGCCCGAGTCGTAGAGCATGAACACGCCCTCGGCGAGTAGCGAGTAGGACGCGATGGGTTCGACAACGGCGGCGGCGAGGCTGGCCGCGACCATGGCGTCGAAGGCGTTGCCGCCGGCCATGAGCATCTTCATGCCGGCCATGGAAGTGAGGTAGTGGCCCGACGAGATGACGCCCTCGTTGGAGCGGACGACGGGACGGCCGGTGTCGGGGAGGGCGACATCGCCCTGTTCCAGGTTGTGGGCAGCCTGCTGGATAACCATGTCAGCTCCTTTATCATCTTTCGGATGGGCTTCTGGCGCGCAATGTTATCACCTTTGACTTTCCTGCGTCGGGCTGTCGGTGTCGGCCTCCGGGCGGCGGTACAGATCCACGGGCCGCCAGACCAGGGGCGTAAACAGGATCACCGGGAGCATGAGCAGCATGCTGGCGGCGGCGTTGAAGCCGATGGCGATGGAAATGGTGAACGCCTGGGCGATTGATCCAATCCCAACACCGCCGATCAGGTGGCCCACGCCGTTCACCAGTCCTTGGGACCCCATGATGCGGCCGCGCATTTCGGGCGGAGAGCGCAGCAGCAGGATGCTGCTCTGCATAACGCTGAACCCCGACTGGCCCATGCCGCCGCAGAGGAGCACCAGGAAGGACACCACGAACCAGGGCGACCAGGCGATAATCGCGACGCCGGCGGCGATGATGAGGGCGCCGATGATGAAGTAACGCCCGTGGTAGGTGAACCTGGAGCGGCCGGCGATGACGATAGCTCCCAAGAACGAGCCGATGCCTTCGGAAGCGGCCAGTAGGCCGCCCAGGGCCGGGCCCACTTTCAAAACGTCGGTGGCCACCACCGGGATGAAGTATTGCAGGGGAAACACCATGCCGTTCATCAGCAGCGATACGGTGAGGACGCCCAGCACGAACTTGTCGGAGAACGAGTGGCCCATTCCCGACATAATGCCCCGCAAAAAAGCGGTGTCGCGAACCATCGAGGCGGACCCTGCCGGCAGGCGCATTTTGAATATCAGGAAGGCGGCCAGAATGTCGAGGACCACCAGGACGATGAACGCGCCGGAGAATCCGTAGAACTGCACCATGACGCCGCCGATGATCGGGCCGACGATCTTGCCGGCGTTGTTGGTGATCATCTCCAGCGACATGGCGTGGGTGATACGGTCCTGGCCGGCGATGTCGAACAGGGCCGCGCGACGGGTGGGGTCATCGAGCACCTTGGCGGTGCCCTGCAACAGGATGGCGAGGAAGACGTGCCAGGGCTCCACCCATTGCAGGACCAGGAGCGTCAGCAGGGATGCCGCCACGAGCAGGTACACGACATGCGTCCCCACCATGATGCGCCAACGGTCGAGGCGGTCGGCGAGCATTCCGGCCACCAGCGAAAGCGGCGGGCGCGGCCCGTTGAGGAAAACGGAGATCAAACCCACCGCGAAGGCCGAGCCGGTAAGCTCCAGGATGAGGTAGCCCAGCACCAGCAGTTCCATCCGCCGGGAGATCTCGTGGATCCACCGGGCCGCCCACAGGAACTGGAAGTTCCGGTCCCGCAGAATCACCAGGACCGGAACGTTGCGGATTCGCATCAAGTGGCTAATCCCGAAAGTCGTTCTGGTACAACGCCTGCAACCTCGCCAGATGTTCAGGGGGTATCGGCGGCAAATCTACGCAGCCGGCGGTTTCCTCGGCCTCGGCAGTGTTCTTGACGCCGGGGACGGTGGTGTGAAGGTCGGGATTCATCAGGCAGAAGACCATGGCCGCCTGGGACAGCGTGCGGATGGGGCCGTCCAGCAGGAAGCCGAGCCTGGCCGCGCTGGCGAGGTCTTTCCGCATCAGGGCGTCGCCGGGGCGCGGCGGACGATCCAGGGCGTCGGTGAGCGCGCCGGCGGCGTGGGAACGGATACCGATGACGCCCATGTTGTGGCTTTTGGCCAGCGGGATGATCTGCCCGTTGTCGAACAGGTCGGCGCCGGACGGCGGCGGTTCCTGGGCCGTTCGGTTCAGCAGGTTGTAATAGGCCAGGACGGTGTCGTACTCGCCGCTTTCGAGGATGCGGCGCATGGTGGGCACGTGGTGGTCCATGGCGGAGAGGCCGATGAACCGGGTCCTGCCGGCATGCTGCACCTCCCGGTAGGCGTCGAGCACCGGGCCGAGCACGTCGTCAGCGGACAGCGAGTTGGGAACCTCGCCGCGGGTGGCGGTGAAGCGGTTGTGGACGTGGAGCACGTCCACGGAATCGCGGCGCAGGCGGCGCAGGCTGGTATCTACCGAGCGACGCACCGCGCCGGATACGTCGCCCATCTCGTCGGCTCCCAGGCGCACCTTGGTGGCGACGACCACCGGCTCGGTACGGCCCTCCAGCGCCTTGCCCAACGCCTCCTCGGCCTTGCCGTCGCCGTAGGCCGGGGCCACGTCGAAGAAGGTGATGCCCAGATCCAGGGCGCGGTGAACTGAGGCGATGGCCTCCCGTTCGGTGGTTGGCCCCCAGACCTGCCCGATACCGCCGCCGCCGAAACCGGCGCGGGAGACGGTCAGGCCGGTTCGGCCCAGTTGCGCGTATTCCATGTTAGCTGTGCTCCCCATCGGCCAGGCTGTTAGACTTGGCAGCAGACTATTGGTTTTGGCGACGGTATTCAACCCTGTTGAGGCAGATATATGACGGACCACAAGATTTTCGAGCTGGGCGACGTTGACCTGCAATGCGGCCTGCGGCTGCGCGGGGCGCGGCTGGCCTACCAGACCTACGGCGAGCTGAACGCGCGCAGGGACAACGTCATCGTGTTCCCGACGTTCTTCGGGTCGCAACACCCGTCCAACGAGCCGATGATCGGGCCGGGGATGGCGCTGGACCCGACGCGCTATTTCATCATCATCCCCAACCTGTTCGGCAACGGGCTTTCGTCATCGCCCAGCAACACGCCGTCGCCCTACGGCAGGGCGCGGTTTCCCAAGGTCACGTACTATGACAACATCGGGTTTCAGCACCGTTTGGTGACCGAGGAGTTCGGCATCGAGCGGATCGCGCTGGTGTGCGGGTTCTCGATGGGGGCGCAGCAGTCGTTCCACTGGGGCGCGCTGCATCCCGACATGGTGGAACGCATCGCGCCGTGGTGCGGGTCGGCGCGGACGGCGCGGCACAATTTCGTGTTCCTGGAGGGGGTCAAGGCAGCGCTGTGCGCCGACGACGCTTTCCAAGGCGGCTGGTACGACGCGCCGCCGGAGAAAGGGCTGCGGGCAATGGCGCGGGTGTACGCGGGTTGGGCTCCGTCGCAGGCGTTCTATCGGGAGAGGGTGTACCTGGACCTGGGGCACTCGTCGCTGGAGGACTACCTGATCACGTCGTGGGAGGGCCGTTACCTGCAAAACGACGCCAACAACATACTGGCGATGGTGGCGACGTGGCAGGCGGGCGACATCAGCGACAACCCGTTGTACGGCGGCGACTTTGCGAAGGCCCTGGGGTCAATCAAGGCCAGGGCGTTCGTCATGCCGTCGGAGACCGACCAGTACTTTCCGCCGGAGGACAACCGCATCGAGGTGTCCATGATGCCCAACGCGGAACTGCGCGTCATCCCGACCATCTGGGGACACACCGGCGGCGGGCCGGGCCGTAACCCGGTGGATACGGCGTTTATCGACGCGCAGTTGAAGGAGCTGCTGGCGAGCTAGCTTACCGGTAGGACGGGTTCGGTGCGGTCGGCGGGGAGTTCGACCTCGAAGGCGTTGAGGAAGAAGGCGGTCTGGGCGTAGTTGCCCATGAGCGCGGTGATTTCCACCATGTGCTGCGCGCCGAACTGCTCCAGGGCAATCTGAAAGGTGGACGCGGATATGCGGTGGTTGGCGTAGAACTCGTTGCAGAAGTTGACGATGGCCTGCTCGTCGGCGGCCATAGCTGGCAACGGCTGGCGGTCGCGGATGGCGTCCACCAGCGCGTCGGCGACACCCTCGCGGCGGGCGGCCGGCGCGTGGGCGTTCCAGATGTAGGGACAGTCGAAGTTGCGGGCGGTGACCAGGATGGCCAGCTCCTGGATGGCCTTGGAGAAGGTGCTCTCGAAGCGCAGGTAGTTGGTGAGGCTGCTGCGCCGGCGGGCCATCTCGGGGCTGTTGATGGCGATGGAGTAGGGGCCGCCCGTGATGGTGCCGCCGGTGTCGCGGGTCAATTCGTCGAAAGCGTCCTGGAACTCTGCGGGCACCATGTCGCGGGTAACGATGGGTAGTCGGGCCATGATTGTCCTCCACGGCTGGGATTGCGTTGGGTGGGTTGGCGGTGCGCCCGGGGCGCGTGGGTGATTCTATCATTCACGCGATGGGTGACATATCGCGCCGACGCGACTACAATCCGCACAGGTACCAGTGAAGCGACGGAAGAAGCGGCGAGACCCCGCGAGAGGAGGCAACCCGATGGCGCTACCGGATACGATACGCACCGAAGACGAGCGGCAGTATTACGAAACGACCGATCAGATACAACTGAAGCCCGGATGGTTGCAGGGTGAAGGCCAGCCTCTCCCGGTGATGGAGCCTTACCTGTGGCGCTGGGCCGAGGTGGAACCGCTGGTGCTCAAGAGCGGCGAGCTGGTGACGCCGGACCGGGACGTGGAGCGGCGCACGCTGCGCCTGGCGACGCCGGGGCTGGACCGCGGCACGACGCATACCATCACCGCCGCGCTGCAACTGCTGCTGCCCGGGGAGTGCGCGCCGGCGCATCGGCATACGCCCACGGCCATCCGTTGGATCCTGAAAGGGGAGGGCGCCTACACCACCGTGGAGGGCGACAAATGCTGGATGGAGCCGGGCGACCTGATCCTGACGCCGTCGTGGACGTGGCACGACCACGCCAACGAGGGCGAAGGGCCGATGATCTGGCTGGACGGGCTGGACGTGCCACTGGTGCGCTACCTGCGGGCCAACTTCTACGAGGCATACCCCGAGGACCAGCAGCCCATCGTCGGCGTAGCCGAGTCGGAGCGCAAGTTCGCGTCGGGCGCGCTGCGGCCGGCCTGGGAATCGCCCAGCGTGGACTACTCCCCGCTGTGGCACTACAAGTGGGACAAGACCTACGAGGCGCTGCAACGGCTGGCCGAGGTGGACGCCAGCCCCTTTGACGACGTGGCGATGGAGTTCAGCGATCCCGTCACGGGCGGGCCAGTGCTGCGTTCCATGACCTGCTGGGCGCAGATGATCCGCCCCGGCATCCGCACGCGGGCGCATCGCCAGACCAGTTGCGCGGTGTACCAGGTGTACCAGGGCGAGGGCTACAGCGTGATCGACGGGCAGCGGTTCGACTGGAGCGAGGGCGACTTCTTCGTGGTGCCGCCGTGGGTGTGGCACGAGCACGCCAACGAGGGATCCGACGGGGCCGTGCTGTTCTCCATCCAAGACATCCCGGTTTTGAAAGACCTGTCCCTGTACCGCGAGGAACCCTACGAAGAGAACGCCGGCCACCAGCCGATTACCGGCATTTTCAGGGGATAAGACGCAAAGCCCTGAATCAGCGCCCGCTCTGCCATGTACCGCCTTGTAGATTTCGCCGCACGACTGGTCAACGCCACCTGGTTCGAATACTTCATCATTGCCGTCATCGTCCTGAACGGCATCCTGCTGGGGCTGGAGACTTCCGACGCGATTGACCTGCGGTACGGCGGCTGGCTCAGGATGGGTAACGAGGCGGCGCTGTGGGTGTTCATCGTCGAGGCGGCGCTGAAGCTGCTGGCGCAGTGGCCGCGTTCGTGGCGGTATTTCCGGGACGGCTGGAACATATTCGACTTCCTGGTGATTGTGTTCGCGCTGATTCCGGCGACGGGCCAGTTCGCCATGATCGCGCGGCTGGCGCGGCTGTTGCGGGTGGTGCGCCTGATCTCGGCGATACGGGACCTGCGGCTGATCGTGGCGGCGCTGGTGCGCGCCATCCCCAGCGTGGGCCACGTGATCATGTTGATGAGCATCGTGGTGTATATCTACGCGATCATGGGGTATCACCTGTTCCACGAGCTGGACCCGGCGCGCTGGGGCAACCTAGGTTTGTCGGTGCTGACGCTGTTCAACATCATCACGCTGGATGGCTGGACGGAGGTGATGAACACGGCGATGCGGCACTACCCGTGGGCCTGGCTGTACTTCGTGAGCTACGTGGTGGTGGGCACCTTCGTGGTCATCAACATGTTCATCGCCATCATCATCAACAGCCTGGACGACGCCAAGCGGGAGCGCCCGCCGGAGATCGAGGGGCCGGTGTCCCGCGAGCAGTTGATGCAGGAAGTTCGGGCGGCGCGGAGTACGTTGGAAAGGCTGGAGCGGCGGCTGGAGGCGGATGACGGTGGGGAAAGCAAGCGAGAGTGACATTTGGGCTATAATGCGGCGAAACGATGCACTGGACACGGTTGAACCGGACATGAGCGACATTTACCTGGACTACAACGCGACGACGCCCATCGACCCGCAAGTTGCCGAGGCCATGCTGCCGTTCGTGCACGGGCGGTTTGGCAACCCGTCCAGCGGCCATTCCTTCGGCGTGGCGGCGCGGGAGGGCGTTGATACCGCGCGGGGGCAGGTGGCATCCATGCTGGGCTGCGCCGTGGACGACCTGATCTTCACCAGCGGCGGCACCGAGGCCAACAACCATGCCATCAGGGGCGTGGTCGGCGCGTACCGGGAGCGGGGCAACCACATCATCACGACGGCAGTGGAGCATCCTGCGGTTACGGAGGTGTGCCGCTACCTGGAAGGGTACGGGATTCGCACCACCTACCTGCCGGTGGACGAGCGCGGGATGGTGGACCCGCAGCAGGTTGAGGACGCCATCACGCCGGAAACCGTGCTGGTGACCATCATGCACGCCAACAACGAAGTGGGGACGATACTGCCCATCGCGGAGATCGCCGAAATCGCGCACCGGCACGGCGTCCTGGTGCACAGCGACTGCGCGCAATCCATCGGCAAGATACCGGTCAGGGTGGACGACCTGGGCATTGACCTGCTGTCGGTAGCGGGCCACAAGCTGTACGCGCCCAAGGGCATCGGCGCGCTGTACATCCGGCCGGGCGTAGAACTCGAAAAGCTGATGCACGGCGCGAACCATGAGCAGAACCGACGCGCGGGCACCGAGAACGTCATCGAAATGACCGGCCTGGGCAAGGCGTGCGAGCTGATCGAGCGGAACCTGCCCGAGTACGCCGGCCACATGCGGGCCATGCGCGACCAGCTGGAATCGGGCCTGCTGGAATCGAGGCACGACGCGCGAATCAACGGCCATCCAGACAAGCGGCTGCCCAACACGTGCAGCATCGCGTTCCGTAGCGTAGAGGCCGACCGGGTGCTGGCGAGCCTGCCCACAGTGGCGGCGTCGGCGGGCGCGGCCTGCCACAGCGACCAGGTTGAGGTGTCCCACGTTTTGCAGGCGATGAACGTACCAACGGAGTACGCCATGGGCACGCTGCGGCTAACCGTCGGCCGGTTCACCACGACGGACGAGGTTGACCGGGCGGTGGCGGAGATTACGGAGGTGGTGGGGAGTCTGACACCGGTGGGGGCAGTTTGACGCGACGAGATTGCCGCGCTACGTCCGCGATGGTAGTATCGAGAGTTTCCAACTCAACGATGCAATCAAGGAGATTTGAAGCATGACGACACAAGCCAATCCCGGCGCCCTTGACGGCGCGACCCTGTCCAATTTCCAGGAGGCTTACGAGGCGCAGCCGGCGCACCAGTTGATGCAGAACGTGGTGACGCAGCACGACGTGAACGACGTGGCGCTGAACCGCAACATCGTGGCGCAGGCGACCAACTCGTTCTCCACGGTGCTGGACGACTGGAGCGTTACCAACCAGGCCCGCTCCGGCCGCTGCTGGATGTTCGCCGGCCTCAACCTGTTCCGCTCGGAGACGCGCAACCTGCTGAACGTCAAGGAGTTTGAGTTCAGCCAGAGCTACGTTATGTTCTGGGACAAGATGGAGCGGGCCAACTACATCCTGGAGGCCGTCATCGAGACCGCCGACCGGCCCATCGACGACCGGGTGGTGGCGTGGCTGCTGAACCAGCCGCTGGGCGACGGCGGGCAGTGGGACATGTTCGTGAGCCTGGTGCGCAAGCACGGCGTGGTCCCCAAGACGGTGATGCCGGAGACGGAAAGCTCGGGCAACTCCATGCGCATGAACGCCGGCCTCAATTACCAGGTGCGGCAGGGCGCGCGCAACATCCGCCGCCTGTACTCCGACGAAGCCGGGTTGGACGCCATGCGGGACGCCAAGCAGGAGGCGCTACAGGCCATCTACCAGATTTTGTGCATCCACCTGGGCAACCCGCCGGCCGAGTTCGACTGGCAGTGGAAGGACAAGGACGGCGAGTTCCACCGGGACGGCGCGATGACGCCGCTGGAGTTCGCGGAGAAGTACATCGCCACGCCCATGGAGGAGTTCGTTTGCCTGGTTCACGACCCCCGGGAGTCCAGCCCGCCGGGGCGCACCTACACGGTGCAGTACCTGGGCAACGTGGTGGACGGCACGCGCATCACGTACCTGAACGTGGACATCGAGCTGATGAAGGACATCGCCATGCGGATGCTGCAGGACGGCAAGCCCGTGTGGATGGGCTGCGACACCGGCAAGCAGATGCACCGGGACAAGGGCCTGTGGG
Organism: Dehalococcoidia bacterium; assembly: GCA_022825745.1. GTDB lineage: Bacteria > Chloroflexota > Dehalococcoidia > Lucifugimonadales > UBA3495 > Bin87. Next base: position 12,862 of record JAJDWF010000053.1, on the reverse strand, counting down.
ACGCCGAGCTGTTCGACTACGGCAGCGTGTATAACGCCGACTTCGAGATGGACAAGGCGGAGCGGCTGGAGTACCACCAGACGGCGATGACCCACGCCATGCTGTTCACCGGCGTGGACGTGGTGGACGGCAAGCCAAGGCGCTGGCGGGTGGAGAACAGCTGGGACGACAAGGTGGGCGACAAGGGGTTCTTCCTGATGAACGACTCCTGGTTCGCCGAGTACATGTTTGAGATCGCCGCGCCCAAGAGCTACCTGCCCGAGGAGTTGCAGCGGGCGCTGGACCTGGAGCCCATCGTGCTGCCGCCGTGGGACCCGATGGGGTCGCTGGCGACGGGCTAACGAAATGCAAGCAGGGGCGGGTCTAAGACCCGCCCCCTACGTTTGCGATGAGACTATCCTTCGACAGGCTCAGGATGAGCGGGCCGGTATCAGGCGTCGGGGTCGAACCAGGACTTCTCCGCCGCCTCATCCGGCCAGAGGAAATCGAAACCGACGCGCAGGGCCATCTGGCGGTCCAGGTCCTCGCGGTCGCCGATGTGGTAGTAGGCGTCAGCTTCGAATTCGGACTTGACGCCGGCCAGCAGGTGCTTGGCGACGGCGAAGTCCACGCTGATGTTGTATTCCTCCCAAAGGGAGCGCTGGCTGGTGGGTGGGCGGTCGGAGCAACTGCCGATGAGGAATCCCTTTTCCTGGACGATGCGAACCATGTCCATGGTCAGGGGCCCGGGCGGGTCGCCCACCTCCAGCGTGCCGTCGATGTCGAAGCTGATCAGAATTGCCATATAGTTTCTTTCCTCGGTTGCGGTTTCTAGTTGGGGGTTGCGCTCCAGACGGTGAAGTTGCCGCCCAGGGGCATGGGGCCGCCGGATACGGCGATTTCGGGCTTGACGCCGGTTACGGCGCGGGCGCCGGCCCGGCCCTGGATCTGCTGGATGCAGTCGGTGTGCATCCAGAAGCGGCTGCGGCCGCTGCCGATGTTGCCGCCGCTGGGCAGGATTGGGTTCGGGCCTTCGATGCTGATGTCGGTCTGGTAGAAGTCCAGCGCGTCGCCTCGCTGCATCCCACGGTAGCGCAGACCTTCGATGTGGAACTGGTGGAACTGGGCGAAGCCGTCGTACATGTTCTCGAAAGACAGGTCGTCGGGGGTAATGCCGGCAGCCTCGTAGATCTTGCGCCCGGTGGAGTCGGTTTCGGCTTCGACCTCTTCCAGAGTGGGCGTGATGCTGCGCGGCGTGCCCCGGCTGGAGGCGTGGCCGAGGATATAGACCGGCTTCTGGGCCATGTCCTGGGCCTTCTCGGCGGTGGTGAAGAGGTAGGCCGCCGAGGCCATGATTGGGATGTCGTTGTCGAACAGGTTGGCCGGCTTGGCGATCCAGCGGGAAGAGAGGTAGTCCTCCGGCGGCAACTGCTCGGGGCGGTGCTGCGCCCAATAGCCTTCGGGGAAGAGCAGCCCGTTGCGCCGGGAGTTCTCCATGAAGGGGGCCATCATGTCGTGGTGCTTGCCGTACTTGGTGCAGTACTGGGCGAACTGGAGGGCGGTGCCGTAGCAGCCGGGCGCGCCCCACAGGGTGCGGCCGGGGCTGAGGGCGAAGGAGCCAGGGACCTCGCTGGCCGCGCTGATGCCGCCGTGGTTGTAGCGGCCTTCCAGGTTGTGCCAGCCCTTGAGCACCAGGCAGGTGCTGGCGAGGCCATCGCCGACGGCCTGGGCCGCGACGGTGATGGCGGCCGACATGCAGCCGGGGGCATACATGGTGAACTTGACGTTGGTGAGCTCCGGCATGTTCTTCAGGAGCCACTCGGCGCTGAGCTGGCCGATGCCGTCCAGCGGGTTGTCGGTGGGGTTGAAGGCGTTGACCACGTCCATGGGGACGGGAGTGTCGGCGTCCCAGTGGGCGCCGGTGGTGGTGACGGGAACGAGAACGATGCCGTCAACCTGGCCGGGGTCAACGCCGGCGTCGGCGATGGCCTGGCGGCAGGCCATGATGCTCTGCGCGCCGACGGAGGTTTCGGCCCGGCCATCCCAGCGGCGGGCGGTGGGCGAGTGGCCGATGCCAACGGCGGCGACCTTGCCCCGGTGCGGCCAGACACCCAGGCCCTCGGTGGAGCGGTACATTGATTCTGGCGCCATTTGAGTGGTCATGTCTTACTCCATTCAACTCTATTGCGGGGACTTCCTGGATTCCCGCTTTCGCGGGAATGACAGTGTTGATACGGGTCGGCGGCGCGGGCGCCTATTCGACCAGCACCCACTCGGGAACCTTCTGGCCGTTGGCGGTCTCCTCGAAGATGACGCGGACGGCGGCACCAACCGGAACCTCATCGGGCGCGGTGCCCGGCAGGTGGGAGTACATCAGGATGCCGGGGTCTTCGTCCAGCATGATGACGGCCAGGTTGAAGGGGAGGTCTTCTTTCAGGGACGCCACCGGGCAGTCGTACACCACGCAGTAGTTGTAGATGGTGCCCCGGCCGCTCATTTCCTTCCAGACGACGCTCTCGCCCTCACCGCAGATTTCACTGGCGGGACGAGGCGGGAAATACAGGCGGTCATTGCAAGACTGCACCACGAGACGGCCTTCGTTAGCGGCGTCGAAGAAAGGTTTGTTAAAATCGTCAGGCACGACACCCTGTTTGACCATGGTTTCCCCCATTTGATGTTTACTAAGCCGGGCCGACAAATCCCGGCGTTATCCGCCGGGAAAAGTGCCGGAATCGGATGATTTTGCAGGCCAAAGATTATGCGGGAATGGCAAGCGTGTCAAGTTAGGGAATCAGTCGGCGGAGGCGGCGACGGGCGCGTCCTGGAAGTGGGGCATGACTTCCGTCGCGAACAGCTCGATGGAGCGCATGACCTTGCTGTGGGGCAGGCCGGCGAAGCCGAAGTTGCCGAAGACGTGGTTGATGCCGGCCTCCTGCACCTGCTTGAGGCGCTCGGCTACCACTTCGGGCGTGCCACGGAGCGGCGGCAGGCCGGCGTGGCCGAGGTCGTCGCGGCGGTCGCGGTCGGCCTGGCGGTTGGCCCAGTGCTCGTAGCCCCGGGCAATCTTGCCGTTCTTGTCCATGGGCATGCCGATGGGCGCGCCATTGGAGCCGGCGGAGCGCAGGACGCGGGATGAGAAGTCCTCCAGGCCGATGGGGTCGCGCTCGGCCTCCTCCATGGTGGGGGCGACGTAGATGGACTTGGACATGGGCGGGTCTAGGTGCGCGTGAGGGTAGCCGTACTCGTCCATCTTGTCGCGCCAGCGCTGGATGACCTGAGGCGCCTGGCCGAGAATGTCGGTGGGGCCGCCGGTGATGACCTGGATCTGGCGGCTGGCGGCGAAGTCGATGCTGGCCGGGCTGGTGCTGACGGCCTGGAACAGCGGCGGATGGGGCTGCTGCACCGGCTTGGGCAGCACCCAGAGGTCATCGACGTTGGTGTACTTGCCGTGGTAGGTGAGCCGTTCCTCGGTCCAGGCCTTGACGATCACGTCCACGGCTTCCTGGAACCGCTCGCGGCTGGTGTCGATGTCGATGCCCACGCCGTCGAACTCCTGCTGCTGGTAGCCGGAGCCGATGCCGAAGTTGATGCGGCCGCCGCTGATCACGTCCAGCATGGCGACTTCCTCGGCGACCAGGATGGGGTTGTGCAGCGGCAGGACGATGACGGCGGTGCCGATGCGGATGTTCCTGGTGCGTCCCGCCACCGCTCCCAGGAACGACCAGACGCCGGAGAGCAGGCCGTGGCGGGAGAAGCGGTGCTCGCCCAGCCAGGCCTCATCCAGGCCGGCCTCATCGGCGAAGGCGATCTGCTCCAGCGCGTCGTTGAGGGCCTGGGGCGGCGTGAAGTCTTCGTGGTAGGGAACGATGGTGAAGATTCCGAACTGCATGGGAGCCTCCTGTGCAGGAATAGCGTAGCGTATGGGCGCAACTGTAACACATTGGGATGATGCGCCTCACTCCAGTCCTCTCCCACAAGGGGAGAGGAGAATCCTTCGACAGGCTCAGGATGAGCGGGGCGATGACGCGGTCCGGGGGTCCAGCAGATCCCGCAGCCCGTCGCCCAACAGGTTGAATCCCAGTACCGCAACGAAAATCGCCACCCCGGGCAGCAGCAAGAGGCGGGGTTCGGTTTGCAAGTGAGGGCGGGCGTCGTTGAGCATGGCTCCCCATTCCGGCGTGGGCGGCTGCGCGCCCAGCCCCAGGAAGTTCAGGCCCGCGATGCCCAGGATGATCCAGCCCACGTCCAGGGAAGCGATGACGACGATCGGGCCCAGGATGTTGGGCGCGATGTGCCTGAGGATGATGCGCCCGCTGCCGGCGCCGGCGGCGCGCGCCGCCGTAACGTACTCCATCTGCCGCGCCCCCATGGTGACGCCGCGAATGATGCGGGCATGCCCCACCCACCAGACCGCTCCGGCCGCCAGCAGCACGTTGAACAGGCCGGGCCCCAGCGCCCCCGCCACGGCCAGCGCCAGGATCAGCGAGGGAAACGCCAGGAGCAGGTCAACGACGCCCATCAGCGCGGTGTCGGGCCAGCCGCCGTGGTATCCGGACAGTATGCCCACCGTCAGCGCGATGGTCATGCTGAGGGCCAGGGTGGTGATGGCGGCCAGCAGCGTCATGCGACCTCCGTGAACGATCCGGCTGAAGGTATCCCGACCCAGATGGTCGGTGCCCAACAGGTGGGTCGTGGACGGCGGGAGCAACCGTTCGGGCAGGTTGATCTCCGTGGGATCATCCAGCGGTAGCCAGGGGGACAGCAACCCCGCCAGCAGCAGCGACGCTACCAGGAACAACCCCAACACGGTTCCGGGCTCCCACAACAGCGCAAGCCACCTCCGGCGCCGGCGCGCGCTCGTGCCGACTGCCAGAACGGGTACGCTTTCTGCAAGATGTTCAGCGTCGCGGATCATCTGCGGCTACGTCTCGTTGCGTCCGAAGCGCAGGCGCGGGTCGGCGACACGCAGGGCAACGTCGGCGGCCAGGTTGACCAGCAGCACCACCACGGCAATATAGGTAGCGAACCCCTGCACTACGGGATAGTCCCGGGTCAATGCCGCCCCCACCATCAGCTGACCCAGACCGGGCCAGGTGAAGATGGTCTCTATTATCACCGCGCCGCTGAGCAGGTAACCCAGGTTCACTCCGGTGGCCCCGATGGCCGGCAGCAGCGCGTTGCGGAGAGCGTGGCTGAAGGCGACGGTTTGTTCAGACAGCCCCTTGGCCCGCGCCGTTCGGATGTAGTCCTGCCCCAGGGTCTCCAGCATGCTGGCGCGTATGAGCCGCATCAGCTGGGCCATGGGAGCAAGGGACAGCGCGATGGCCGGCAGAACCACCTGCGCAGCCGAGCCGTAGCCCAGGGCCGGCAGCCACGAGAGTTTCACCGCGAACAGGATGATCAGCCCGTAGGCCAGGGCGTAGGATGGAGCCGCCGCCCCAACCAGCGCCGCCAGCCGCGCGACGGTGTCCACGACGCTGCCGCGCCGCCGGGCCGACAGGATGCCCATGGGCACTGCGACCAGCAGGGCCAGGGCCAGCGCGGCCGCGGTGAGCATGGCCGTCGGTACGGTACGGCGCGCCAGCTGGGCGGCCACGGGCCGTTCGGTCGAGTAGGACCGGCCCAGGTCGCCCATCAGCGCGCCCGACACCCAGCGAGCGTATTGCGCCGGCAGGGAAGCGTCCAAGCCCAATTCGGTGCGCATGGCCGCCACTGCCGCCGCACTGGGCAACTGGCCCGGATTGCGCTGGCGCAGCACAATCTCGGCCGGGTCGCCCGGGGCCAGGTTCAGCAACGCGAAACTGACCGCCGAGATGCCCAGGAGCAGCAGCGGCAGCGTGGCCAGCCGTCGGGCCAGGTACGCTAACATGCCGGCGCCAGTCTAATTCCGCCGGGACGAGCCGCAATCGGTCATCACTCGGTCAGGCCGATGCGGTGGTCGAAGTAATAGAGATGCGCCGGGTGGGGGTCAAAATTGGTCACTCGTTCGCTGACGCCGTACACGAAGTAGGCATGGGCCACCGGCAGGATGGCGATTTCCTCGGTGACCACCGCCATGGCCTCACACGCGATCCGTTTGCGCTCCTCAAGGTCTGATACGTCGCCGGCCTGGGAGACCACCCCCGCGACTCCGGTATTGTCGTAATGGCCGAAGTTGTTAGCGGCGCTGCTCTCGGCGTTGGCCTCGAGACCCACAAACTTGCTGACGTTCAGCACCGGGTCCCCCGCATCAACGACATTGTTGTACCAACCGAAGAGGTCCCAGGCCGGCTCCTTGACCACCGACCATTCGGTAATCTGCACGTCCACGCGGATACCCACGTCGGCCAACATCGCCTGAGCGGTTTCGGCCATGATCGGCAGCTGGAACCGCTGGGGGTAACCGCCGATGACGATCTCCAGCGGCTGGCCGTCCTTTTCGACAAACCCGTCGCCGTCGGCATCGGCATAGCCCGCTTCAGACAGCAATGCCCGAGAACGGGCCGGGTCGAAACCTGGTCCGGCCACGCCCGGGCAAGACACCAGGTCTTCCGGCAGCAACGTATCCGCAAAAGAACCGGTTCCGGCGGGCGCCACCAGGCCGGCGATGCTCTCCCGGTCAATGGCGTGAGCTACTGCCTGGCGAACCAGCGGGTCGGACAGGGCCTCACGCTCGAAGTTGACCCACCACATCACAACTGACGTGCCGATCCCAGCGGTGGCGACACGCAATCCCGGTTCGGCCTCGATGACCTGCACACCCTCGGGAGAGAGGTTGATGACAACATCGACGTCTCCGGCCTGAAGCGCAAGCTCCCGGCTGTTCGTGTCGGGAATAGCGATCTGGTTAATACCCGCCAGCGGCGGCTTCCCGCCCCAGTAGTCGTCGTAAGCGACAGTTTCCAGGCGTTCTTCGATGACGTAATGGGTGGGCATGTACGGGCCGGTCAGGGCGCCGGCGTCGATAAAGTTGCCCTCTCCGGCGGCGTCGGCTGCCGCAGCGTCGGTGATCGCCACCGCGGGAGTTGTCAGCAAGCCGGGCAACGTCGGTCGTGGTTCGCTGGTAGTCACGACGATAGTCTGCTCGTCTTTGACGGTAACGCTGTCGATGGCCAACGATTCCGCCGACCCTTCCGACAAACGGACCGTCCTGTCCAGGGAATCCTTCACGGCCTGGGCATCCATGGCCTTGCCGTTGTGAAACACGACGCCGGATCGAATCCCAATCTCCCAGGTGAGCGGGTCGATCTGCGTTGCGCCGGTGGCCAGCCAGGGCTCAGGGCCCAGGTCGCTGGCAGAAAGGCGGAACAGGTTCTCCGACATTCCCGACTGGCTGGCTACCCAACCGCTCTCCGCCGGGTCCAATGGAGTGCTGAGCCAGATGACGCCGGCGTTCAGGGTGGGACGTTCCACTTCGGGATCGGCGACCGTCGCCGCCTGACCGGCCGCTGCGGGCGGCGCCGTCGGCTGTTCCGACGCCGCGGACGGTTGAGCAGGTTGTTGCGGAACAGCGGTTGCCGCAACGGGCGCCTGGGATTGGGCAGCGGTTGGCGCCGGGGCGTTTTCCGCGGGGGCGCTGGGAGCGCCGCAGGCCATTGCGACGGCCAGCAGAACCACCAACGCGCCCGGCACAATCAGTTTGATATGTTGTCTCAATAAAATCCGCATAATGATCCTCCAAGTGAGTTTCGATGGACAAAAATTCCGCTCTACCGGCTCTTGCTATTTGCGGAGAGCGGGGGAAGCCGCACGGGTGTTTGACAGATGCACCCGAACGTTGGGCAGCGGAGTCTAGCAAGGACGCCGGCGGTTGTCAAAAACGCGGTCAATTTCTCAGGCCCGCCAACTGGCGTAACCAGGTGCGGCGAAACCCGGCGCGGGCGCGTTCAATCCGGTCCTTGGAGCGTCCGACGCGCCAGACCGTTACGCCGCCCCGGGCGTCAAGCGCGGCGAGCGAGCGTCCGTCAGGCCGCCAGTACAATTCGGCCACTGAGTCCGCCACGACCGCGGCCCCCAGCGGACCGCCGGTTCCGTCTTTCTGAAGCGACCACACAACCACGTTGCCGTCGCGGCCTCCCGATGCCAGGAGCATCGCGCCGGGAGCGAAGGAAAGCGTGGTAACGGGTTGAGCATGGAACTCCAGAACGCCGGGCGTCGTGTCTTCGGGGCCGCTTCCGTGGAAGCTCCAAACGGTCACCGCCTCGCCCCCGCCGGTGGCCAAAAGGGCGCCGCTGTCGTCGAAAGCCAGGGCGGAGGGCTTGACCGGATAGCCTGACATCATGGAGTCCTGCTCCGTGGAGCGACGCCAGAAATGCACCGTGTTGTCCTGGCTGCCGCAGGCCACGATATCGCCGTTGGAGCTCAGTACCATCGACACCATGGACCCCTGCCACTCCAGCTTCTGGCGAAGCTCGCCGGTGGGCGCGTCGAAGAACGACACTCGGCCGTAACAGGCGGTCGCCAGCTCCCCCAGGCTCGACCAGGCGATGGCGCTTACGGTGCTGGGATGGTCTTCCGACCGCCAAATCTCCGCGCCGTCCGCGCCATACGCGCGAACCTGCCGGGAGCAGGAGAGCGACAACCATTGGCCGTCCGGCGACCACGCCACGTTTTCCACCCAGCCTCCGCCAACGTCGATAACCTTGCTCACCTGACCTTCGGCGGCGTTCCAGATTAAGACTCGGCCGTCCTGGCCGGCCGTGGCGAACGCGGTCCCGCTTGGGTGCATCGCAACCGCGAGGACGCCGCCTTCGTGGACCTCGCGCCGCGTCCAGGTGGTTGCGCCGGACTTGCCGTCGAATGCGTAGATGCTGCCCTCAGCGTCACCGACGATCAGCGTCTCGCCGCCCAGGCTCCAGCCCCCGGCAATAGCGTAGTCGCCGACCTCTGCTGAGTAACCACGGCGCAGGATACCCCTTGGGCCGTTGATTTTTAAATCAGACATGCTTTGAACTCCCGCCGCATGCTCGGCTCATCAAGGTTGCGGCCGATGAAGACGAGCTGATTGCGCCGGGGCGTGTCCCCCCATTCGCGATCCGGCTGGCCGTCAACGAGCATGTGAACCCCCTGGAAGACGAAGCGACGAGACTCACCGACGAGGCTGATGAAGCCCTTCATTCGGAAGATGTCCACCCCACGCTCACTGAGCAGTTTGCCGAGCCAGGCATTGAGCCGTTCGGGATCGACGTCGCCGTCCTCCTCGATGGCGATTGATCCCACTTCGTCGTCGTGCTCGTGCTGCGCGACCCAGGTCCGCTCGGCCACGGCGGGAACCTCCGCTCCCTTGATACGCCGGGTGTCGGTCTCTTCGCAGTCAGGCTCGGGGCAAAAGCTGCTCGCCAGTTTGAAAGCCTCGCCATCCGCGTTCTTCAGCCGGATATCGAATTCCTCAGCGAGGTGCTGGGTGTAGAAGCCAAGCTGCGCCGGGGCATCGACCTGCAGGAAGAATGACCTGCGCCCCGGGGAGTCGAGCAGAAGGTTCACGTGCTTTCCGACGGGAATCTCTGCCCCGGGATGAATCGGTTCCGCAGGTTCCGCGTACCGCCGCACGCACCACTCAGCGCCCTCACGGAGGGCGGCGTCATCGGTGTCCTGGTCGGAGACGACGACGAGCGACATCGACGGATCAGGCCCTTCGGCGAGGCTGAATTCGTAGCGGCCGGCAGCAAGGGAATAGACTCCGGTCCATTCGAACGGGTACTCCGGCTCGAGGAAGGTGGGGCGACGCTCAAGCGCCTGGTCGAGGTTGAAGGCGCCGAGGTTGAGTACAGTTTCGACGGAGACGTTCGCCATCTCGCTGCGCACGACGCGCGCCATTCGGTTCATGTCGCGGAGCCGAGATTCGAGCCGGTCGATCACCTCGCCATTGACGAGGTCGGTCTTGTTGAGCACGAGAACGTCTGCGAACGCGATTTGCTCCGTGCTTTCGTCGCTTCGGCCGAGTTGCTGCTCGATGTGGGCGGCATCGACGAGCGTGACGATCCCGTCCAGGGCGAACTCCTCGCGAAGCTCGTCATCCATGAAGAAGGTCTGCGCGACCGGACCGGGATCAGCGAGTCCGGTGGTTTCCACCAGCACGTAGTCGAACTTGTCGCGGCGTTTCATGAGATTGCCGAGCACCCGGATCAGGTCTCCGCGCACTGTGCAGCAGATGCAACCGTTCGACATCTCGAAGACCTCCTCGTCAGCGTTGATGACGAGCGCCTGGTCAATGCCGACCTCCCCATACTCGTTCTCGATCACGGCGATACGCTTGCCGTGCTCCTCGGTCAGGATCCGGTTGAGCAGGGTCGTCTTGCCGGAGCCGAGAAAGCCGGTAAGGATGGTAACGGGTACTTTGGTAGTCGTGGTCATACAGAATCCTCCTTTGGATTGTATTGATATAAAGTATCAATTAGAGAGTCGGCGATATTATACCGCCGGCGTTGTCGCTGTCAACCGGGGGATTGACTCATAGGGGTGTTGACGGTTGCCGGGTCGGGGGCGTTGTGGCACCATTACGGCGCAATAGCGGGACAAGGATAAGGAGCGGAGTGATGAGCCTGGACATATTCGACGTTTCCGGCCAGAAGGTGCTGCTGACGGGAGCCGGCCGAGGGATTGGCAAGGGCATCGCGCTGGCGTTCGCCCAGGCCGGGGCGGACGTGGCGGTTACGGGGCTGACGTCCACCGGGGTGAACAAGGTTGCCGAGGAGGTGCGCGCGTTGGGCCGGGAGTGCCTGCCGCTGACGGGCGACGCGACCACCGCCGCCGATACCGACGCCATTGTCGAACGCACCATCGCCGAGTTCGGCCACATCGACACGCTGGTGAATTGTGTGGGAGACGCCATCCGCAAGCCGGTGGCGCAACTGCCTGGCAGCGACATCCCCGGCATGACCGAGGAAGAGTGGCACAGCATCGTGGACATCAACCTGACCGAGGCGTTCCAGGGTTGCCGCGCCGTCGGGCCGCATCTGCTGGAACGGGGGCAGGGCAACGTCATCAACATCAGCGGGTGGGCGTCGTTCCGCGGCCGGCCGATGTCGGCGGCGTACGACGCGGCCAAGGCGGGGCTGATGCGGTTCACCGAGGTGGTGGCGCAGGAATGGGCGCCCCACGGCATACGCTGCAACGCCATCGCGCCGGGAACCTTCCCCGACCCCGAGCAGATGTCGGAGGAAGCGTTTGCGGCGCGGGATGCCGCAGCCGGCGATTCAATCCCGCTGGCCCGCGTGGGACGACTGATCGAGGTGGGCTACCTGGCGGTGTACCTGGCGTCGCCGGCGGCGGCGTACGTAACGGGACAGACCTGGGCGATTGACGGCGGCGTGAGCATCAAGCATCCGTAGAGGAGGTTCGCCATGACGATGCGATATGAGTTGCTGGCCCAACGGATTCTGGAAGGGGCGGCGGTACGATTCCCCAACAAAGAGATTGTCACCCGGGTGGGTGAGGGGACTCATCGCTATACCTACGCCGATTTGTTGACCCGCACGGCGCGGCTGGGCAACGCGCTGCGGGAGCTGGGCATCGGCGTGGGCGACCGGGTGGGCACCTTTGCGTGGAACAACTACCGGCACCTGGAAGCCTACTTCGCGCCGCCGACCATTGGCGCGGTGGTGCACACCATCAATATCCGGCTGGCCGCCGACGACATGGCGTACATCATCAACCACGCCGGCGACAAGGCGCTGCTGATTGACCCGGACCTGGCGCCGCTGATTGAAGCCATCGGCGACCGGCTGACCACGGTGCGGCACTTTATCATCCTGGGCGAACCGGACGAGGTAGCGACTGCGCTGCCGGGCGCGGTGTCCTACGAGACGCTGCTGGCCGCCGCGTCGCCGGATTACCGTCCGGCGGACGTGGACGAGTATTCCACCATGGGGCTGTGCTACACGTCGGCCACCACGGGGCTGCCCAAAGCGGTGGCGTATTCGCACCGGGCGGTGTATCTGCACTCGCTGACCTCGGCGATGACCGATATGTTCTCGCTGTCGGAGCGGGACCGCGTCATGGCGGTGGTGCCCATGTTTCACGCCAACTGCTGGGGCCTGCCCTATTCGGCGACGCTGGTGGGCGCCAGCCAGGTGTTCCCCGGCGCGCGGCCCGACCCGCGGGCGATCTGCGAGATGATTGAGCGGGAAGGCGTTACGCTGAGCGCCGGAGTGCCAACCATCTGGATCGGCGTGCTGGACTACCTGGAGCGTTCCGGCGTGGAGTACGACCTATCCTCGCTGCGGCAGGTGGTGAGCGGCGGTTCGGCTCTGCCGCTGGCGGTATTGCAGGCGTACCGGGACCGGCTGGGCGTGGACATGACCCACGCCTACGGGATGACCGAGGCCGCGCCGCTGATCTCGGTGAACCGTCGGCGCAGCTGGCTGGACGAGCTTTCGGAGCGGGAACAACTGGAACTGTGCGCCAAGCAGGGCGTAGTCGCGCCGGGCATAGAAACGAAATTGGTGGGCGAAAACGGCGACGAGGCGGAATGGGACGGCGAGCAGCGGGGCGAGCTGTGGTTCCGCGGGCCGTGGGTCGCCAACGAGTACGTTGACGACGAACGCAGCGCGGAGACGTTCGTGGACGGCTGGTACCACAGCGGGGACATCGCGTCCATCGACCGGGACGGCTACATCCAGATCGTGGACCGGGTGAAGGACATGGTGAAGAGCGGCGGCGAGTGGATCTCCTCGGTGGACCTGGAATCGGAGATCATGGCGCATCCCGACGTGCTGGAGGCGGCGGTCATCGCGGTGCCGCATCCGCAGTGGCAGGAAAGGCCGCTGGCGTGCGTGGTGGCGCGGGCCGAGACCTCGGCGCCCCTGACCAAAGAAGTGATCCTGGAGTTCATTCAACCCAAGTTCGCCCGCTGGTGGCTGCCCGACGACGTGGTGTTCATCGCCGAGATACCCAAGACCAGCGT
>JAJDWF010000011.1 GCA_022825745.1 Dehalococcoidia bacterium | reverse complement strand
CTTACCCCTACTCACACGCCAACTCCGACGCCGACACCCAGTTCAACACCGACGCCCCGCATAGATGCGGAGATAATCACTATTGTCAGCAATCCGACCGGAACGGCGATGCGAGGCGAGCAAGTGTCCATTACGGTTACGGTACGGAACAATGGCAGTCGGGCCATCAACATCCCGGTTCGGCTCACATTCCCGTCTGCGAGCAAACAACCAGAACGCAAGTCGCCCAGAGTCCTGCCCGGGCAAACCGGTGCGGCAACTTTCACCTGGAAGACCAGCAATTACGAACCTGGCGCGTACACTCTAGTGGCCGACCTGCTGGTTGACGGCAACACGACTTACGGGGATACGTCGGCAACGATTGGGCTGCATTTGACGCCGCTGGTGATTACCGCCAGGATTGAGGACGTTACACCATCTACAGCATCGGCGGTTGTTGGAGAGGCGGTTACTATCGCCGTGGCAGTGCGCAACTACGGGCCGGTGGCCGCCAACATTCCGGTTACGCTGCATTTCCCATCTGCCGACAAACAGCCAGAAACTCGCAAGCCGCGGGCAGTACCGGATGAAACTGTACTTGCTACGTTCACGTGGCGCACGAGTCGTTATGAACCGGGAAACCACCAGTTCCGAGTCGAAGTACCCGGGGCTGAACGGACTTTCAGCGTTGCATTGGCCGCGCCCCCGCCCAAGCCCACGCCGACTCCGACTCTGACTCCGACGGCACAGCCTACTCCTAAGCCGACAGCTCAGCCGACACCTACTCCACAGGCCGGCGGAGGAGTGGCTGGGCCAAGCGGAGGGGCTGTCGGGCCGGTCGTCAGTGCTACGCAGGCCAGTCTTGCGATTGCCGGGGTGTCATGGACACCGGTGGCGCCAGTGGCGGGCGAGCCTGTATCAATCACGGTGGAGATTTACAACAGGGGAACACAGGCCGGGAGCGCGCCGGTAACGTTGCACTTTCCATCGGCCGACAAGCAGCCGGAAAGCCGCCGGCCGCGGGTCGGGGCCGGCGAGACTGTGGTTCGTAAGTTCACCTGGCGCACCGGTAGGTATGCGCCGGGAACGCATCGGTTCCGTGTCGAAACCCCGAATGACAGGAGGGTGTTCTTCGTGGAGTTGCTGCCGCCGACGGTGGACTTTGCGGTGGTGGACATATACCCGCCACACCCGTCGCATCCGATTGTGAAAGGCGACTGGACGGAAGTGGCGGCGTTCGTGCGCAACGTAGGTGAATACAAAGGCCGTGCCAACATAATTTTGAGAGACATTACGGAAGGGCGGACCATGTACGATCAAAGCGTAAGCCTGGGCCCCGGCGAATCGCGCATCGTGGAATTCACCTGGAAGACTTTGAGGTACGATCTGGGCGGCCACTGGATACGGGTCGAGGCGGATGCCCAGTATGACGTGGACAGGTCAAATGACCATTCGGAGGTCGCCTACACGGAGATCCTGACTAACCGGGATATAACGCTGGGATTCGGGGACGACCAACCAATACAGGACATTAAGGCTGAAACCTCGAGAGCCCGCATCAGGTTGACGGGAGAACGCCCGGAGGATATTGCTGTCCTCAATGACGTTCCGTTAGATACCATGACTCAGCAGTTCGCGCCGCCAGAAAGGACTTTCAGCGTAGATCCAATACCTCGAGCGGGGTCTGCGGGATCTCATGGCATGGCATCGGGCAGACAGGACTATTGGATGTCGCCGTTCCAGTGCGCTCAAAACCAGCGCCCGACGGTGAGCTCGCAACCCCGATGGGAGCAATGTCCCGGCGTGTGGGCTCTGGTTCGGTAGGGCATTTTGCCATGCGTCTTTCGACGCTGCTAAAATGAGAGTACATCCCTTGCGCCCATGACCACCATGAACCAACAAGACCGCGCCCTTTTCCTGCAAACGCTCGAGGACGACGCCCAGTTCCGCAACGAGGTCCGCAACCTTTTGCTGGCCCGGGAACTCATTGAGCTGCCCGAACGCTTCGCGCAATTCGCATCGTTCGTCGCAGGGTTCATCGAACGCCAGGAGAAGTTCAACGAGCGCCAGGAAACACTGAACGAGTCATTCCAGGATTTCATCACCGAACAGCGCGGCTTCAACCAGCGTCAAGAAGAGTTCAATCAGCGCCAGGAAGGGTTCAACGAGCGTCAAGAAGGGTTCAATCAACGCCAGGAAGGGTTCAACCGGCGCACTGAGGATACCCTCGGCATTCTGAAAGGCAACGCCGCTCGCCGTCTCCTCAACGACAGTTTCGAAGCTATCCTGGACACCTTCCATCTCGACTTCGTGAGCTTCCTCCACCGTAACGACCTCGTCCGCATGGCCCGGAAGTCCGGTCTTTCCAACGACGTGAACTTGGGACAACGCCGGAGTTTCTACCGGGCCGATATGGTCCTCGAGGGCATCGACGAACATGGTGATACTCATTACGTCGCCGCCGAAGCATCTTTCACCGCAGACCTTCGCGACAGCGACCGGGCTATCCGCAACGCGGGATTCCTAACCAGGATGACCGGCCACGTCGCACACCCCGTGGTGGCCAGCGTGTCCAACGACCGTGCCGTGCAGGAACTGGTCGAGGTTGGAACAATCCACTGGCTTCAGTTCGATCCGAAAGAACTTGAAGCAGACTGATGATTAACAGGCTCTAGTCTGTCGGCGTTACTACGGCGTCCCGCAGCACTTCTACCAGGTGCCGGGCGCGGCGGCCGGCGCCGTGCTCTACCTGCTGGCGGCAGGAGACGCCCATGACGGCCACTTCCCAATCGGGTTTGGCTTCTATTGCGGGGAACAGGGACAGGCCGCCGATCTGCATGGAGATATCGTAGTGCTCCTTCTCGAACCCGAAGGAGCCGGCCATGCCGCAACACCCGGCGTTGATCAGTTCCGCCTGGTAGCCGGGCGGCAGGTTGAGCATGAACATCGCGTCGCCGGCGCCGGTGATAGCCTTCTGGTGGCAATGGCCGTGGAACATCACCTGCTTGCCCAGTTCCGAGAATTGCAGATCCAGTTTGCCCGCGGAGTGGGCCTGGGCCAGGAACTCGTCGATGAGGAATGAGTTTTCGGCCACGGTTTGCGCGCGGTGGTCGGCGATAAATTCGGGATACTCGTCGCGCAGGGTGAGCAGGCAGCTGGGCTCACAGCCGACGATGGGGATGCCCCGCTCGGCGTAGGCGTGGAGGGCGTCGATGTTGGCGTTGGCCTGCTCCCGCGCCTGGCTGAGCAGACCCTTGGAGATCATGGGGCGACCGCAGCAACCCCCGTCCACCAACTCAACGGAGTAGCCGGCGGCTTCCAGGACCTCCACGGCGGCGATGCCGATCTCAGGATAGTTGTAGTTCATAAAGGTGTCGTTGTAGAGGGCGACCGTTCCGTACTTTCCAGGGTGGCCGTTTCGGCCCCGCTGGGTGAACCACTGGGGCAGCGATTGGGGCGCGAAGGCCGGTTGCTGGCGTTGCGGCGCGATGCCGAGGAACGTGGACGCCAGGGATTTGCCCAAACCCGTGCCGGCCAGCCAGTTGGTGAACGGGGCGTAGCGGCTGCCCAACTTGTTCAGGGCGTTGATGTTAGCGAACAGCCGGGAGCGCAGCGGTACACCGTGCTCCCGGTGGTAATGGTCCAGGAACTCGTACTTGAGTTTGGCCATGTCCACGCCGGACTCGCACTCGGCCTTGCACGCCTTGCACTCCAGGCACAGGTCCAGGGCCTGGTGCAGTCGCTGGTCGGTGATGGAACCCTCCGCGCCTTCTGGCATCCGGCCGGACAAGGCGGCGCGCAGCAGGTTGGCGCGGCCGCGGGTGGAGTGTTCCTCGTCGCGGGTGGCCATGAAGGAAGGGCACATCGAGCCGTCCAACTTGCGGCAGGCGCCCATGCCGTTGCACATCTCCACCGCGCCGGCATAGCCAAAGTCGGCGGAGAAATCCAGCGACGTCGGCAGGTCGGTGGCCTGGTAGGTCATCCCGTAGCGGAGGTTATCGGTCATGGGCGGCGTGTCGATGATCTTGCCCGGGTTCATGATGCCCTGGGGGTCCCAGGTCTGCTTGAGTTCGCGGAAGGCGTTGTAGATCCGGTCGCCGAACATCTTGCGGGTCCAGACGCCGCGCACGATGCCGTCGCCGTGCTCACCGCTCATGGAGCCGCCGAACTCCTTGATGAGGTCGGAAACGGCGTCGCCGATGGAGACCATCTTGTTGATGCCCTCCTCGTCCTTGAGGCTGATCAGGGGGCGGATGTGCAGGCAGCCCACGGAGGCGTGGCCGTAGTAGCCGGCGGTGGTGCCGTGCTCGGTGACGATCTCGTCGAAACGGCGGACGAACTCGCCCATGACGGAGGGATCGACCGCCGGGTCTTCGACGAACGGGATGGGCTTGGCGTCGCCGCGGGTGCTCATCAGCAGGCCGAGGCCGCCCTTGCGGACGTTCCAGACGGCAGCCTGGCCGGCGCGGTCGAGGATGTTGACGCAGGCGTAGGCGAGGCCGATGTCGGCTTTCAGGGCGTTCATGCGGGCGGTCAGCTCGTCCTCGGACTCGCCGTAGAACTCCACGACCAGCATGGCGCCGGGGTCGCCCTGGATGAACGACAGGTTGCGTGAGGAACCCAGGGCTTCCCGTCCCCGGTCCAGCACCATCTTGTCGATGAGCTCGATGGACGACGGATCGTGGGTGAGGACGCGGGTGGTGGCTTCGCTGGCGTCGAAGATGGTGCGGAAGTGCAGGATGGACAGGGAGGTCATGGTGGGGCGAGGCACCAGGTTCACCTTGGCCTCGGTAACGACGCACAACGTACCCTCGGAACCCACCACCATGCGGGCCAGGTTGACGGGGTGGCCGTGCCCGTCGTCCAGGATGAACTCGTCCAGGTTGTAGCCGCTGACGCGACGCTGGATCTTAGCGTAGGTGCGGTCGATTTCGTCCTTCTGCTCGCGGGCGATGCGGAGGACGCCGCGATAAATCTCTCCCTCCAGCCCGGTGGCGCTGAGCCGGGATTCCAGCTCGGCCGGCGTCAGCTCGCCCAGGTGGGCGGTGGAACCGTCGGACAGGATTACGTCAAGCTCCCTGATGTGATCGAGGGTCTTGCCGTAGATGACGGAGTGGGCGCCGCAGGTGTTGTTGCCGATGCCGCCGCCGACGCAGGCGCGGTTGGCCGTGGTGGGATCCGGAGCGTACTGGAGGCCGTGGGAGGAAACCTGGCGGGTCAGTTGTTCAAGGATGATGCCGGGCTGGACACGTGCCCATTGCTCTTCGGGGTTCACTTCGAGGACGTTGTTGAGGTACTTGCTGAAATCCAGGACGATGGCGTGGTTGACGGTCTGGCCGGCCAGGCTGGTGCCGCCGGAACGGGGCAGCACGGGGATGCCCTCGCGCGCGCCGAACTCCACGACGGCCTGGACGTCGGCGGCGTTGCGCGGGATCACGACGCCGACGGGTTCCATCTGGTAGATGCTGGCGTCGGTGCTGTACAGCAGGCGCGAGTAGGGGTCGAACCGCACCTCGCCGTCAACGCGGCGGCTGAGTTCGTCGGCGATGTCCTGCCGCTCGCGGCCCCTGATCCTGCGCTCCATTACCGTCGCCATGACAAAACCCTCCTGCCGATTTTCCGGCCAGCGTGGGACAGGTTAGCGTACCGGGGCGGCGGCGGCAACTTGGGGGTGAACGGCGGGTACCCTGGTCAGGGGGCGCGGATGGGGTAGAGGTGTCGCCAGCGGATGTTGGTCCAGCGGATGCGGTTGAAGTCGATGGGATTGCCGGGGTTTTCGGCGTTCCACACGACCAGGTACTCGGCGTAGCGG
>JAJDWF010000101.1 GCA_022825745.1 Dehalococcoidia bacterium | reverse complement strand
GGACGCGGTTCATTCGTGGTGGGCGCTTACCCGGACATAGTTTCCTACCATCTGCCGCGCCCGATCCGGCAGTTCCGGTCCCGATACCCCGACGTTCGCATGAGGCTGGTGGCGCGTTCCTATGCCAACCTGATTCAACTGGTCAAGTCCGGCGAGGTTGACCTGGCGCTGTGTTCCGCTCCTCCGACGGATGACCCGTCCCTGGAATTTTCCGAGTTGTTCGACTACAACGTGGTGCTCATCTCCGAGCCCAGCCATGAGTTGCTGCATCGCGACCCGGTCACCATCGAGGACATGGCCAGGTTCCCGCTGATTCTGAACAGCCCGGAGAGCCTGAGCCGGCGGCGCGTGGAGCAGAAGCTCCGGGAGCGCAGCGTCAACTACGACGTTGTGCTTGAGATGGACAACACGGAGATGATCAAGCGTTACGTTGCCATCGGCATGGGCATCGCCATCGTCAGCGATTTCACCCTGCACCCGGAGGATCACGATCGGCTGGCGGTGGTGCGCCTGGACCACATCTTCCCGTCGGCGAATATCGGCGTCTGTACGCTGCGGGGCAAGTTCCACGGGCGCGGCGTGCGCAATTTCATCAACACGCTGGCCGAGAACCTATCCGGCTTCCACGCCGACCTATGGGACTGGGACGTCGATCACGGCGGCGAACCGCGCACTGAGGCCATCGCCAACGCGACGCAGTGACCTCATTGCGGCGGCCACATAAGCCGGTCAGCTGCGGGAAGGCGGCAGGGGGATTCCCGGTCGGCGTTCGGTTAGTTGAGGAACGTCCGTTGGCTGCGCTACGGGCCGAGTTGCAGAAGCCGGGAGCGCAGTCTCGCTCGCCCTTACCACCATGGTATTGACGGCAAGGTCGTATAGGTGACGCCGCTCCGGGGCGACCAGTACCATCACGCCGTTAATCAGCCAGGGGAAAATCAGACCGTCAAACTGTTTCAGCAGCGCCCGTCCCAACGCCTGCCCGAAAGAGGGGCGGCCGCCGTTCCGGTAATTCACCACGCGCAGTCCCAGTAGCAGATGCCCGAAATCGCCCCCGGCAAATCGCACCATGAGGCACAGGTAGAATACTCGCAGCACGAAAACCAGCAACGCTGCCCCCAATGGAGCCAGCAAGATTATGGCAGCGTCCAGCGTGGCCGCGCCTACTGAATACGTCTCCGAATAGTCCGATAGAGCGTCCTCAATGGCAGGCCCAGCGTCAGGCGCGTCGCTAACAGCCAGTTCACTCACCAGCGGCCAGAGCTCTCGTGCAAGGTCGCCCGCTACTACCACGGCGATGCTGACGAACATCACCAGCCAGAACAGCGAGCTGAGGATAAATAAAAGCGCGCCGTTAATCAGCCGCGCGAACAAGCGGGCCGCCGGGTTCGCCGCCGCCGAGGCGGAATGTGGCGCTGGACCTGGCCGCGCCCCGGGTTCGGAATATATCACTCCGCCATCGACAACCATGGCTGACCTTGCCTTATCGCCTGGGCGCGATGCGTGTCCAACGGTCTCCGCTGGCACGGTGGTCATAAACGACCACAGTGCCAACCATCAGGTCGTATAGGTGCCTACGGTCAGCGCGGAACAGCACCATACCGCAGTTGATCAGCCAGGGGATGATTAGCAGATCCAGAAGGAACAATACGGCCCGTCCAACAGCCTGCCCCAAACTTACTGGCGCGCCGTTACGATGGTTGACGACGCGGGCGCCAACTACAAGATGCCCTATTTGGCCGCCGAAGTACCAGACGAAAAGGGCGGCGTAGGCAACCTGACCGATAATCAGAATCGGCGTCAGTGCGCCGAAGGTGATAGCCGACAATATCCCACCGACCACACCCCAAATGAGCGCTTCGATGAGGAGCGCCCCCAGCCTGCGCCAGCGGCTCAGATAAGTCAGGCTAGTTTGATAGGAGGGGGCGTCTCGGGCTTGGTAGGGCATTATCTCTGTCTGACGCATTGAGGCAATCTCCGAAAGCTGGTCGCCGCAGGTCGGTCACGGTATCCGCCCCAAGAACTCGCTGGCGCCTCGGGCCACCCAGGCGTTCCAGGACGTCATGAGGAACCGGGCGCCCTTTTCCACGTAGGCGGCCACGTTGTCGTCGTTGACCAACGTGCCGGCCGTGCGCCCCGCGTTAACGATGCGGGCGATGGCGTCGTCGATGGCGGCTTGGACTTCCGGGTGCCCTACGTTGCCGATGTGCCCCATGGTCTGCGACAGGTCGGTGGGCGCGACAAAGAACACGTCGATGCCGTCCACCTTGAGAATGTCGTCCAGGTTGTCTAACGCGGCCACTTCCTCAATGAGGACGACCACCATGGTCTGGTCGTTGGCCTTATGGACGTAGTCGGGGACGCCGAAGGACTGCCGGCCGCCGAACATCCCGCGATAGCCCAGGGGGGCGAACTTGGCCGCGCCGGCGGCGGCTTCCGCCTCCTCCCGCGTGTTGACGTGGGGCAGCACCACGCCCATGGAGCCTCGGTCCAGCGTGCGCGTAATGAGTCCGGCGTCGTTGGCGTTGCAGCGGGTGATTGACGCCATGCCCCACAGGTCGCAGGCCCGGGTCATGTCGCCCAGCGTTTCCCAGTCCACCGGCCCGTGCTCGCACTCCATCCAGACGGAATCGAACCCCACCGGGCCCAGAAAGTCGATGATCTCGCTGCTCATCAGGCCGGAGATGCAGGTCGCGGGTTCGCCTCGCTGCAACTTCTCTTTCACCGGGTTGGGACGTATGGCTAGCACGATTGGGCCTCCTGTTCGCGGGAGTCTGTCTCAAATTTCGGCGCAGTATAACAGCAACGGATTGCCGCTAGCCCTTGACTTCGTAGCCTCGCGGCGTGACCATCCTGCCGTTGTGCACGTAGGTGTTGGAGTTGCCGATGACGACGGTGGTAAACATGTCCACGCCCAGCCGTTCACCGTCCAGGCCGCCGAGATCCGCCAGCGAAACGGCCTGCTCCGGCCGAAAGGCGTGCCGCACGATGCCCACCGGCGTATCGGAACTGCGATGCTCCAGGTAAATCTCGCGGGCCTCCTGCAACTGGCTGACGCGGCGCCGGCTGCGCGGGTTGTACAGGACGGTAACGAAATCGCCGGCCGCGGCAGCCTCCAGGCGTCGGCGTATCTGCTCCCAGGGCGTGAGCAGGTTGCTCAGGCTGATAGCGCAGAAGTCCTGCATCAACGGAGATCCCAGCAGCGCCGCCGCCGACTGCAACGCCGAAACTCCCGGCACCGTTTCCACCGCCGGATACTCTCCGTCCCACTGCCGATCGGTGAGGACGCGAAACACCGGCCCGGCCATGCCGTAGATGCCGGCGTCGCCGGAGGACACCACCGCGACGGTCTTGCCGGAGTACGCGATGTCCACGGCGAGGGCGGCCCGTTCCAGTTCCTGGCCCAGTTCCATGGCGTGGCTGACCTTGCCCGCCACATCGCCGGCGACCTGCTCGATGTAATAGTGGTAGCCGACCAACTCGTCGCTATCCGCGATGGCGGCGGCGGCGGCCGGCGTCAGGTGACCGGCATCGCCGGGCCCCAACCCCACCAGGTAGAGTTTGCCTGTGTTCATATTCGACTCACCAGTCAACTTGACCGTTTGGGGACGCGCGCCACGGCCACGGTGGCCCGGTCCGATTTCGTGCGCGGGGCCACCAGCCCATCCGCTCCGGCCGCCAGCATCGCCGCCGGTTCGGAAACGCCGAACACGCCGAGCAAATCCCGCGCCGCTGAAGGGGTAGGCCTGTTTAACTCGCCGCTCGATTCCGAGCCGGCAAGCCGGTCTCCGACGGCGTTCAACTCCTCGGCGGTGTAGATCGTCAGCGGGACTCCCAGCGATTCCGCCAACGCGATGATCCCCGGCTCGTCCGCTTTTATATCGATCGTGGCGACTTTCGCCACGCTGTGGCGGGCCAGGCCGTGCTCTTGCAACGTGCTTTCCAGCAACTCGCGCAGGTGCTCAATATCGACGCCTCGGCGACACCCTACGCCGGCCACCAGCGTCCGGGGGCGATACGTGACAAGCGGGTGCGCCACATCGACCGCCAACAACCGGTCAGACACGATCAGCGTGGCGGCGTATTGGTCGGATACCGCTTCGGTCAAGTTGTCCACCGCGACTATGCTATTGGATGGCGGCGAATCCTCCGGCCACGACGCGCCACAGTCGGGGTCCAGCCACAGCGCAACGGGTTCACCGTTCACGACCGCCGCCGCCGCCCGCGTCAAATCGGTTGGGGATGCTTCAATCCGCCAACCCTGCGCCTTGCCCACCAGGTCAACGGCAGTCACGTTCAGCGCGTCGGACGCTGACGTGATGATGGGTTGCGCGCCAATCGCCTCGGCAACCTGCCGGGCCAGTTCGTCGCCGCCGCCGACGTGACCGGACAGCACGCTGATCGCATAGCGGCCACCATCGTCCACGCACACCACGGCGGCGTCTCGTTTCTTGCCGGCAAAGACCGGGGCCAGCAGGCGCACGGCAGCGCCCACCGGCAGGAACACCACCAAAGCGTCCCGGTTGACGAAAAGGTTCTGCAGCACCGGACGCAGCGGCAGGTCGTAATACCGTGTGCCGTCATCCTCGCCGGCGGCGAGCTTCCGCTCCAGGTGCAGTTCCGCGTCAGGTAATGCTGATGCCAAACGCCGGGCCAGCGCGGCGCCGGGTTTGGACACCGCAACTATCGCCGGCTTTGCGCTATATGCGGACGACACGGCCGTTTGCGGCTAGTCGTCGCCGGTGGACGCGGGCGTGGCCGGTTCCGGATGAATCTCGTAGCCGCCGGCGTCATACAGGTCGGCGCGGTCGGCATCGGCGTGAGAACCCTGGCCGGCGCGGCGGTACAAGTGGGTGTAATCGTCGGAATACAGGTGAGAAACTGCGATCTGCTCATCGGAATCGGGGTTGAGCAGTTCGGGGTCAACGGCTTTGCCCACGATGATCAGGGCTTGCAGCGTGATCTTGGCCTCGCGCACCTTTTCGGCGATGTCCGCCAGCGTGCCGCGTATGATTTTCTCGTCGGGCCAGCCCACGCGATAGGCCACTGCCACCGGCGTGTCGGCGGGGTACCCGGCTTCCTGCAACTGGTTGGCGATGCGGAACATACGGGTGACGCTGAGGAATATCGTCAAGGTGCTGTGGTGGCGTGCTAAATCTACCAACGCCTCACCCTCGGGCATCGGTACGCGGCCTTCGGCGCGGGTCATGATTACGGTCTGGGAAACTTCCGGCACGGTCAGCTCGGCTTTCAGCACGGCGGCGGCGGCGAAAACGGCGCTGACGCCGGGGATGATTTCGTAGTCAACCTGCTCGCGTTCCAGGATCCGCATCTGCTCCAGCGTCGCGCCGTACAGGGACGGATCGCCGCTCTGAATGCGGGCAACCGTCTTGCCATCGGCGACGGCCCGCAGGGTAACGTCCATGATTTCCGGCAGGGCCATCTCCTTGCTGCCGTACACCTGCGCGCCCGGCTTGGCGAATCCGGCGATTTCGGCCGGGACCAGCGAGTCGGCGTAGATAATCACGTCGGCATCGTCGATGATACGCTTGGCTTTCAGGGTCAGCAGTTCAGGGTCGCCGGGGCCGGCCCCGATGATGTACACCTTGCCGTGGTTGTTCATGTGGTGTCCCTCCGGGGCACGCTCGCCGGCTATCGCCGGATGATGAGCAGCGAGAAGTAGTCGAGGTCTTCGGCGGAAAGTTCCTGTATGTTGCGCACCACCCGCTCGCGCTCGGTGGTGGCCCGGCGCACGTAGATGGTGCGGCCGGCCAGGCCCAGACGTTCCAAGTTGGCCAGTGCGTCGAGTAGCGTGCGGTTGACTTTCATCAGGACGATGGTGTCGTACAGGGCGATGGCCTCGCGCAGGTCGTCGATGCCGTACACCGCCGGCAGGATGGCGAGACGCTGGCCGTGATGCACCAGCGGAGCCGCCGCCGATGCCGCCGCCGCCATCACCGACGACACGCCGGGAACCACCTCCACCGGCAGGTGCGGGTATTCTTCCTGGATGGTCTCGAGCACGTAGGCGAAGGTGCTGTACAGCATGGGGTCGCCTTCGGTGATGAAAGCCACGTCCTTGCCGGCTTCCAGATGCACGGCCAGGTCGCGGGCCGCGTTGCGCCAGACTTCCCCAGCGGCCTCTTCGTCGTTGGTGGGGAACTTGGCCCGCACCACTTCCTGACGGCTTTCGTCGATAATGTTCTTGACGATGCTGTAGGCGTAGCTTTCGGCGCTGATCCCGGCTTGCGGCACCCAGATCACCGGCGCCGCCAGCAGCACGCGCTGCGCCTTGACGGTCAGCAATTCCGGGTCGCCGGGACCCACGCCGACGCCGTAAAGTCGTCCGGGATTGGGGGACGTCGTCATTTCTGCCCCCACACTACAAAAACTGGATTCATGGCTTCCAATCGCAGGGTTTCGTCCGGTAGCTCGCGTCCTCGTGACGCCGCAACCATGGTCAGCTGAGGCGACATCGACGCCTGTTTCATTGCTTGATACGTGGCGTTGGCCCGTTCCATGGCCGCGAAATTGGCGACGACCCGGCCGCCTGGCGGCAGCCGGTCCACCACTGCGGCGATGATTTGAGGCATAGCGGTTCCCCCGCCGCCGATGAACACCGCGTCCGGATCGGGCAACTCTCCAAGCACTTCCGGGGCGGGGCCGATGGTTATGTTGACGCGCCCGTTGCCGTAGCGCGCCACGTTGCTCTCCAGCAGTCCGGCGCTGTCCAAATCCTTGTCCACCGCGTACACCGCGCCGCGATAGGCGATCCTGGCCGCCTCAACCGCCACCGAACCCGTGCCGGCGCCGATGTCCCACACGATGCTGTCGGGCCGCAAACCCAGGGCGTAGAGGCTCACCGCGCGCACTTCGGACTTGGTAATCTGGCCTCGTACCGGCCGGCGCTGCTCGAATGCGTCATCGGCGAGGCCCAACGGACGCTCCCGGCCCTGGTCGCCATCCACAAGGACGGTCGGCGCAACTCCCACCATCGAATCAGCCTTCAACATTGGCCGCCACAGTCGCCGGGTCGCGCATGGGGATGCCGTCCGCCGAGGTGCTGGCGGAACCCAGCAAGTTGCCCTCGAAATCGAAACACAGGGCGTCCACTACGATAGCGTCGCCATCATCGCCCAGGTACTTCTGCGCCTGCTGACACACCAGTTGGCACATGACCGGAAACACTTCCATCACCCCATGTTCCTGGGCGAGTTCCTGGAAGTGACGACCACTGGCGGCATTCCGCATCTCTTCTTGCAGTTCCGGCGAAGCGCCACACTGCCCGGCAAGCTCGGCCAGGAAACCGCAGTCCACCTGGTTGCCGGCCACGTGGGTTACGAAATAGCCCATGGCCATCTTGGAGAACTTGCCGACCATACCCACGTGGGCCACCCGCTTGATCCCCTTGCTGACACACCGCTTCATCGACGGGCCGGAGAATATGCCGGCTTCCACGTAGGCCATGTCCGGCAGGTCCAGCAACTCCCGCGTGTACTGCTCGCTGCGGGTTCCGGTGGATAGCACCAGGTGGTCCAGTCCGTTGGTCGCCGCGACGTCGATGGCCAGGTGTACGCTGGCGCGCCACGCCGCCGTGCTGAACGGCTGCACGATGCCGGTGCTGCCCAGGATGCTGATGCCGTTGAGGACGCCCAGCCGCGCGTTGGTAGTCTGCTTGGCGATCTCCTCGCCGTTGGGCACCGAAATGCGCGCCCGCACGCCGGTGTCCGACGGCCAGCCGCATTCTTCCAGCCCCTCAGCGACGGCGTCGGCCATCATGCGACGGGGGACACGGGTGACCGCCGGCTCACCAACCTCGATGCCCGTGCCGGGGCGGGTCACGGTGCCGACCCCGGGGCCGCCGGTGATTTGCAATCCCTTGTTGCCGTCGGGCAGCCGCCAGACGCCGACGATGATCTCCGCGCCGTGGGTCACGTCAGGATCGTCTCCGCCGTCCTTGATTACGGAGCAACGGACGCCTTCAGAGGGTTCCATCGCCCAACTGTTATTCACCTTCAGGGTCGCGTAGCCGCGTCCGCCCGGCAACGGCACCGATACCTCGTCCGGCGCATGGCCCGACAGCATCAGGACCACCGCCGCTTTCGCGGCAGCCGCAGCAGTGGTGCCGGTGGTGTACCCGGTGCGCATCCCGCGCGGGTCCCGCTTGGTGGGACGCGAGTAGTCGCTCTCGGGGCGCGCCGATTCGCTGGCGTTATTTTCCGGTTCGGACGACATATTTGATCTGACGGTTTGGCCTGTTGCGGCGTCTATGATTGTAACCCATCATCGCAATCGACGTTGACGGGATCGTGGTCTCACACACCGCGTCAGCCGGCGGCCTGCGCTTCCCGCACCCGGTCGCTGGCGACCTGCACCAGCCGGTCATCCACGCCCAGCGGAGGCGCAACCGACATGGGAATATCGGGATAGGCTTGCTGCAACTTGTTCATCGTGCCCAGGACGTTGCGCTGCAGGATCAGGCCGGGGAAGAACAGGTATGGAGCGCAGATGATGCTGCCTACCCCGCGCTCGTCAACCAGTTCGGCCGCGGCGGATTCCATGGTTGGATCGCCGTAGTGCGATTGCGCTACGGATACGGCGTACTTTTCGCCCAGGTCCCGCTCAACCCAGCTGCCCAACTCCTTGAGCCACAGGCAGTCGTCATAGCGTGTCTGGGTACCTGCCTTTACCAGCATGATACCGGTGGGTCGGCCATCGTCCGGGGGAGTTGCGTATTCCGGCAGCGCGGCAATGCGATCCTGCACCAGGTCGGCAATGCGAATATCCGCTCCGAGACCCTGCGCCAGCCGCAACTCGACGCCCGGCGTTTCTGCCGCGATTTCCTCCAGCACTTCGTCCATTTCCAGCGTGGCATGCTTGCCGTTGCCCAGCAGATACGGCGCGATGACCACGCGACTGACGCCGGATTCGGCCAGGATCGAGACGGCTTCGGGTGGATGGGGCGGCAGGAACTCCAGGCACGACACTATCACCTGTTCGGCATCGCTGCCCAACGATTCCGCCAGCCGCTCGCCGGCTTGCCGCAGTCCCACGGGCGTATTGGGACACCCCAAGCACCAGGCAGGGAACCTCGCGCCGTCGGCGGCCCAGGCGCAGGAACATTCGTCGCGGCTCGCGCCCCGCTGGCTGCCGTGGCACAGCAGCACCACACCCCAGCCGCCGGAGGCGCCGTTTTCGTGGCTATCGGCAGCCATATCCGTCACTCCTCTAACAGGTCCAGGAGGGCGTTGACGGTGGCAGCGGCAGCCGAGCTTCCGCCACGTCTTCCCAGAATCGTGATGTGCGGCACATCCCGCGCCGCCAGTTCCGCCTTGGATTCCGGACAGGCGACAAACCCCACCGGCATCCCGATTACCATCGCCGGCGACACCCGCTCCGAGTCAATCAAGTCCAGCAGGGCCAACAGGGCGGTCGGAGCGTTGCCGATCGCCACCACCGCGCCATCCATCTGCGGGGCCAGTTCCCGCACGGCGGCGACGCTGCGGGTGGTTCCCTCCCGTCGAGCGCGCTCTGCAACTGCGGGCGCGTCGATGAGGCAGTCGGTTTCGACGCCGCGCCGCGACAGGGCCGCCCGTGATATGCCCACCTGCACCATCCGCACGTCCGTCACAACGCGCCGGGTGTCCCGGAGCGATTTGAGGGCAGCATCGACGGCATTGTTTGTGAACCTGACGTCGGCGGAGATGGCGGGATCGCCCTCCGCGCGCACGATGCGGTGCAGGACGTACCGCTCGGCCGGCGACAATTGCGCCTCGGACTCATCACCCTCAAGGCTCTCCGCAACCATCACCAAGCTCTGCCGGTCAATCTCGTCCGGCAGCAGCGCGTATTTTTCAACGAGAGTCATACGGGAATACATCACCCACGGCAGAGTTGCCTTACCCCACCACCACATTGACCAGACGGCCGGGGACGTACACCACGTTGCGCACCGTCTTGCCGTCCACGTGGGCCTGCACCCGTTGGCTGTCCAGCGCCAGCTGCCGCGCGTCGTCCTCGGCGATGCCGGCCGACACGGTAATGCGATCCCGCACCCGGCCGTTCACCTGCACTACCAGCGTAATCTCTTCCTCTGCGGCCAGGTCGTCGTCCCAAGCTGGGAAAGCCTGCTGGTGAACGCTGTAGGCGTGTCCGTTGCGTTCCCACAGTTCTTCGGCCACGTGGGGCGCGATGGGGGCCAGCATCAGCAGGAAGTTTTCGATGCAGTCACGCCACGTGTCCGCGTCCACCGATTGGTCGTTCCATACCCGGCTCAAGTGGTTGACCAGTTCCATCAAAGCGGCGATGGAGGTGTTGAACTTGAACTTGTCCAGGTCGTCGTAGCACTTGCGAATGGTCTGGTGCAGAACTCGTTGCGTGTCGCGGACGGCCGCCGGGTCCGTGGGATGCGCGTTCAGCTCGCTGGCGTCGTACTCCACCAGGCTCCAGACCCGGTTGAGCCAGCGCACCACGCCGTTGATGCCCTCGTCACTCCACGGGCCGCCCTGATCCCACGGGCCGATGAACATGAGGAAGCAGCGCACGGCGTCCGCTCCCACCTGGCCCACCACGTCGTCGGGATTGACCACGTTGCCCCGGCTCTTGCTCATCTTTTCATGGTCGGAACCCAGGATCACGCCCTGGTTGAACAACCGCAGGAAGGGCTCGTCAATGTCCAGCATCCCCATGTCGCGCAGGGACTTGATAAAGAACCGGCTGTACAGCAGGTGCATCACCGCGTGCTCGGCGCCGCCGGTGTACTGCCGCACGGGCATCCAGTCGGCGGCGGTTTCCGCCTCGAACGGCCCGCCGTCGAATTGGGGAGTGCAGTACCGCAGCATGTACCAGGACGAATCCATGAAGGTGTCCATGGTGTCGGTTTCCCGACGGCCTGGGCCTCCGCATTTGGGGCATACCGTGTTCACGAACGCCTCGTTGATGGCCAGGGGCGACTCTCCCGTGGGCCGGAACTCGGCGTCCTCGGGCAGCAGCACCGGCAATTCCGATTCGGGAACGGGTTGAACTCCGCAGCCGTCGCAATAAACCATGGGAATCGGCGTGCCCCAGTAGCGTTGCCGGGAAATCAGCCAGTCCCGCAGCCGGTAGGTGACGGCGCGATGTCCCCAGCCGCGACGCTCCACGTCGTTGGCGATGGCGATGGCGCCTTCCTCGTCAGTCATCCCGTCATAAGCGCCCGAATTGGTCATAAATCCCGGGCCGATGTGGGCTTCCTCGGGTTCTCTGCCGTCCCATTCGATGGGGGCGATCACGGTGCGGACCGGCAGCCGGTACTTGCGGGCAAACTCAAAGTCCCGGGTATCGTGGGCCGGCACTCCCATTACCGCCCCGGTGCCGTAGGTGGTCAGCACGTAATCCGCCACGTAGATGGGCACCTGCTCGTTGTTGAGCCGGTTCCGCGCGCTGGCCCCGATGAACACGCCGGTCTTTTCCCGGTCGGCGGAAAGGCGGTCGATTTCCGACGCGGAACGGGCCTGTTCGACGTAAGCCTCAACCTCCGCGCGCTTGCTTTCCGAGGTGAGCCTGGAAACCAGCGGATGCTCGGGCGCGAGCACGATAAACGTCACGCCGAATATGGTGTCGATGCGCGTGGTGAAGGTGCGGATTTCCCGCTCTTCCAGCCCGTAGTCGGAAATGTCGAAGCCGATCTCAACACCATCACTCCGGCCAATCCAGTTGCGCTGCATGGTGAGAATCTTGTCGGGCCAGTCGTCCAGCGTGTCGAAATCCAGCAGTTCGTCGGCGTAGTCGGTGATGCGGAAAAACCACTGCTCAAAGTCGCGCCGCGTGATCGGCGTGTCGCAGCGTTCGCAGACGCCGTTGAGTACCTGCTCGTTGGCCAGCACGGTCTGACACGATGGGCACCATACCACCGGCGCCTTGGCCCGGTAGGCCAACCCCTGCTCGTACAGCTTGATGAAAAACCACTGGTTCCAGCGGTAGTATTCCGGCAGGCAGCACACCACTTCCCGGTCCCAGTCGTAGATCGCCCCCAACGACCGCAACTGCCGGCGCATGTTCTCCACGTTGGACATGGTCCATTCGTAGGGATGCACGCCCCGGGAAATGGCCGCGTTTTCGGCCGGCAGGCCGAAGGCGTCGAAACCTATCGGATGCAGCACGTTGTAGCCCTGCATCCGCCTGAACCTGGCGTGGGCATCCGACGGGGCCATGGCATACCAGTGGCCGATGTGCAGATCCCCCGAAGGGTAGGGATACATCGTCATCTCAAACCACTTCGGGCGCGGGTCGTCGTCTTCAACCCGGTAGATCCGGTCTCTTTCCCACCGCTCCTGCCACTTGCGGTCGATGGCAACGGCGTCGTAGCGGGGTTCGACTTGACGCTGGGCTGTGGTGGTCATTGGAAGGAGTCCCTCATGCTGCTATGAATAGGGTGCCGTCCAATATAGCACAATTGACATATTCCCCGTTGCGCTGATAATAACGCTGGCCGCATAACGCGGCAGGGCCTCCACCAACATCAGCAAGCACCTTCTTTTCTGACACTCGCGTCGTGAACCAAACAAACGAAGGCCCTACCGAGTCGGCAACCCCTGTCGCCCGCTGGCGCAGAGCGCCGCCACTGCGGGTGACCGTCCGGAGGCGAGTCCCGCCCCGCAGATGGACTTCGGCGCCCGCAATTCTCCTGGGCATTTTCCTTTTGCTGAACGTCGTAGGCGGTGTCCTGCTTTGCCTTCCACTGGCTGCCGACGGGGACCGCGCCAGCTTCCAGGTCGCTTTCTTCACGGCGATTTCAGCATCGACCGTGACCGGTCTAACGCAGGTGGACACCCAGACGTTCTGGTCGCCGTTCGGGCAGGTTGTGCTCTTTTTCCTCATGCTCGTGGGTGGGCTGGAGTTCATGACCGCGGCCACCGTGCTGGTCTTTTTCGGCCGCCGCACGACCGTGTTGGAAGAGGAGGTGTACCGAGATACCGTCGGCTCCGGCCATACCTCCAACGTCGCCAGGGTCGCCCGCAACATCGTGCTCGCCTTTATGCTGGGCTACTTCATCGGCGCGGCGCTGATTTTTTACCAGATGCGGACGATGCCCGACATGTCGCTGGCCCAGGCCGCCTGGCAATCGCTGTTTCTGTCGGTATCGGCTTTCAACAACGCCGGCCTTTCCATCCTGCCCAATGCCGCCAGCGGCAACAACCTGGACACTCTTGGGGCCTATCCCTATCTCGCCGGAGTCATCACGCCCATGATCATCCTGGGCGCGCTGGGCTGGCCGCTGATGGTGGACCTGCGTAGAAACTGGCGGCCCGGATTCGGCCGCCGGCAGCGCGCCGGGCTGTATCTGTTCAACTTCTCCAGATTCACCCTGGACACCAAGCTGGTCCTCATCCTGACCCTGAGCTTGTACGCGCTCAGCGCTGCCGCCTTTCTGTTCGCGGAGTGGAACGGTGTCCTCGCCGGCCACTCGTTCTTGGGCAAAGCGGGCTCCTCGATTTTCCACGGCGCCAGTGGTCGCACCGCCGGCTTTGCGGCGCTGGAATGGAGCGGGGTGCGGGACTTTACGTTGCTGATCTACGGCGGGCTGATGTTTATCGGCGGTTCCACGGCGTCGGTGGCCGGGGGCATCAAGGTCAACACCGTGGCGGTGCTGCTGGCCGCGGCGCGTTCCGCGGCTCTCCGGCAGCCCAGGACCGAAATATTCCGGCGTGAGATCGGCGCGACCCTGGTTGCCAGGGCACTCATGATCGCCCTGATCGCCGTTGCCTATCTCGGCATAGTGGTCCCGATATTGACTTACACGGACCCGGCCCTGAACTTTGAGAAGCTGATGTTCGATGCCGTTTCCGCTTTCGGCACCAACGGAATGTCCACCGGGGTATCGGCCGATCTGAGCCTGGCCGGGTCTATAATCTTTATGGTAACCATGCTGGCCGGTCGCATCGGCCCACTCACCCTGGTGATGCTGCTGGCGCCTCGGGAAGGGGCATCCTACCGTTATCCCGAAGAACCCGTTAGAATTGGGTAGCAATCATGGCGAATCAAGTTTGTGTCATCGGACTGGGCCGATTCGGCGCCAAGTTGGCTACCACCCTGTTCCAGAGCCAGCACGAAGTCCTGGCTATCGACCAGGACGACCTGAAAGTGCAGGCGATGCTGGGCCGGGTCACCTACGCAGTTGAGGCCGACGCGACCAGCGAAACCGTGCTGCGGGATCTGGGAGTAGCCGACATGGACGTCGCGGTCGTCGCCCTCGGCAGCCAGATCCAGTCCAGCATCATTACGACCATGTTGCTCAAAACCATGGGCCTCCCCTTCGTCATCGCCCGCGCCACCGACACCCGGCACGCGGAGATCCTGCACCGGGTTGGAGCCGACAAGGTGATCTTTCCCGAAGAGGAAGCCGCCATACGCGCCGCCAGCCTGGACCTCACTCCCAATTCCATCGACTTCATCGGAATTACCGAGACCGACGGGATCCACAAACTGCGCCCGCCGGAGCACATGCGGGGACGCAGCCTGCGCGACGTGGGGTTGGGAGGCGACAACCACCATCGTATTATCGCGATGGTAATACAGCGCGGGCACGAGTACATTATGAACCCCGACGAAGACGAGCTAATCGGAGACGGCGACATCCTCGTCGTTGTCGGCAGCCACGAGCAGATTGCCCGTACCTTCGAACGATGATCGCAACCCGACACGCCGACAGCGGTGAACACTGATGCCTGACCGAATCGGTTACCTGGGGCCGGCCGGAACGTACACCGAGCAGGCCGCCCTGCTCTACGC
>JAJDWF010000072.1 GCA_022825745.1 Dehalococcoidia bacterium | reverse complement strand
GACCACTACCTGGGCCACCTGGACGACGCGATCATGCAGTCGGTAGCCCTGGCGCAGGACTTCTACGATGTGTCCCGACTCCGCGTCCTGGACCTGGGCCATGCCCACGGCCTCATGCAGTTCCGGGTTGAAGGGCTCGCCCAAGGCTTCGATCCTGGCGACGCCTTGGGATTCGAGGAACCCGGCGAGTTTGCGCTGGATCAAGAGAACTCCCTGCACCCAGGATTCGGACACAGATTCTTCGGGGGCGGCGAGGTTGCCGTTTTGCAGATGGTTCACGGCCAGGTCGAGTTCGTCCACGATGGGCAGCAACTGCACCAACAGGCGGCTATTGGCCTGCTGCTGGATGTTCAGCCGGTCCTCGTCGTGTCGGCGGCGCGCGTTGGCCAAGTCGGCTTTGCCGCGCTGCACGGCATCGATCTGGCGGTCGATCTCTTCCCGGGCTTCAGACAAGGCGACGCGCAGCATCGCGGCTTCCTGCTCGGGAGTCATCGGCGGACTTTCAACGGCATCTGCCTCGACGCCGGCGGCATCGACTTGGCCGCAGTCCCCGGGGAGGGTTTGGGCGGCATCCTCGGGCCGGTTTTCTTCCGAAGGGTAGATTGGTTCGGTGGTCATCGGTTGTTCCTGGTTCGGTCGGTGGATGAGGGTTGGTCCGGGGCGGGGAGGCTGAGGCTGTCGCACAGCAGGGCAACCTCCTCGCGGATACGTTCCGCCGTGGCAGCGTCGTCCACGGATCTGGAGAGGCGCCGGGTGAACACGTTGAGATTGTTGACGAGCTTCAGGGCGAACTCGACCCCGGCCAGATTCAAGCCCAGGTTATCCATCAGGTGCCGGATCAGCATCACTTTGCGGAGGTCGTCCTGGGAGTAGAGCCGGAGCATACCGACGGTTCGCACGGGCTGAATGAGGCCCAGCCGCTCGTACTTGCGCAGAGTCTGCGGGTGCATTTCCAAGAGGCGGGCGGCAACCGAGATGATGTAAACGCCCTCCAACTCGCCGGCCGGGGAGGCCGTTTCGTCGCCCTGAAGGACTGCCTTGATATTGACAGGCCAAGAAACGGGAGTGTCGGTAGAGGGAGCCGGGTAGGCCTCCAACTGCCTGCTACCAACCCGGGCCTGTCTGGGCCATCGTTGTCGCATCGTTTTACCTCTTAGTCCTGCGCACCGCGCCTGTGAATTATATCACATTGCTATGCCGTCAATATATCCCTTGACACAAGCCGTGTCAAGGGATATATTCGGTCATGACAGGACTGGCCTACCGTTCGCCATGGGGAGAGAAAGCCGAAAATACCATCGGGACGGCAATCCAACCCTCAAGCCCAAGCGTATATCCATCGAGCGACAACGAAAAGAAGCGCCACGCGGCAACGCTGCGCACGTCGAATCGACGAGGAGGTAATCATGACGCTCAAATTCAGCGCCTGTCCGAAGTGTCAGGGTGACCTGCAGGTCAAGCGGGACATCTACGGCATGTTCCTGAACTGCCTCCAGTGTGGACTACAGCGAGACTTGGACGCACCCAGCCCGGGGATTGAGGTAACCACGCCGGAAGCGGCGAGCGCCACGCCGCGTCACTCCCACGCGGAGTTGCTGAAGGCCGCATAGTCCACACCCATCAAGCCGGTTGTAATGCAGGGGCGGGTTTCAAACCCGCCCCTGCATTTTTCGACAAGACGATGGCCCCTGACCTCACCGGGTCAACTCGGGCCAGAAGCGTTCTTCCTGCCAGGGGTCGCCGTTGTTGTTGTAGCCGCGCTGTTCCCAGAAACCCGGAGTGTCCTCCGCCATCAGTTCGATGCCGTTCACCCACTTGGCGGATTTCCAACCGTAGCGGCTGGGTATGATCAGGCGCAATGGCCAGCCGTGATCCTTGCCGATCTCCGCGCCGTTCTGCTTGTGGGCCAGCAGACCTTCCGACAAGGCGAGATCCAGCGGCACGTTGGTCGTGTAGTCTCCGAAGCAGTGGGCCATGAGGTGCCGGGCGTCGGGTGAAATGCCGGCCTGTTCCAGCAAATCCGCGACCCAGACTCCTTCCCAGGTCTGGTCCAGCGAAGACCACTGGGTGACGCAATGGAAGTCGGCGTTGACCTCCACCCAGGGGAGAGCGCAGAACTGAGGCCAGTCCAACTCGATCTCGCGGCCTACCAATCCCCAGACCCGGATGCGCCACGCGGCCAAATCGATTTCAGGGGTATCGCCGTAGGTGAGCACCGGGAAGGTCTTGGCGACGAACTGGCCGGGCGGCACGCGTTCGCCGGCGGGCGGGGCGATCTTCACCTGGTCGGGTCGTTTCAGCCCGAACTCCGGCTGGATGGCCGGGGACTGCTGGCTCTGCTGGTTGGAAGTAGTCATCGGGTAGGCTCCGTTGCGACTCAGGGGTTGGCAATGATCGTACCGGCCGCGCCGTCGGTAACCCGGCCAACGACGGCGGCGCAGGGCGCTCCCTCTTCACGCAAGGCGGCGATCAGGGCGTCCGCCTTGGCCGACGGGACTGACATGAGCAGTCCGCCGGAGGTCTGCGCGTCGCAGAGCAGCATGCGGTCGTTGTCGGTGAGGTCGGCGTGCCAGTTGACCACGTCGTTGACGCTGCTGACGTTGCGATGGGTGCCGCCGGGGGCTACCCCGCGCTCCAGCAGGTCGCGGGTTCCCGGCAGCACGGGGACGGCGGACAGATTGACCTCCGCCGAAACGCCGCTGCCCTTTACCATGCTCTTGAGGTGGCCGAGCAATCCGAAGCCGGTGATGTCGGTGGCAGCGTTGACGCCCACGCGCTGCATCGCCTGGGAAGCCGGGCGGTTCAGGGCAGCCATGTTTTCCACGGCGCCGGCCAGCACGTCCGCATCGACCACGCCCTGCTTGCCGGCGGTGGTGATGATGCCGGTGCCGATGGGTTTGCTGAGTACCAGCACGTCGCCGGCCTGAGCGTTGGCGTTGCTGACCTGCTTGCCGGGCTCCACCACGCCGATGACCGACAGGCCGTACTTGGGCTCGGGATCGTCCACGGTGTGGCCGCCGACGATGAGACATTCAGCCTCGGCGGCCTTGGCGTAACCGCCCTGGAGGGTCTTGCCCAGGATCTCCTTGTCCAGCGACGCCGGGAATCCGACGACGTTAAGGGCGATCAGTGGCTTGCCGCCCATGGCGTACACGTCGGACAGGGAGTTGGCGGCGGCGATGGCCCCGAACTCGTAGGGATCGTCGGTGATGGGTGGGAAGAAGTCCACCGTCACGATGAGCGCCGTATCGTCGTTGAGGCGGTACACGGCGGCATCGTCGCCCGTCTCGGCTCCCACCAGCAGGTCGGGGTGGCTCAGCAGCGGAACATAACTCAGGACCTGACCCAGGTCCTCAAGGCTCAGCTTGGCCGCTCAACCCGCGCAGTGGGAAAGCTCGGTAAGGCGGATGGGTAGTTCAGTTTGAGATAGGGTCATTGATTGTCCTCTAAAGCTGGTACTCAGGCCGGCGCAACAACTGGCGGGCTATGACCAGGCGCATGATCTCGTTGGTGCCTTCGCCGATGATCATGAGCGGGGCGTCGCGGTAGTAGCGCTCTACCGGGAAGTCCTTGGTGTAACCGTAGCCGCCGTGGATGCGCATGGCTTCCATTGACACCTCGCCGCACACCTCGCTGGCGAAGAGCTTGGCCATGCCCGATTCAAGGTCGATGCGCTCACCGCCGTCCTTCTTGTTGGCCGCGTCGTACACCAGCAGCCGCGCCGCCTGGATCTTGGTGGCCATGTCGGCGATTTTGAGCTGGATGGCCTGGTGCTGGCTGATGGGCTGGCCGAAGGTTTCCCGTTGCTGCACGTAGCGCATGGATGCGTCCAGGGCGGCCTGGGCTACTCCCACGGCACGGGCGGCCACGTTGATGCGGCCGGTTTCCAGTCCGCTCATGACGTGGCCGAAGCCGACGTTCTCGACACCGCCGATCAGGTTCTCAGCGGGGATGCGGAAGTCCTCAAAGAACAGTTCGCAGGTGTCCAGGCCACGGTAGCCCAGCTTGTCCAGGTGGCGGCCTACCTTGAAGCCGGAACTGCCGTCCTTCTCGATGACGAATGCGGACAGGCCGCGGTGCTTGATGGACGAGTCGGGGTCGGTGCGGGCCAGCAAGCAGAAGGCGTCGCCGGAGTCGGCGTTGGTGATGAACATCTTGGAGCCGTTGACGACGTATTCTTCACCATCCTTGACAGCGCGGGTTTGGAGAGCGCCCACGTCGCTGCCGCCGCCGGGTTCGGTGAGGGCGAGGCCGCCGCGAATCTGGCCGCTGGCCAGGCGGGGGAGGAAGCGCTGCTGCTGCTCCGACGTGCCGTAGTTGGCGAGCACGTAGGTGAGGATGTGGTGGGTGCCCAAAGCGCCGGTGAGCGCCATGTAGCCCTTGCTGATCTCCTCGAAAATCATGGCAAAGGTGGTGTAGTCCAGGCCCATGCCGCCGAATTCCTCGGGCACGTTGATGCCGAACAATCCCAGTTCCTTCATCTGGTCGATGAGGTCGTAGGGAACGGTGTCGTTGGCGTCGTGCTCGGCGGCGACCGGCTCGACTTCCTGGCGCACGAAATCGCGCACCATGCTGACGATTTGCGAGCGGGCCTCGATTGGAGTTTGGGCAATAGTGGGTGTCTTGCCGGTGGTGGTCACGGCGGTGGCTCCTGGTATCTCGCCTGCGGCGATGATTGGCAATCAGTCTATCCCAGCGTATGCGGCGGCGCAACTTGGCCGCATTGACGCTGCACGCCGGGGCGGGTATCGTTGGCGACAATTACGCGCTTATAAGCCGTGCTGCCCGGAGGTTCCGATGACTGCCCAGCGACGCCAGTACGAGGTGATACGCGAACCCGACGTGATGGTGCCAATGCGGGACGGCACACGCCTGGCCACCGACGTGGTGCGGCCCGACGCGCCCGGCCGGTTCCCGGTGCTGATCAATCGCGGGCCGTACAGCAAGGACAGCTACCTGGACAACCCCGACCATTCCATCTGGTTCTTTCCGCGCAACGGCTACGTGCTGTTGAGCCAGGACGTGCGCGGACGTTTTAACTCGGAGGGGGACTACAACCCGCTGTTTCAGGAGGCGCTGGACGGCTACGATACGGTGGAATGGGCAGCCCGACAGCCGTGGTCTACCGGGCAGGTGGCGACCACCGGGCAGAGCTACCTGGGAGCGACGCAGTACACCCTGGCGGGGAAACGCCCGCTGCCGCCGCACCTGCGGACCATGGCTACGGTATCGGCGTCCTCCGACTTTCACCAGTCGTGGGTGTACCACACCGGCGGCGCGATGGAATGGGGCTGGACGGTGCCTTACGCCATCCTGAAGGGCCGGAACACGCTGGCACGGGGCGGACACGACGCCCTGCTCGCCAAGATGGACGAGTACGTAATCGAGCCGGGCAACTTTGGACAGCCGCTATCGGATGAGTGGTATCGCCACCTGCCGCTGCGGGACTGGATCGACCGCCTGAAAGAGGCCGCGCCCTACTTCCACGAATACTTCGACGAGGAATTGGACGGGCCGTACTGGTGGGACATCAACCTGATGCGCCACGCGAGCAACGTGACCATCCCGATGTTCCACGTGAGTTCGTGGTACGACATTTTCCTGGAAGGGGCGCTGAACGCGTTTCAGAGCATCCAGAAGCACGGCGGCAGTGAACTGGCGCGGCGGAACCAGAAGCTGCTGATCGGCCCGTGGGCGCACCTGCGGCCTTTCACCGAGCCGACCACCGGTGGCGCTGGCAACATTGATTTCGGGGCGGAGGCGGCCATTGAGCTGCACGATTTCCTGTTGCGCTGGTACGACTACTGGCTGAAGGGCGAGGAGACGGGCATCATGGACGACCCGCCCGTCCGCCTGTTTGTGATGGGAGAGAACCGCTGGCGTGACGAGCACGAATGGCCGTTGGCCCGCACACAGTACACGCGCTGGTATCTACATTCCGGCGGCAACGCCAACACCAGGAACGGCGACGGCGCATTGTCCACCATCCCGCCGGAACCGGATGAACCCGCAGATGAGTACACCTACGACCCCGCCGACCCGGCGCCTACCCTGGGCGGAAACACGCTGATCATCGAGTACGGCGTGTTTGACCAGGGGCCGGCCGAGGATCGTCCCGACGTGTTGGCGTTCACGTCGGAGCCCCTGGAAGCGGACCTGGAGATCACCGGCTACATCACTGTGACGCTGTACGCCGCAACGTCGGCGGTTGATACGGACTTCACCGCCAAGCTGGTGGACGTGCGGCCCGACGGTTTCGCCCACAACCTGCAGGACGGTATCGTGCGGGCCCGCTATCGCACGTCGGTCCGCGAACCGTCGTTGGTGAGGCCGGGAGAGGTGTACCGCTACACCATCGACCTCTGGGCCACCAGCCACCTGATCAAGGCCGGCCACCGGATCCGGGTGGACATTTCCAGCAGCAACTTCCCGCGTTTCGACCGCAACCCCAACACGGGCGCCGCGCTGGGCGTGGACACGCGGCTGGAGACGGCGCGGCAGACGGTGCACCATTCCGCTCAATACCCGTCCCACATCACGCTGCCGGTTATTCCCCGGTAATCCACCCGTCGTATTGCGTGGACACGCTTCCGCTGACGTGTCCTGCCTGAGGAGTTTGGAAAATGGAAATCAGCGAACTGGTCTATGACCGCCCTGATTTGGGGAAA
This sequence comes from Dehalococcoidia bacterium, assembly GCA_022825745.1. Taxonomy (GTDB): domain Bacteria; phylum Chloroflexota; class Dehalococcoidia; order Lucifugimonadales; family UBA3495; genus Bin87. The sequence goes on along the minus strand of JAJDWF010000072.1, from coordinate 7,890 downwards.
TTTCGCGTGCATCGTTCCAGCATGACGTCGCCGGAGATCTATGAACTGGAAAAGCGGCGGATATTCGACAGGTGCTGGCTTTACCTGGGCCATGAGTCGGAAGTGCCGAACCCCGGCGACTACGTGCGCCGGGTAGTGGCAGAGCGGGCGCTGTTCTTCGCACGTAACCGGGATGGGGAACTGGTGGTGTTCCACAACACCTGTCCGCACCGGGGCGCGCTCATCTGCCGCACCGATCACGGGAACGCGCAGGTATTCCAGTGCTTCTATCACGCCTGGAGCTTCGACACGTCGGGCGCGCTGATCGGCATGCCCGACATTGACGGGTACGGGCCCGACTTCGACCGGGCGGAGATGAGCCTGCGTTCGCCACGATTTGACAGCTACAAAGGGTTTATCTTCGTCTGCTTTGACCAGGCTACGGAATCTCTGGTGGAGTACCTGGCCGGTGCGGCGGAGTACCTGGACCTGGTGGCGGACCAGTCGCCGGCGGGGATGCGCGTCATTCCCGGATCCAACCGCTATACCATCAAGGCCAACTGGAAGCTGCTGGCCGAGAACAGCATCGACGGCTATCACGCGTTGCCGACGCACCAGACCTACTTCGACTACATGGCCAACGAGGTTGGGGGAAACGTGCCGGCTATCAACAACCGCCAGGGCTTCGGCCGCGCGCTGGGTAACGGGCACGGCGTGATGGAAAACGACGCGATTTACGGACGGCCCATCGCGATGTGGCATCCGTATTTCGGAGAGGAAGCGCGGCCCGAAATCCGACGGATCAAGGAGGACCTGATTGCACGGCATGGCCCGGAGAAGGCGCTGCGGATGTGCGAGAAGAGTCGCAACATGGTGATATTCCCCAACCTGGTCATCAACGACATCATGGCGGTCACCATCCGGGTATTCCAGCCTACGGGGCCGGACGGCATGGACGTGACGGCATGGGAGATGGCCCCGGCGGACGAAACCGGTAACCTGCTGCGGCGGAGGCTGGATTCGTTCCTGAGTTTCCTGGGGCCGGGCGGTTTCGCCACCCCCGATGACACCGAGGCCCTGGAGTCGTGCCAGCACGGGTTCCGCTCCGGGGGCGTGGAATGGTCGGACCTTTCGCGTGGGTTCTACCGGGACCCCAGGGGGAACGACGAGTTGCAGATGCGCTCCTTCTGGCGGCGGTGGCAATCGCTGGTTGCCGACCTGCCGCACGTCGAGCAGTTCGAGCGGGGCCTGGCCCTCGGTGAAACGCCAGAGGTGTTGCCTTCGCCGGAGCTGTCGGTGGCAGCGGACAACTAGATACGGGAGACCATAGGGAATGGCAACGCAAACTGCGCCGGTTCCGCCGTCAGTCGGCGGATTGCCGGCGACTGAAGAATCCCTGCTGCTGCAACACGAAGTGGAGCAGACGCTGTACCTGGAAGCCCGGTTGCTGGATGACTGGAACCTGGACGAATGGCTCACGCTCTACACCGAGGACGCGCGTTACGTCGTACCGACCACGGATTTGCCGGAAGGCGATCCCGAGTCCGATTTGGTGTTCATCGACGACGACTACAATCGGATGGCGGCGCGCATCGTGCGCCTGAAAAGCCGACATGCCCACCGCGAGTACCCCTGGTCGCGGACCCGCCGGTTTATCGGTAACGTAATGGTGACCGGGACGGACGACGATGAGGTGGAGGCGACGGCGTCGGTCGCCGTGTGGCGCTTCCGTGCCGGGGAATCGTCCCCTTACGTGGGACGCTACGACGTGCGGCTGCGCCGGGTGGATGGACGCCTGCGGCTGTGCTACAAGCGGGCGATCCTGGACCTGGAGGAGCTGTCCGACCACGGCGCGTTGAGCATCATCTTTTGATGTTGCGGGCAGGGTTCGAGAAATTGCGGAGGGGGAGCCGCGTGGTATCATCGGTGCCGAAATTGACGGGATGGACGTTTCCACTATGACGACAACGAACGACATTTTGAGCTCGGAACAGCGCGCCCTGATGGCGGCGGTACTGAACCGGATCGTGCCGGCGCAGAATGAAATGCCCGGCGCTGGCGACCTGGGCATTGCCGGGTTTGTGGAATCGGTGGCCGGCGGCAGCCCCGAAACCCGTCGGCGTCTGCTGGAGGGTCTGGTGCAGATAGACCTGGCCGCCGCGGAACGGGGGGCCGATTTTGCGGCGTTGTCGGCGGAGGCGCAGACGGATGCGCTGCGAGCGGTGGAGTCGTCGGCGCCTGAGTTCTTTCAGTACCTGGTTACGCAAACCTACCGGGGCTATTACACCAACGAGACCGTCACCGAGTTGTTGAGCTACCGCGCGCCGAACCGGGAAGATTACGTCCCGCTGCCCTTTGACGAATCGTTGCTGGAACCGGTGCGAGAGCGAGGTCAAATCTGGGTTTCCACCTAGGCGGCCATGCCGAGCGTCAGTTGCACAGGCGTTCGCGGCTCAAAGTCCAGCGCCAGCGACGGTTCGTCGAACCAGTCGGACTCGGAAATCATGGCGGGTTGCAGGCTGTTGACCGAAGGCATCCTCGGCAGTTCCCAGCGGAGCCGGGCGTCTTCCACCAGGCCAACCACGGCGTTGGTGTAATCGCGGGGAGCGTGTTCGCTGCGGTACAGGCGGGCGTAGCCGGGAGCGAGGTGCGGGTAGGATTCCCGGATCAAGGGCATGAACCACTCCCGGCTGCCGGGTCGCAGGAACAAGAGGTTGCCGGACAGGAACTGCGCGCGATGTTGCGCAGCCGCCTCGACTAAAGCGTCGATGCTGGCCGCACTGTCGGACAGCCCGGGCAATAGCGGAGCGGCCAGAACGCCGGCCGGTATTCCGTGTTCCACAAGGTACTGCATGGCTTCCAATCGAGCCATCGGGTTGGGAGCGCCGGGCTCGGTTTGCCGCCAAACCGTCTCGTCGATGGTGCCCACACTGAACACGACCTGGACGCCAGCGACTTCGTTGAGATGTCGCAGGACGTCGATGTCACGCCGCACCAGGGCGCCCTTGGTGGTGATGGACGCAGGGTTGCGAAACTCGGCCATGGTTTCCAGCACCTGCCGGGTGAGGCGGTACTGGGCCTCCGCCGGTTCGTAAGGGTCGGACGCGGTGCCGATGACGATGGGCTCGCCCCGCCAACTCTGCCGGGACAGTTCCTGACGCAACACGGCGGGAGCATTGACCTTGGCGAAAATCTGACTTTCGAAATCCACGCCGGCATCCATGCCCCAATACTGATGCGTTGAGCGGGCGTAGCAGTACCGGCAGGCGTGACGGCAGCCCCGGTAGGGGTTGATGGTCCAACGGAAGTGATAATCGGGGGCGTTGACGCGATTGATCAACGTCTTGCAGTATATTTCCGTTACCTGGGCAGCTGCCATCGGTGGGCCTCCTTTACTAATGTTCTACTATACGAACGTTAGTATAGGGCGCATGTTCGCTGCTGTCAAGGAAATTGGTGAAATTGTTCCGTACATCGGTGTCAATGGGCCGCCGGGCTTAATTCCGAAAGGGCTATAATCTACGGAATCGATCCACACAGGAGGACTCTTTTGATTCGCAGCATTGGCGGCAAGACGCCGCAAATCCACCCCAGCGCGTTTATCAGCGAGGCAGCGTACGTCGTGGGCGACGTGGTCATCGGAGAGGGCACCAACGTATGGCCCGGCGCGGTGATTCGTGGCGACTATGGACGCATCATCATCGGCAAGCACTGCTCGATCCAGGACAACTGCGTCATCCACACCGACGATTACCTGGAGTTTGGCGACCACGTGCTGATGACCCACGGCGCGGTGGTGCACGGCGGCAAGATCGGAAGCAACGTGATGATTGGCGTGAACGCCGTGTGCCTGGAAGATTGCGACGTGGGCAATTACGTCCTCATCGGGGCCGGCGCTATCGTCACGGGAACGCCGATCCCGGACGAGTCGCTGGTGATCGGCGTGCCGGGCCGGATCCGGGAACTGCCGACAGTGCACCGGGAAAGGTTGGAAAATCCCACGGCGCGCTACCAGGAGAACGCCAAACGCTTCATCGCCGCCGGGTTGGGCTTGCAAATACCGGCGACGGAAACCGGGTAAGGTTGACGAATTTCAGTACCGGGAGGGGCGAATGATCATTCGCCCTTACCCTTGAGCGCGTGGTACTCGCAGCAGCTACCGCTTTTCTCCAGGGCTTTCTCAACACGCTCCTGGAGTTCATCGCAGTAACCGGTGGAGATGGTGGGAATCTCCATCAGAACACGCCGGCCTTCTTTGAGGGACAGTTCCAGGTAAACCCGGTCGTCTCCGGTGTATTCCAGCATCACCCGGATGGCCTGCCGCAGGCGATAGCGGTCTTCCTCGGCGTCGTCGCTTTCGGTCATCTGGACGAGTACGCCGTTTTCGCGGGCGCTGTGGCCATTGCCGTTGGCTGAGGCGGATGGAGGCGCGGGTTTGTGGCCGTTGCCGTTCCTGCCGGACGGGCCGGGCTGCGCGGACCGGCCGTTGGAGCGACCGGTTGGCGGAGCAGCGGTGGCGGCGCCGTTGGTTTGGTCTGGCGCAGCCTGGTCGGGCAACTGATAGTCCTGGGCTTCGTAGCAGGCAATGGAGAAATCGTCGCCGCGGATTTGTAGCCGGCCGGTGGCCCGGGCGATGCGGCCCGCCTGCCAGACGTGCTCGGTTTTTTCCAATACGTCCGGCCACACCATCGTTTCCACCTGTCCACCCACCATGGACAGATCGACGCGCAGGAACTTGCGGTTGTCCCGGGTATATCGCTCAGACACCGCCGAGATATGCCCCAGCAGGGTAACCGTGCTGCCCAGCATGTCCTCGCCCAACTGGTCCGTGGAGATGTAGGCGTCGCCCGGGTTGTGGGCGGCGAGGGCTAACAGCGGATTGTAGGAGAGGGCTACGCCCAGGTACTCCTTTTCGAGGCCCGCCTTTTCCTGCGGGGTGTAGTCGGGTTGCGAGGTATCCAGTTCCAGCAGGGAGCCGCCGGCGCCGCTGTCCAGCTCTTGCCCGAACATGCCGAACTGGCCGGAGTTGCGGTTGCGGGTTTCCTGCTGGGCGACCGCCCAAATCCGATCAAGGCTGCCGATGACGGCGGCGCGGGGAGCCAGGGAGTCGAAGGCGCCGGCCTTGGCAAGACCCTCCAGGGTGCGGCGGTTCAGTCCCGACACGTCAACCCGCCGGCAGAAATCGCTGATGGAAGAATAGGGCCCCTTGGCCTCGCGCTCGTCCACGATGGGAGTTACCGCCGCTTCGCCCACGGTTTTGATGGCAGCGAGGCCGATGCGGAGTTTGGCGTCTTTGCGGGACGCATCGCCGGAGCGGTCGATGGTGTAGAGCACGCCGGAATTGTTGACGTCGGGCAGGCCGATTTCGATGCCCATGCGGGTACATTCATTGATGGACGCCACGTACCGGTCGCCGTGGTCCAGGCGGCAGTTGAGCACCGAGGCCATGTATTCCAGCGGATGGTGAGTCTTGAAGTACGCGGTCCAGTATGAAATCAAGCCGTAGCTGACGCTGTGGGCCTTGTTGAAGGCGTAGCCGGCGAAGGGTTCGATGAGGTTGAAGATCTCAACGCCCATCTCCTCGGTGTAGCCCTGCTTGACCGCGCCGTCCACGAAACGGTCGCGCTCCTCCGCCATCAGCTCCGGGATTTTCTTCCCCATGGCCTTGCGCACGGTGTCGGCCTCGCCTAAGGAATAGCCGGCGAAATTTTGCAGGACATGGAGCACCTGGTCCTGATAGACGATTACGCCGTAGGTCTCGTCCAGGAGCTCTTTGAGGCTGGGATGTGGATACGAGACCTTTTCCTGGCCGTGTTTGGAGCGAATGAAACGGTCGATGTGCTCCATGGGGCCCGGGCGATAGAGGGCGATCATCGCGGCGATGTCGCCCAGGTCCGAAGGTTTGAGTTCCTTGATGTAGCGCTGCATCCCGGCGCTTTCAAGCTGGAACAGGTCGGAGGTATTTCCGGTTCCCAGCAGTTGGTAGGTTTCCGGGTCGTCCAGCCCAAGCCGGGTGAGGTCGATGCGAATGCCCTTGTCCTGGTCGATGAGCTTGATAGTGCGGTCCAGGATGGTGAGGTTGGTCAAGCCCAGGAAGTCCATCTTGAGCAGGCCCAGCTTGGCAACCGGATCCATGGAATACTGGGTCATCATCACCGGGCTGTTTTCGTCGCCGCGTGCGGGACGCTGCAACGGCACGGTCTCGGTGAGCGGCTCGTCGGCGATGAGGACACCGGCGGCGTGGGTGCTGACGTGATGGACGATGCCTTCCAGGGCCTGGGCGTTGTCCACCAGGGTCTGAATTGCGGCGTCGCCCTGGTAGGTATCCATGAACTCAGGGTTGGCGGTCATGGCGTCGGCGATGGTGCGAGACTTGAATGGGACCATGCGGGCGATGCGGTCAACGTCGCCGTAGCTCATGCCGAGGCCGCGGCCCACATCGCGCAGGGCCGCTTTGGGCCCCATGGTGCCGAAGGTGATGATCTGGGCCACGCGGTCGCTGCCGTAGCGGTCGATTACGTAGCGCAAGACTTCGTCGCGGCGGTCGTCCTGGAAGTCCATGTCGATGTCGGGCATTTCCTTGCGCTCGAAGTTCAGGAAACGCTCGAACACCAGGTTGTAGGCCATGGGGTCAACGTCGGTGATACCCAGGCAATACAGGACGACGCTGGCGGCGGCGCTGCCCCGGACGCCGAAAAGGATTTGCTGCCGGCGCACGAAGGATATGATGTCCCACACTACGAGGAAGTAATTGGCGAAGCTGGTCTGGCGGACCACTTCCAGCTCGTATTCCATGCGGGTGCGAGCGGCTTCGTTGTTGTAGCCGTAGCGCTTGTTGAACCCTTCCCAGCACAGCCTTTCGAGGTAGGCGTCCGCGTCCTCGTTGTTGGGCGTTGGGTAGCGCGGCAGATGCATCTGGCCGAATCCCAGCGACACGTTACACTGCTGGGCGATCTCGCCGGTGATGTCCACGGCCTGGGGAAACTCGGGAAACAGCGTCGCCATTTCCGCCGGCGACTTGATGTAGTAGGACGAGTCCTCCATCCGCAACCGCTTGTCATCCTGTACGTTGGTTCCGGTCTGGATGCAGATATAGACGTCCTGGTACTGGTAGTCGGACTGGCGGACGTAGTGAGCGTCGTTGGTCACCAGAAGCGGGATGCCGGTTTCACGGTGCAGGCGGATCAAGCCTTCGTTGATCCGGGGCAGCTGTTCGATGTGCTCGTGCTGCTGCAACTCCAGGAAATAGTTTTCGCCGAATAGTTCCCGGTACCAGCCAACCTGCTCCTTGGCGGCGTCGTAGTTACCGTCGGCGAGAAGGATGGGGACCTCGGCGGATGGGCAACCGGAGAGGCAGATCAAACCCTGCCGGAGTTCGTGCAGCAACTCCTTGTCGATGCGCGGGCGGTAGTGGAATCCCTCGAGGTGCGACCGGGTAACGAGTTGCAGCAAGTTTCGATAGCCGGTGTTGTCTTTCGCGATGAGCACCAGGTGGTTGGCGGTGCGTTCGTTGGGAGTGCGGTCGCGGCGGCTGCCGTGGGCTACGTAGAGCTCACATCCGATGATGGGTTTGATGCCGGCGTCCTTGCACTCGGAATAGAAATCGACCACGCCGTAAAGGGAGCCGTGGTCGGTGATGCTCATGGCATCCATGCCCAGTTCGCGGGTGCGGCCGACCAGGTCCGGTATGCGGCTGATGCCGTCGAGCATACTGTATTCGGTATGTGTGTGAAGATGGGTGAACACGATGATGTAGCCAGATCGAGGGATTTATTTCGGGATAATCCCGGTCATCAAATGATAGCAGGCGGCATGGGGCGCGGCTACCGACGATATCGCATGGGTAAGCGTGACGGTCGAAAAATCAGGCGTAGAAATGCGTTGCCCCCAGCAGGGCCCTGCTGGGGGCAA
>JAJDWF010000146.1 GCA_022825745.1 Dehalococcoidia bacterium | reverse complement strand
GTTTCCGGCGGCACCCGTACCACGAACCTCCCGCTGTAGTTGCGGTCGGCCAACGGTTCCGGCAGCGGCTCGCCCTCGGCCTCCATATCCGCTACGCAGTCGGCCACCAGGGAGCGAATGCCCGCAAAGGCTTCGTCCGGCGTGGCCGCCAGCCAACTCAACAGCGAAAACTCGGCGCACAACCCGACGAATTCCCCGTCCTCAGCAGACCAGGTAACCCGGTACGTGTAGTGATCATGTAGCATCATTCAGCCTGTTTTTCAGCATTTCCAGGGCTCTGATAACCTGTCGCACTTGATACGCCTTCGCCATCCCCCTGTCATTCTGTATATTCACCCTGGGATCGCCCGGCCAAGGCATACGATACACCCGATGGCTGGTCCCGCTCTGACGCGGCGTTCCAAAGAACAGATCGCATATCGCGGCCAGTTCATTGAACCTGATCCCCCTGGGATTGCTTCGCAGCGACCGGATGGCATCTTCGATGATCATTTGCTGATCTCCATACAACGAAATTTGGCATTTTCCCCTCTCCCTTTTTGGTTGTTGATCGGTGTTTCTACCACCGCTTCTAAGTACATAGTACCGCTATTAACACTATCATGTCAACCAGCACGATAAACCAAAATCTTTCCCGCCCCCGTCATTCCCGCGAAAGCGGGAATCCAGAAAACCCCGCCGCCTCTCGCGTACGACCATCCAGTGACACTTCCCCCTTGCCCCTAACCTCCATCCATCCGTACCATTTAACTCAACCATCCAATCGCCCAAGTCCATCACGATTACCCCGTCCTCCGTTCATGGTGAGCCTGTCGAACCACCACCCCCAAACCCTCTCAATAGCCCGCCAAAACCACCATTATCGCCCCCAAAACCCGCCCATTCCGCCCCCATCACCCGCTCAACGTCCTACTCAAATGAACGCAAATGAGAGGAAATGAGCGGGATTTCGCCAAAATCCCCACATTCAGACCATCAACCCCGAGGTACTCCCATGACCCTTGCCCAAATCCGTCGCCGCGTCAACGCCCTCAAGCGCAAGTTCGTCCTCGAACTCGCCATCATCCGGCTCCGCCGCATCGCCGAAGCCGTCGCCAACGACTGGGACCTCGACGAACCACCCGAACCCCACGACGTCATCCAGCGTATCGCCAAAGCCGGCTTCCGCCTGACCACCTTCATGCGACTCCAACACTACCTCAAGGACACCCGGAGCCAGGGCGACGTCCCCGAGCCGCGCCGTATCGTCGTCAGCCTCCTCCCCTGGGCCAGCCAGGGCCGCTACCGTGAATTCTTCAACCGCGACCTCCCCGTCGTCCCGGCGCGCTAGCCATGTTTGACCCTTCCCGGCCCTACGGCTACAATAGCTGCACATCCCACGGTTTACTGTTTTATCTATGACTAATCCCGGTTTCCCATCTGATGACGACGCTCACATAGACAATGCCGTCATCGGGCATGGTCTGGCTGTGGAAGCGGCAGGGCCGGACTCGGTGTCAATCCCCGCCGGTTCTCGCCCCAACGCCAGGGTGGTGTCCGCCGGCGGCTTGGTGTTCCGGCAAGCCGGCGACCTGATTGAAACGCTGCTGTGCGCCCGGGCGCGTCCCGTTTATCACGGCGATGGCGCGCCTCTAACCTGGCGTCTGCCGAAAGGCACTCCGGAACGCGGGGAAACGGTGGAGGAAACGGCCCGCCGGGAGGTGCAGGAGGAGACGGGCGTTCACGTCAACGTGCTGGCCCCAATCACCAGCATCCGGTATTTCTTTGTTGGCCACGACGACGGCGTGCGGTACGACAAGACGGTCTATTTCTACCTGATGGAACCCCTCGGCGGCAGCACCGCGGACCACGACGGCGAGTTCGACGTGGTGGAATGGCGCAGCTACGATCAGGCTCTGGAACTGCTGGAATACGACAACGAGCGCAGCGTGCTGGAAGCCGCCCGGTCTCTCATCGAAACTTACCGGGAGGGCGGCGGGCCATGAGCAAGCAGGACCTGGTGCTGCGGGGGGTGCGCGTCCTGCTGCGCGGCAAGCGCATGGAAGACGCCGAGAAGGACTACATCTGGCGCAGCGACCCCGAGATAGCGCGGTTGGACGCCGCCTATCCGCTGACCATGAAATACGACCGGTACCTCAAGCTCTTCGAGGACCAGATTCGCTGGCCGACGCCGGGCTCGCACCACTTCGGCATTGAGGCGGCCGGCGGCAAGTATATCGGCAACTGCATGTACTACGACCTGGACAGCCTGGCCAAGGCCGCTGAACTGGGCATCGTGATCGGCGACAAGGACTACTGGAGCGGCGGGTACGGATATGACGCCGTGGTCACGCTGCTGCAGTACATGTTCGACGACATGCGGCTCAAGCGCGTGTACTTGCACACGCTGGAATGGAACCACCGGGCGCAGAAGTGCTTCGAGCGGTCCGGGTTTAACCCGGTGCGGCACGTCCGCCGCATGTCCCACGACTTCATCCTGATGGAAGTGCTGCGCGAGGATTGGGACGCCACGGTAGCGGAGCGGCTGGCGCGTCGCCAGCGCTACCTTGAAGAGCGCGGCGGCTCCTCCGTCAGCGGCGGCGACGCGGTGGCCGAAGCGGTCTGACCGGCGCTACCGCCGGATGCGGGCCGGGTTGTTGAACAACAACCGTAGCGGCAGGCTGATCGTGGGGAAGAGCGGGGTGGTCAGCGTGTCCGCGGCGGTGAGTACGGCGCGCTCACTATAAATGCCGTCGTCACCCAATTCCAGCGAGGTTAGCGTGTCCGCGTCGCCGTCCAGAATCCAGTACTCGGGGATGCCGGCTATTTCGTACAGCCTTCGCTTATCCACCAGATCCCGACTCCGGTCGGAAGACAAGACTTCCACCACGATGTCCGGGGCACCGTGGAAGCGGAGGTCGCGCATAATATCGACCCTTCCCGAGCGCACAACAACGATGTCCGGCGCTACGGTAGTGTTGTCGAACAACACCACGTCAATCGGAGGCAAGACCACACCAAGTCCTTCCAACTCGATCTGTGCGGTCAGGTAGTGGGTGAGCATCTTGCCTAGATTCTGGTGGTTAAAATTGGCTTGCGGCATTACGTACAAGACCCCATCATGCAGTTCAATCCGCTGCTCCATTTCGGGCAGATTAAGGAACTCGTCGAGGGTCATACGCATCCCCGTTCTGATGTCAATGCCAGTGGTCATCGCAACTCCCCAGGTTCCGGCGTCGAGGCCATTGTACCATTCTGACCGGCAGCCCTACGCCACGGCGATGCGCTGGCCTTCGTCGCTGGACTGGCGGATGGCGTCGATGAAGCGGTGCAGGGTTACGGCGTGGTCGAAGTCGGGCAGCGCGTCGCCGTTCTCCTGGCCACGAATGGACGCGGCGAACCGGCTGTAGAGCTGGCCCACGTTGTAGGCCGCGCCGCCGGGGATTTCGGGCGCCAGGTGCAGTTCCTCGGCCGGCGTCAGTTCCTGCAATTCGTTGCTGCCGCCCCGCGCCCCCCGGATGCTGACCTGCTGCAGCTGCGGCGAGTCCACGGACACGGCGACCAGCGTGCCCTCCTCGCCGTAAATCTCCATGCGGTAGCCGCTGCCGGCCCACGGGGTGCTGCCGATCTGCACGGAGGCTACGCCGCCGCTTTGCAGGTTGCCGCTGACCAGGATGTTGTCGGGCGACGTGACCGGCAGGTCCTCTCCGGTATCGGTCTCGTGCCAGGTGCCGGCCTGGGTGCTGACCACGGTGGACACGTCGGCGAACTCGCCCACGATGCTGCACAGGGCGTCGATGGTGTGGCCGCAGGCGATGGTGAGGGTGTGCGCGCCCAGCTCGTTGTCGCGCTGCCAGGTCCGCCCGGAGTCGCGGGACAGCACGCCCTCGCGCATCAGGCGAACGTGGCAGGTCATGACGCGGCCCACGTAGCCGTCTTCGATGAGGTTCTTGAGATGGGCGACGGCGGGATTGGCGCGGGCCTGCAAGCCGACGGCGGTCTTGACGCCCTGCTGGCGGGCCAGGTCGGCCATCTCAACCGCCTCGTCGGTGGTGCGGCCCAGGGGCCATTCGGTGAACGTGTGCTTGCCGGCGCGCAAGGCGGCCGTCGTCGGTTCGTAGTGGCTGGGCACGCGCAGGGATATGGTGGCGGCCTCAATGTCGGCGTCCGCCAGCATACGGTTGTAGTCGTCCCACGCGCTGCCGGCGTTGAAGGCGGCCCTGGCCTCGTCGGCTGATTCCTGGCGGGTGGTGCAGACGGCGGCGAGGTCGAAGTCGGGGTGCGCGGCCAGGGCCGGCAGGTGCGCGCGTGGCGACCAGCCCACGTGGATGTTGGCGCCAATGAGTCCTATCTTGATGGGCTGCTGGGTAGTCATGGCGGAGGCCTCCTGTGGTCAATGCGGAATGGCTGGATTGAGGGCCAGTAAAGTGCGGCCATCGTAACACAGGGACGGGATGCGCTCGCCGTTGGGTGGTACAATCGGAGCGCGCTAATGCACCCTGCCTTCAGATATCGCCAACTATGACCCTCCCACAAGAAGCACGACTGCGGTTCGTCGATGGCCTGCCCATCTGCCGTGTGCTCAACGGCATGTGGCAGGTGTCGGGAGCGCATGGCCGCATCGATCCCGCAGCCGCTTTGGACGCGATGCTGGCCTACCATGACGCCGGGTTCACCACGTGGGACCTGGCCGACCACTACGGGCCGGCCGAGGATTTTATCGGCGAGTTCCGGCGGCGTTTGGCCGATGCGCGAGGCGCAGACGCGCTGTCGGAAATGCAGGCGTTCACCAAGTGGGTGCCGCGCCCGGGGCCGATGACGCGGCAGATTGTCGAGAACAACGTGGACATCTCGCTGCGGCGCATGGGCGTCGAGCGGCTGGACCTGCTGCAATTCCACTGGTGGGAGTACGCCGACCGGCGCTACCTGGACGCGCTGGAGCACCTGGCGGCGTTGCGGGACGAAGGCAAGCTACATCGCGTGGCGTTGACCAACTTCGACACCCAACGGCTGCGGGACATCGCCGACCACGGGGTACGGGTGGTGTCCAACCAGGTGCAGTACTCGCTGATCGACCGCCGGCCGGAGGTGCAGATGACGGCAGTGTGCGAGGAGCAGCGGGTGTGGCTGCTGCCCTACGGCGTGCTGTGCGGTGGCCTGCTGTCCGACCGCTACCTGGGCCAGCCGGAGCCGGGCGGCGGCGCGCTGAACACCGCCAGCCTGCGCAAGTACAAGCAGATGGTGGACGCCTGGGGCGGCTGGGACCTGTTCCAACGGCTGCTGACTGCGTTGAGAGCCATCGCCGACAAGCACGGCGTCAGCATCGCCAACGTGGCGTCAAGGTACATCCTGGAGAAAAACGTCGTGGCCGGCGTGATCATCGGGGCGCGCCTGGGCGTGGCCGAGCACATCGCGGAGAACGCGCGGGTGTTCAGCTTCCAACTGGATACGGACGATTACCGGGCGATTGACGAGGCATCGGCCGGCGCCCGCGACCTGTACCGGATGATCGGCGACTGCGGCGACGAGTACCGGCGTTAACGCAGGGCCGGATTTAGAGGAGATTTCATGCAGATTGGCGCAATTTTTCCGCAGACTGAGATCGGCCCGGACCCGGCGGCCATCCGCGACTACGTGCAGGCCGTGGAGGGCATGGAGTTCGACTACCTGTTCATCGCCGACCACGTGCTGGGCGCGGACCCGGCGCACCACCAGCATGTGCGGGACCACTACTACACCCACCACAGCGTAATCCACGAGTCGCTGACCACGCTGGCCTTCATCGCCGCCATCACCACGAAGATCCGGCTGATTACCGGCATCCTGATCCTGCCCCAGCGTCAGACCGCGCTGGTGGCCAAGCAGGCGGCGGAGATCGACGTACTGAGCGGCGGCCGTCTCACGCTGGGCATCGGCGTGGGCTGGAACCACGTGGAGTTCGAGGCGCTGGGCGAGGACTTTACGAACCGTGGCATCCGCTCGGAGGAGCAGATTGACCTGATGCGCGCCCTGTGGACTCAGGAGGTGGTGGACTTTGAGGGCCGTTGGCACACGGTGCGGGCTGCCGGCATCAAGCCGTTGCCGGTGCAGCGACCCATACCGGTGTGGTTCGGCGCCGGCGGGACGGCCGGCCCCGTGCCCAGGGACGTGGTACTGCGACGCATCGCCCGCATGGGCGACGGCTGGTTCCCCAGCTTCCCGCCGGGCGACACGGCGCGGGGCGTGCTGGACAAGATGCAGACCTACATCGCCGAGGCCGGCCGCCAGCCTGAGGACGTTGGCCTGGCCGGCCGCATCCGGATGCCCGGCAAGTCGCCGGAAGAATGGCTGGCCGAGGTCGAGGGCTGGCAGTCCCTGGGCGGCACCCACGTCATGGCGGAAGCGAGGCGCGGCCCGCTCAGCGCGGTAGAACAGCACATCGAGGCGATGCGGGAGTTCCGGGAGGTGATTCCCGTGGGCTGGGGGCGGTAGGCTACCGGGAGCCGGTGCTGTACGGGGTATCGCCCAATGGGTGGTCGGCCCACTTGCCGGCTTCGACGGACGACAGGAAGTCGGAGACCAGTTGGTTGAACAGGGCCGGTTCCTCCAGGTTGATGGCGTGGCCGCATTGGGGCAGCACCGCCAGGCCGCTCTTGGGGATGTGTCGTTTCATCATGATGGACGGCTCGACGCAGGGGTCATCCTCGTCGCCGATGAGGATGAGCGTGGGCACCTGGCAGGCGTTCATCTGCGGGATTAGCTGGTCGATGGTGGAGCGCTTGAGCTGGACGCCGCGGAAGGTGTAGGCCGAGCCGCGGGCGTTGTGCCCGAACAGCAGGCGCATGAACTCCTCGTAGCCGCGCGGGTCCTTGCGCTGCAACTGCACGCGGGTCGGGCCGCTGCCGTAGTCCTTCATCACGGGCGGCGTGCCCTCGGCCAGCAGCCGGGCAGCCATGGCCTCGCCACCGGTGCGGAACGCCTCGTTATGGGTGGTGCCGGAGCCGGCCGACGCCACGATGATGGCCTTGCAGCGTTCGGGGTAGCGCAGGGCGAAGTTGAGCGCGACGTTACCGCCCATGGACAGGCCGCCGATGTAGGCCTGGTCCAGTTCTAGGTGATCCATCAGGCGGCGCAGGTCCTCGATGGTGATGTCCTGGGAGTAGGCCTCGGGGTCGGTGGGCACCTCGGAGGGCGGATAGCCGCGGTCGTTGTAGGTGATGACGCGGTAGCGGTGGCTGAAGTAGCGCACCTGCTGCTCCCAGCTCTCGTAGGAACCGGCGAACTCGTGGCTCCAGATGAGGGGAAAGCCCTCGCCGGTGGACTGGTAGAAGATCTGCACGCCGTCGGAGTCAAAGGTTGGCATTGCTGCGCTCCAGAGTAGTGAAAACTCGCCGCTTGCGGCGCAGGCATTGTAGCATCAAAAGCCCCTCTCACCTGGCGGAAGAGGGGCCTGGTCCCTGGATTCCGGCTTTCGCCGGAATGACGGGGGTATTTCCAGTTAGTCGTTGGGGGTCAGGGCCAGGGAGCGGATTTCGCCGAACTCCTTCTGGAGCTTGTCCCAGTTCTCGCCGCCGTCGGTGCTGACGTACACGTAGCCGTAGATGCTGGCGGCCACCATCACGTCGTCCACGTGGGGGCTGGCGGCGAACCAGTACACCACCGAGTTGGGCGTCTGCGACATGTTGGGCGCGTCCCACGAGCCGCCGGCGTCCTGGGTGCGGCGGATGGCGCCGGTCACGCCGGGGATGGTGTCGCCGTTGCCCACGAACATGGTGCTGGACTCGCCGGGCTTGATGACCATGCCGCGGCAGTAGGAGCGCATGTCGGCCTCGTGGAAGCGGGGGAACTCGTGCAGCTCCCAGCTCTCGCCCTCGTCGTTGCTGGTGGAGATGCCGAAGGGCGTGGTGCAGTAGATGGCGGCGTCGGGGCCGGGCTTGAGGGCCATGCCGTGGATGTCGCCGTGGAAGGGGTCGGGCCCCAGGTCGGGCAGGCGGGTCCAGTTGTCGCCGCCGTCCAGGCTGCGGTACACGCCGTCCACCTCGATGCCGGCCCAGACGGTGCGGGTGTCGCGCGGGTCAACGATGATGTTGGTGGTGCGCGGAATCCCGATGGGGCAGGGCATGCGGACGCCCAGGTCCAGGGACTCCCAGGTCTCGCCGCCGTCGCGGGAGCGGAAGGCGTTGGGCCGGGTACCGACGAACACGGTGTCGGAGTCCTCGGGGTCGATGCCCACGGACCAGATCTGGTAGTCATCCATGGGGGACTCGACGTACTGCCAGGTGAAGCCGTTGTCGTTGGAGCGGAAGAGGCCGTTGTCGGAACCGGCGTAGATGCGGTTCTTGTGGTTGGGATCGACGGCCAGGGCGCGGATGTTGCACTCGCTGGGCAGCGGGTCGCGGATGCGGTTCCAGGATTCGCCGCCGTCGGGGCTTACGGAGAGCCCGCCGCCGACGGTGCCGACGCTGATGGTGTAGTTTCCAGCCATGATTACCTCCTGCGATGGATGCAATGCGTAACGCGGAATGCCGGATGGACGGCGATAAGGCCCGCCGCCGTGGGCATGATAGCACAAGGGACAATCAGGCGAGCGGAAAGGTCGATTTCCCGCTCATTTCCTCTCATTTCCGCTAATTCAAGTATGGTATTAGGCGGGTCGTGGGGCTGATTTGGGGGCCGAGGGAAGGGTTTTGGTGGCGGTTTTAGCGGTATTCGCGGGCAGGTGAGCGGGTTTGGGGGAGCGGGGTTCGCGGTGTTTGGAAGTGGGCATTGGGACGGCTCTCGCGGGCCTGAGTGGCGGGTTGGATTTGGGCGCTGGGTAATATGGTACGGATGGGGGAGGGGTTAGAGCAAGGGGGGAGTGTCACCGGGGCGGAGGTTGTCTGAACTGGGGGTTTTGGGGATTATGGGTGATTGTGGGGGGCGATTGGGCGGCTTTTGGCCACAAAAAGCACGTGATTCACAAAAAGTTGGGCGACATTGATTTTGTGGGGATGGGTAGGAGGTATCAGTCCAATGAGCGTTGTCGATACGACTGCAAATCCTCTGTCGTCATTTGTTCCGGTTCGACGAGTTGATAGTGCCTTTCCGACACTATCTTAACGTCATCGGCCTGTAGCTCAAACTCGAACAGGGCAATGGTGTCGTTCCCCATCATTTGAGCGGCTATCGGGCGGCAGATGAGCGCAGTCCACCTTTCCTCACACAAAGAAATATCCTGCTCGATTTGCACTCGTCCGATCTGGTCGTTTTCAGATTTCGCTTGCACCGGCACGACGTACTGCGATCCTCGCCTGTCTATCCCCACATAGATCTCGTCCGTTTCGATTTGTCCGATGCCCTCAACGGTAGTCCGCAAGTGGTTTTGCAGCGAATAGCAGGTTATTCCCAAGAAGATGTCAATCAGGCGGTTGTAGCGCAGGCGCGCCAACAACGCTTGCTCATCGCTTTGGGAATGCCACGCTACAATCCCAGGGGTAGCATCCGGTATTTTGGTAACCGCCAGGTTCTGATTCGGCGCGATAGGTCTATCCGGAACCATTACGAGCCGGTAGATGCTGGTTCCGCCGCTCCGCCAGAGCCATGTTTCGCCATCGGGCGCGGTTTCCATGATCTGAGCGGGTCTCAAACCTCTGTGTCGAAAACTGTACGGTATGTCTCCGATGTTGAGGGGACGGTCCAAGCCGAGTTCTTCGGCAGCGTCGATGAGGTCCTGCCGGGTAAATTCAACCTGTCGGGAACCCTCCACATAGTGGTCGAAGAAAACTTTGGTCAAAATTTGTTCATATCGGTTCGGTGCACGCATATGAGACGCCTTCTTGTTAATCGCTGGACCATTCCAGCACAACAACTTCTTCCCGCAAGTGCTGACCTGTTGCGGTGGAAAATCTGGTGCGGAAGAGGTCAATGTCGATTACACGATAACCTAACGATTCAGCAATGTCCGCTATTATCTGACCTGTGGGAATCATTATACGCAGGAACGATGCTTGATCTCCTACGACATACGCCAGTTTCGCGCCCGGTCGCAGAACAGTTCTCAGAGAAGAGAGGTGCCTGAACATGCCGCCGAAATACAACCTGGTTACCCTGGCGTACAGCCGTTCAAACCCTGATGTTTTGCCCAGTTCGATACGCCGGCGTTCTATTGCGTCGGAGATTTCGGCGATGCTTTGGAAGCCGTCCACAGATCGATCATCGGCATCGTCTTTATAGACCCCTCTGGTGTTTGACCTCAGGAGGTCCTGTTTGACTTGCCGCAGTTCATTGCGGCTCGTAATCAAGCCCAACAAAACCGACTCCAAACGAGTGGTCCTAGTGTAGTCTTTTTCGTTTGGGTATGGCGGAGAAGTGATAACTGCGTCCACAGATTCAGGCGCGAGCCCCTGCTCCATGTTTCGGGCGTCGAATTTGATGACGCGTGCCGGGATGTCTGTTCGGTCATGGACGAACCGCAAGTCGTCGGCCATCCGTTGAATGCGTTCACCCCAAGTTTCCAAGACAGGGGCGTCAGCTCTAATTCGTCCTACACCCACCTCAGGTCCGAATTTCAAATTACTCACACCATTCACAAGCGCTCCGGCGAGGGCGAGCCGCCCGATGTTGCGGAGGCTAGCGTCCCCATGTTCGTTAATCTTGTGTAACAAGGCTAATGTCTTCAGAACCGGCTTGGGACTGATTGAGTCTTTTATAAGCAACTTGGATTCTTCGGGGCCCAGGAGTCCTATGAGTGAATCGGTATGTTGGAGCGTGTCACTATCGCGGATGAGCGCATTCTGTTCCACATCTGCCATGGTCTCGTTGAAAGACTCAGCGACCTGACCGGCATAAGCCAGTACGCGATCAGCGCTCATTGACCAGTCAACCTTGACCGAACTCGCGAAATAAGCCATCGGATGAGAATCCATCCCCACGCTGGCGATACCGGATTTCTTGGACTCTACCAGCGTCGTTCCCGCGCCGCAGAAAGGATCCAGGACAACCTGAGATTCATCAATGCCGAACCTTTCGATGTACGTTCTGACCAAGTGCGGCGGAAAGGACAGGACGAAGCGATACCAGTCGTGAACGCCTCGGTCGTCCGGCAGTAACTGGTTTTGATTGCTTGAAGGACTGGCGACAGTCGTTGGCATCGTACCTCCTAGCGATCACCCTCACCCTAACCCTCTCCCATCGAAGAAGAGGGGATGATTACACCTCAAACGGCGTCGGCATCATGCTTACCGGCACTTCGATCAGCGCCGGCGCGTCGGCGGCAATCGCGTCCTTCAGCGCTGACTCCAACGCTTCGGGGCCTTCGGCTCGGACGCCTTTGACCCCGTAGGCTTCGGCCAGTTTTACGAAGTCGGGGTTGTGCAGTTCGGCGCCGACGACGCGACCGTCGAAGCGGTTGACCTGGTCGCGCAGGACGTTGCCGTAGGCGTTGTCGTTGAACACCACCGCGATGGCGTTGATGCCGTGCTGCACCGCCGTGGCCAGTTCCTGCGAGTTGAACAGGAACCCGCCGTCGCCGCACAGCGCCACCACCGGCCGGTCGGGCTGGGCCACCTTGGCGCCCAGCGCGGTGGGCCAGGCGTAGCCCAGGTTGCCGGAGTAGCTGGACGTGATGAAGGTGCGCGGCTCGTAGGTGGGCCAGAAGGCGCGGGCGTAGTAGCCCAGCTGGGTCATACCGGACACCAGGATGGTGTCGTCCGGCGACGCGGAACGGACGGCGGCCAGCAGCGACTCCTGGGGTTCAGGCGTCAGCGCAGTGTCCCGCCGGCGCTTGCGCAGGGCCACCACCTCGTCGGCCATGGACGGGCGGGATCCAGGCGCGATGGACTCGGCCAGCCTGGCGTCCACCTGCTCCATGACGGTGCGGGCGTCGCCCTGCACGCCGTAGGTGTTCTCATAGTTGCGGCCCAGTTCCTCGGGGTCGATGTCGATCTGGACGACGCGCTGTCCACCCAGCCAGGCGGGGAAGGCCAGGCGGGTGCCGACGGCCAGGATCACGTCGAAGTTGGGCTCGCTCTTCGCCACCGGGTCGTTGCGCAGGCGCAGCGCGCCCAAGGCCAGCGGGTGGCGGTCGTCGATGGCGCCCTTGCCCTCGGCGGTGGTGATGACCGGAGCCTGCAACCGCTCGGCCAGGCGCACCAGCGGCTGTGAACCCTCGGATGAAATGACGCCGCCGCCGGCCCAGATCAGCGGACGCTGCGCGCCGGCCAGGATGCGGGCGGCCTCGGCCACCTGCTCGTCGGGCGCGGCGGGCCGGGCGTAACCCTCGGCTTCGATCAGCGTGACCTCGCCCGGGTCGGCCATGGTCTCCGGCGGCATTTCGACCTCCACAGGACGGGGCCGGCCGGTCTTGAGCTGGCGGAACGCCTCGTGGACGGCCTCGGGGGCCTCCTCGGTGGTCATGATGCGGCGCACGTACTTGGTGACGGGCCGGATGGTGTCCTGCTGGTCGTTGACCTCGTGGAGCATGCCCCGGTCCACGCCGATCAGGTCGCGCTCAATCTGGCCGCAGACGACCAGGACGGGCGACGAGGCGGAGTAGGCAGTGCTGAGGCCGGCGGAGGCGTTGAGCAGGCCGGGTCCGGGCACCATGAAGGCCGTGCCGATCTCGCCGCTGGCGCGGGCGTAGCCGTCGGCCATGTAGGTGGTGGCCTGCTCGTGGCGAGTGGTGATGAACCGGATGCCGGGGACGTCGTTGAGGGCGTCGAGGGCGTGGTAAAGCTGCACGCCGGGGAGTCCGAAAATCACGCGCACGCCTTCGTAGTACAACGAACGCATCAGGGCCTGGCCGCCGGTCATGGTGGGCATAACAACACCTTCCTGGGTAGTTTTTCTTGGAAAGGGCGGGTACCGGACCCGCCCCTGCTTGCGTTGATGGTGATGCGTCGAGCTACGCGCCGGGCGGGCGGTAGTTGACGGTCTTGTTGACGGCGGCGTCGATTTCCTCGGGGGTGATCAGCTGCACGGTGCTGATGCTGAGGGCGCCGCCGGCGGTGATGACCAGCGAGATGGCCGCCGCCGTGGTGGCGTCGGGCAGGTCAAAGACCATGTACAGGTCCGCGCCGCCGAAGGCGTAGTAGAACGCCTCCAGCGCGCCGCCCTGCTCCGCGGCGAGGTCCGCGAAGACCTGCCGGCGGGAACTGCCGCCCTCTTTGAGCAGTCCCTGCATTCCTGCGGATGTGTAGTTGGCTTGGTATAGATACTTGGGCATGGTGCGCTCCGGTGGTTCGTGATTGCGCCGGGTGGCTACAGGACGTGGTACATGAGGCGGTGGTCGCGGAGGACGTCCTGGGCGAAGTCGTTTTCGACGTCGCGCCACACCGAATGGATGTGGTTGGCCCCGTTCTGGATGTTGTCGAACTCGACTATGAACTGGCCGCCGTGGATGCGGTAGTAGTGGTCGCGGCTGCGGTCCAGGCCGCCGGCCCACACCAGGCGGAAGTCGTCGAGGCCGGACTCGCGGATGGTGGCCAGGCGCTGCTCGGCGACGGGCGCGGGCGCGCCGTTGACGTACTCGGCGATGAGGGTCATCAGGATTTCTTGCTGCGTGCCGTTCATGTCACGGGCGGCCAGGCCCTCATCGTTGTGGACGGGCTGCTTGCTGGTGTTGTAGCCGAGGATGTCCCAGGGCGCCTGGTCGTGGATGACGGCCTTGCTGCGCTGCCCGGCGTCCAGGGTCGCCATCAGCTCGATGGCCAGGTCTTCGCGCCGGCCCAGGATGCGCAGGCCCTCCTTGGGGCCCTTGCGGACTTCGGCCGGGTTGGCGCCTAGGAAGAAGGGCGTTACGGCGAGCACCTGGTCTCCCCACACGCTGTAGTGGACGGACAGGTGGTGTCCCTCCACGCGCCAGCCCCAGGGGTCGTGGCGGCCCGGCTCGCCGAAGACGGTCCAGTAGTACAGCTCGGGGTCGCGCGAGAAGGTGACCTGTCCCCATTCCGCTTCCAGGGGGCCGAGGACCAGTTCGTGCTCGATGATGAGGTTGGCCTGTCGGTTGGTCTCCTCGGTGAGGCCGGTGGCCATGAGTTCCAGGGCCAGGGCGCGCTGCTGCTCGGTCATGTCGCGCAGGGGCAGCCCGTGGCGGTTGAGCGGCGGGTAGTACCAGAAGATGCGCTCGCCGTCGAGGTAATGATAGGTGGCCTTGTCTCGCTGGGCGCTGTCCAAGCTGGCCAGCCAGCGGCGGGCGGAATCCACCATGGCGGCGGAGACTTTGGCGTGGGGGTGCGTGAGACGAGCTTCGGTCATCGGGGAGGACCTCCTGATGCTGATGTTGGGGTTGGAACGGAGGGAGTGTAGGGTCGGCGGCGCGGGGGTGTCAAGAACCGGCGGGCCCGCGGCGCTCCAGGTTGCGGATGGCCTCCTCGATGCGGCGCACCTGCTCGGCGTCGCCGGAGGACAGGCGGTAGCAGCGGTCCAGGTAGAGCTGGGCCAGTTGGGCCGCGACGGGGCCGGTGTCGCCGGCGTTGGCGACCAGGGTGTCGATGCTGAACTCGTCGGGCAGGTGGCGTCCCAGGGCGGTCATCTCGGCGGTGATGTCGGCGATGGCCGTGGCGTCGTTGCCCTCCTGGGCGAAGCGCAGGCGGCCGAGGAGACGGCCCATTTCGGCCAGGCGGTCGCCCTCGCTCATGAAGCTCCACAGCACCTCGTTGACGCCGAGACCCTGGGTGTCGCTTTCGTCGGGGTCGGACGCGCCGGCGGGCTGGCCGGGGACGCCCAGGGCGATGGCGGCGTCATCGGCGGGGATGGACGCGGCAGCGGCGCCGGTGGCTCCGGCGGCTTCGTTCCAGGCGTCGGAGTATTCCTGCACGGCGCTGGCCACGGACTCCATCATGCGGGCCAGGTCGTAGGAAAACATGCTGCCGCCGTACACGAGGTCGTCGCTGCGCAGGTTGGCCAGCTGCACCAGCCGGTCGTAGCCGCCCTCGACAAGCTCGGACATGGGCGGCATGGCGAAGGCGGCGAAGTTGGCCAGCGGGCCGGTGTCGCCGCTGCCCAGGTGGGCAGCCAGGAAGGGCGGGACGTACTTGGTGAGGTCGGCGGTGATGGGCAGGGTGACGATGTAGGTGCCGTAAACGTGGTCGGGTTCGGTGTCCACGCGGAAGTAGAGCAGGGCGTGGCCGCGAGGTCGGGACGGGTCGCCGATTTCAAACTGTATGTCCATGCGTCGAGTATAGATTAGGTTGGCAGCGATGGCAAAGCGCGCCTAGGCCCGTCATTCCCCACGCCCACCGTCATTTATACCCGACTGCAAATATAGGCGCCGTTGGTGGTCGGTCAGTCGTCGCGCAGCCGTTGCAGCTGCGCTTCCAGCTCACGCACGCGGGCTGCTGCTGCATTGCGCTCAGCCTCCACCCGAATCCGTGCCTCGCGCTCCAGCATCCGCGCCGCCCGCTCACTCTCAAACGTGGCGATGTGATCTTGCGTCGCCGGGTCGTGCCACCCCAGCGCGCCGTTCTCCCAACGCAACAACACGTTCAACGCCCGGCTGTACCCCTGCAACACGTCGTCCGGCAGCTGGTCGATCTGGATCGGTACGTACACGCCATCCGCCAATCTGTCTCCAGCCAGCCGCGCCCCGTGATACTGCCCCGTCTCGTCAAACCGCCAGTATTCCAGTATCCCCAACCTGGCGTAGTCGTTCCGTTTCGCCCCTACGTCCAGGCTCCCCGTGCTTTCCGACGCTACCTCCAGCACGAAGTCCGGCGGCTTGCCTTGTTCCGAGATGATGTACCCGTTGCTGGCTTCGTAGGCCGCCGGGTTCACGTCAAAGGCCACCAGCAGGTCAGGATAGCGGGCCAGTTCCCGAAAGGTGCTCGGCGCGGCGATGATCCAACGGTCGGCGGTCACCAGCGTGGTTTCGGGATTGCCCAGATGGACGGCCAAGTGGTGGGCATGGCCAGTGTGGGTAAGCTGCTTGTGGCTGGTCACTTCATCTGGCCCTCGCTGTGGGATGTCGGGCAGTCGGAAACGGCCCGGATCCGGCGGCGTCTTGACGTAAATGTTAGCGGTGGTCATGGCGCTCTCCTTGCTGCGGGACGGCGCGGACAGGTATGGCGGAATTATACCTGACGGCAAACATACGCGCCGGGGCGAAGGGCGATTCCATCACACCAGGGGCTTTCATGGGAGTAAGGTGGGATGGTGGCGATTTTGGCAAAATCCCGCTTATTTCCGCTCATTTCCTATCATTTGAGTAGGGAGTTGGGGCGAGATACGGGGGTAAATGGGGGCGGATTGGGCGGGTTTTGGTGGCGATATAGGCGGTTTTGGCGGGCCGGCGAAAGGATTTGGGGGAGCGGCGTTTCGAGTAGGGCATTCGACCGCGGGTTGGAGTTGGGCGGCGGGATGGATCTAGGCGGTTGGATAGTTAAATGGTACGGATGGGCGGCGGGTTTAGGCAAGGGGAGAGTGTCATTAGATTCTCCCCGCGAGAGAAAGCGGGTACGCGTGGGTGTGGCTACGCGGCAGGATAGTTCCAATAGCAGTTGGAACGCATGATGCGCAGGCGCGTCAGCAGCGGTTCCTCTGGCAGCCCTAACGCTGCTATATGCATCCGGTCCAGCTCCGCTATCAAGTCCGGCTTGAGATGGAAGTTCACGTTGCGCCAGACTTTCCTGTGTATGGTTATCTCCACTTGGCACTCTGGCATGGCGTCAATAAGACGTTGGCCTATGTCTATTGCAGGTTGCGGATTTTCAACCCAAGTGTCCGGAATGGTTAGCGCGGCAAAATCACTGGATTTCACGTGGAACCCGTCACCATACATCCACCACCACGCATAGGCGACGTGACCGTTGAGCGCCGCCATTAGCAGGCGCAAGTCGTCACCACTAGGCACTGCCAGCAATTGCTCCGTTCTTGGCGATACGCTACCCGCTGGGATTGTACTGATGAAGTATTCCGCCGCTACTTGAATAGCTGCATTCAGGCCACCAGCTCCGTTGTAACTCCCAACGGCTTTCTTTTGCGCAACGATCCTCTCAACCATATCCGCCAATTCTTGCGTTGGGATGCGCGGCCATTGCCTAGTGACGTGCTGGGGGATACTAGCTCCGAATTGGGGCAAGCGGGCGGTTTCGCGCTGCTGTAGGCACAAGTCGCGTTCGTCAGACGGCCACCTTTGTAGTCCCGTTGACCTGATTACACGCTCAAAGTTACCTGTAATCGCGGCAGCGATGGTTACTCGCTGTCGGTTCCGCGGGTCTAGCGTCGTAGGCGTAGTATGAAACATCATACTAGGGTTGTTATTGTATTGCCGTAAATTGATTTCACGGCATCGGCTTTCAAACACCGCCCTCAGCGACCGTTGCCGGACTCCAAATGATATGGAGAGCGGGACAATCACCGTAACAACACCTCCGGCGGGTTTTGCCAACGCCAGCGCCGTTTCGCAGAACAGCGAGTACAGGTCGCCCACGTTGGTGGTCTGATACCCTTTGTCCGTTTTCAGCGCGTTTACTCTATCTCGGTCCATGGACTTGGACAGCGCTTCGTAGGGCGGGTTGCCGATAACGATGTCAAAACCGCGCCAGGGGTTTTCATAGAACAGGAGCCTGGCGTCGGTGCGCGCCGGCGTAGGGTTGATGTTATAGAGTGGCGACTCGGCGAAGTGTACCAACTCAGGGCTGACCAGTTCGCCTTTCTGCTTCAACATCTGAGAGAGGTTGGCGCGTAAGTCCTTGTCCTGTTTCAACACCGCCTGTTTGTCGTCCTCGGTGTGGGCGCCGAACCAGTTGGCCCGATTCTCGCCGACTGCGGTGAGGGCGGCGATGAGTTCGGGGTCTGCGGTGTCAAACTGGCCGGGACGGTCGGGGCGCCAATCCGAGTTGGCGACAGTTTCCAACGTGTCGGCACATACAATGCGCGCCTCTAAGTTGGGGAGCGGCTCATCCGTAGGCTCGTTTCGGCGGGCGGCGGTGATGGCGATAAAGAGCCGCAGCCGTGCGATTTGTACCGCCAGCGGGTGAATGTCCTGGCCGGCCAGTTGGCGTTTGATGATGTCCTCGGCGGGATTGGCGGCGTCGGGTTCCAGCTTGCCCAAGGCGCGCTGCAACGCCAACAGCATACTGAACAGAAATTCGCCGGAGCCGACGGCGGGGTCGAAAATCCGCAATTCCTTGATGCGCCGGGTCAACCGTACCCGCTGCGTCGGCGTCATTGCCGGCAGCGGCGCGTCGGCGCTGCCGAACAGGTCCAGAAGTTCCGCATCGCTGACGTTGTCCGGCGCGTAATCCCGCACGGCGGCGGCCAGGGCGTCTTTCACCATTTCGTCGGCCACGTCCGCCGGCGTGTAGTACGTGCCTTGGGGCTGGCGTAGCGGCGGCTCGGTGCCTTCCTCGGTGGGGGTGATCAGCCGCTCAAAGAGGTTGCTCAACAGTTCCGGGTCAAGGGTCTGCTCGCTTTCGCCGGGCCGGTGTTCGTCCATTGTCCAGTGATAACGGGAAAGGATGGTGAACAGGCCGGGTTCATTTTCGTCGGCGCTCCAGTAATCCGCCGGCGCGATGTCCAGCTCATCATCGTCGCTATGCTCGGCGAACAGTGACCCGTTGAGAAACGGCGTCTGCTCCATGGCGTCCTGTACGGCGGCGACGGCGTGGGCGGAACGCACCGGATGGGGCACGTTGAGACGCTGGTGAAAGAGGAACCGCAGCACGTCGGCATGGTAACGCCCGGCGTCGTCCAAGTGGGCGCTGACGAAGGCGCGTTCAAAGAGTTCCGGCGGGATGACGTTTTCCTCTTTGAGAATCCAGGCGAACATCACGCGCACCAGGTGGCGGAGAATGGCCTGCCGCTGCGGCCGGTCTTTGTCCTTTTGCATCCGGCCCGTCCATTGGGCGACTTCACGGTAGAATCGCTGACGCAGCGGCGCGGCTTCCAGCGGGGACAGCAGTTTGTCGGCAGCCACACCATCACCCGGGTCGTGGAGCAGCGGCAATAGTTGTCCGATGGCGGTCCGGGCCGACGGGGCAGGCAAGGTGGGGTCAAAAGCCGCAGTCATATTGACTTGGCCGCCAGCGGCCACGGCCAAGCGGGCCTCGATACTGTCGTCAGGCGCGGCGGAGTAGGCCATAACGACGGCGGCGGCGGAGTCGCTGGCGCTGGCGAAGGTTCGAGCGCAAAGAGCAACGTCAGGGCGACTCAGGCCCAGGGCAGGGTCATGGCGATACTGTACGGCGGCAATAACGGCGCGGTTGCCGGTCAGCGTTGGATTGTCGGACTGCAAGGGAATCGCGGGACTGTAGGCGTAGGTTTCCCAATCGTTATCATGCACATCCTTGCGGATGCCTTGCAGAACGACCTCATCGGCCAGGTTGGTTTGCGCCATCACCTGTGGTTCATCCAACAATTGGCGCAAAATGTAGTCGGGCTGCAAGTTTTCGGCGATAGCGGCAAAAAGACCGTCGGCCGGATTGACTTGCGCCGGGCGGCGGCTAGGGATGGTACGAGAATCGATGCTGGTGCGGGCCAGTCGGTCAACTAAATCTCGTAGCCACACCTGCACGTCTGGGGCGAAATCTACCAGAGCAGATTGTTCCGGCTGTGTTAGCGTCTGGAAGTCGTACTCAACCAGAAACTCAACGTCGGGATTAGCCGCGTTCCCGGCACGTCGGTAGATGCGCCATTTGGCTCCATCGGTGAGCACGCCGATCGTATTCGGCCCACTGGCGGCGTGCTGCTTGAGATAACGCTGTATCTGACGGTCAGGGGAGCCGAAGCGTCCCACGGATTTGTCAAAGTCCGTACCGTATTCTTTGGCCTCGACGATAACGGCGGCGTGGCCGGGGCTGGAATTGACCACGTTGAGGAAGCAGGCTTCGTCAAGGCGGTTCCGCTGCTCGCCGTACTCCGGTATCCGGTGCGTCGCCGGATAGCCCAGCGCATTGAGCGTCGGCTGTATCAGCAGCGACAGAGTGGACGCTTCGTTGACCAGTTGCCCCCGGCTGGAGATGTGCCGCATCCCCTCGCGCAACGAGGCGGCTACGCTATCTGCGGTATCGTTGAGTGTGGTAGTCATCGGGCTGATTGTAGCCGATAGGAGAACGGGGGCCAACCGCAACGGACCCGAATTGGTGACGGCCCGTTATTGCGCTCTTACGTTCTGTATGATAGTGTTTCGGAAAATTTGTTCGATACACGGTTCACCAGGACATACAAGGAGTCGATATGTTGGCAACAGCTCAAACTTGCGCGGTGGTCGGATTGGACGGCCAGATCATACAGGCGGAGACCGATATTTCGCCGGGCCTGCCCGCTTTTCACATCGTGGGGCTGCCGGATACGGCGGTGCAGGAGGCCAAGGAGCGGGTGCGGGCCGCGCTGCGCAACAGCGGCTGCGAGTTTCCCATGCGCCGCATCACCGTGAACCTGGCGCCGGCGGACTTGAAGAAGGCGGGGCCGGCCTACGACCTGCCCATCGCCGCCGGCATACTGTTCAGCACCGGGCAGGCCGCGCCGCCCGCCGAGCCGGCCATCTTCCTGGGAGAACTGTCGCTGGACGGCGGGCTGCGCCACACCGCCGGCATCCTGCCCATGGTGTGGGTGGCGCGCGAGCAGGGCATCCGCGCGGTGTACGTGCCGGCGGTGGACGCGGCGGAGGCGGCGCTGGTGGACGGGATGCAGGTCTATCCGGTGGCTACGCTGGCGCAACTCCTGGCGCACCTGCAGGGCGAGACGGTGATCGCGCCGTACCCGCACAGCGGGGTCTATCTCAACGGCAACCGCAACCCGCCGGACAACACCGACCTGTGCCACATTCGCGGCCAGGACCACGCCAAGCGGGCGCTGGAGGTGGCGGCGGCCGGGTTTCACAACATCCTGTTCAGCGGGCCGCCCGGCTCCGGCAAGACGCTGCTGGCGCGGGCGCTGCCGGGCATCCTGCCGTACCTGACGCCCGACGAAGCGCTGGAGGTCACCAAGATTTACAGCGTGAGCGGGAACCTGCCGCCGGACAGCCCGCTGATCGCGCAGCGTCCCTTCCGCGCGCCGCACTACACCATATCCAACGCCGGACTGGTGGGCGGCGGCCGGATGCTGCGTCCCGGCGAGATCACGCTGAGCCATCGGGGAGTGCTGTTCCTGGACGAGTTGCCGGAGTTCGGGCACGCGCTGCTGGAATCGCTGCGGCAACCGCTGGAGGACAAGACGGTGACCATCACCAGGGTCAGCGGCACGGTGACGTATCCGGCCAGTTTCATGCTGGTGGCGGCGATGAATCCGTGCCCATGCGGGTACGCCACGCATCCGCGCAAGCAGTGCGTGTGCAGCCCGTCGGCGGTGGCGCGCTACCAGCGCCGGATCAGCGGGCCGCTGCTGGAGCGCATCGACATATTCGTGGAAGTGCCGCCGGTGGAGTACGACAGCCTGCTGGCGCAGGCGGAAACGGAACCGTCGGCGGCGGCGCGGGAGCGGGTGCTGGCGGCGCGGGCGGTCCAGGAACGGCGGTTCAGCAATGATGATGAAACTGCGGCGTTCTCAAATGCGGAGATGGCGGGGTCGAAGATCTGGGAGTACTGCGCCTTACAGGACGACACCGAGGCGCTATTGCAGCGGGCCGCCCAAACGCTGGACCTGTCGGCGCGGGCGTTGCATAGGGTGGTCAAGGTGGCGCAGACGATAGCCGACCTGGCGGAGGAGGAACGGATCGGACCGGCGCACCTGGCGGAAGCCCTGCAATACCGCGCCCGGGGGCTGGGCTGAACGATTACTTGCGGAGAGCATCCGGGGTGAGTAGCATATGAACCAGAGGGAGAGGAGCGGCGAACGGCAATGGGTGTCCTTCCTCGGCGTGCCCGCAGAACGGGTCAGGCCGCATTTCTGGACGTTCAGCGTTTGCTTCGTCGCCACGTTGATCTTTTACACATACATCCACGTCCTTGATGGACACAATCCGAGTTGGCGTCAAGCGCCATCGTTGATAATGGAAGACACGACGCGCGCCGCCGTGTTCTGGGCGCTAGTCAGCCCGATCGTCGTGGAAGGAGTGGTTATGGTTTTCGGCTGGTTGTACTTGGAGAAAAAGCAACGGGAGGCCCGAGCGGAAGCCAACGCAGCGTGGGAAGGATGGAACCGGCGCAGGATGGAAGCCGAGGCCAGGGGCGAGCCTTTCACGGAACCGCCCCCCAGTGCCCGCAACGGTTCATCCGGCAGTTAGACGGCCCTTGCCAGTCCGTGGGTTGCCGACTATCATAACGGCATGGCAGAGCGGGAAGCACGATACAAGCTTGGCGCAGCCCAGTCGGTGACCGCGGAGACCTTCGGACGCCCGGGCCGGCGCACCTTTCGTTTGGTCGCCGAGGCAGGCCGGGCGCAGTCTTACATCTGGCTTGAGAAGGAGCAGCTTTTCCAGTTGGGCCTGTATCTGCAGCAGGCAGTGAAGCAGTTGGGCGAGGACGCCCAGTCCAAGGACAGTACCCCCGGCGAAGCGCCGTGGACTGGCGATCCACTGGAACAGGACTTCCACGCGCGCCAGATGCAATTGCAGTATGACCAGGACGCCAATTGCTTTGTCCTGCACGCCTTTGAAGGCGATGAGGATGATCCGGACGCCGGAGCGCAAACTTCGGTCAGTTTCTGGATGACGATGACGCAGTGTTCCGATCTGGCCGACGAGGCGTTGCGCATCTGCGCCTCGGGGCGTCCCCCGTGCTTCCTGTGCGGCGCGCCGATTGACCCGGACGGCCACCAGTGCGTCCGCGCCAACGGCCACGCGGTATTTGAAACCGGCTAGCCGGAACGCCGGCCCAGTTTGCTCGTGTCCGAAGTCGAACCTTCCGACCTTGACCTGTTGTCCCGCGGCGAGTTCCTCAGTTGGGAGCTGACGCCCCACGGTTCCAACTACACGTTCCTGGCTGAGCTGGAACTGGACGGCCGCAACGGGCACGCGATCTACAAGCCGCGCAAGGGTGAAATTCCCCTTTGGGACTTTCCCAGCGGCACCCTGTTCAAGCGTGAGTGCGCGGCCTACCTGCTGAGCCGGATACTGGGCTGGGACTTCATTCCCCTCACGGTGATTCGGGACGGGCCGCACGGCGTCGGGTCGGCCCAGCTTTTCGTCGATCACGACCCCAAGGAGAACTATTACACCATATCCCGGGACAGCCTGGACGAATCCGACGCCGACCAGCTCAGGATGATGTGTTGCTTCGACCTGGTGGCCAACAACACCGACCGCAAGGCCAACCACGTGCTGCGGGGCTACGACGGCAAGCTGTGGGGCATCGACCAGGGGCTGACGTTCCACGCCGACACCAAGATCCGCACGGTGATCTGGGACTTCGGCGAGGAACCCATACCCGACCGGTTGCTGGAACCCCTGCGCCGGCTCTGCGGCCAACTGCTTGCGCCCACCGGCGACGTGGCGGAACTGCTGACGCTGCTGGACGCCGAGGAGGCGCAAGCGCTGATGCAGCGGCTGCAATGGGTGTTGCAGGAAGGGGTTTTCCCCGGAATACCGGGGCTGCGCCGGCGACGACGGGGTTAGGGGCCTTCCGCAAGCAGGCCGTAGTCGAATTCCTCCAGGTTTTCGAGGATGACGTCGGCGGCCGACAAATCCAGGTGGCGGGTCGAGTCGGTGAGGGTGCAGACGGTGTACGCGCCGGAGGCGGAGGCCGCAGCCAGTCCGATGGGCGAGTCCTCGATGGCGATGCACTCGGTGGCTTCCAGGCCGATGAGCCGGGCCGCCTTGATGTAGATGTCGGGCGCCGGCTTGCCGTTCTCGATGTCATCGCCGCCCAGCCGGACGGGGAAAGCGTCGGTCAGCCCGATCACGGACAGCTTGAGGTTCACCCACTCCCGGAGCGATGACGACGCGACGGCGACGGGCAGGCCGCGGCGCTGGGCCTCGGCGATCAGATCGCGCACGCCGGGGCGAGCGACCAGGTCGGAACGCAGCACCTCTTTCACCACCTCGTTGTAGCCGGCCAGCAATTCCGCCGGGGTTTGCGGCACGTCGCGCAGTTCCTTGACCCGCACCCAGGTCTCTTCGACAGTGGTGCCCAGCAGGTAGCGGTTGTTTTCTTCCTCGGTTATGGGGGCGGCGCCACAGCGCTCAACCATGACGTTGACCGCCTTGTGGAACAGGGGCTCGCTGTCCACCAGCACGCCGTCCATGTCGAATAATATCCCCTTATATCCGGCCATCCGTGATGATCCTCCTCGCGGTTGCTATCAATGTACCGGATAGGGAGATTGCCATGCTTTTGGCGGTGTGGCAAGGGCCACTGACCTGAAGGTTCACTCGGTGAGCAGGAAACAGGACGATGCCTTGAAAATGGCCCACAGCGGCTGGCCGGGCGCGATGCCCATGGCGTCCAGCGACGCGCCGGTGATGTGGCAGCGCAGGACGGTTCCGGCGCAGTCCAGCGCCACCTCGTAGCCGGGCGGGCGCAGCTCGACGGCGGACACCACGCCGGCCCAGGTGTTGCGGGCCGACGACTGGGGCAGCGGGCCGGCGGCAAGGATGATGTCGGAGGCGCGGATGCCCACGGTGACGGCATCGCCGACGGCGCAGCCATCGGCCAGCGGCGTTTCCAGGGCGCGTTCACCGGCCTGGCACACCATGGTGCCGTCCTGGGGCAGACGGGCGGCGACTTGCATCCGGAGCAGGTTCTCCACACCCACGAGCCGGGCGACCCGGCCCTGGCCCGGCTGCTCCAGCACGTGCAGCGGCGGCCCTTCCGCGACCACCCGGCCGGCGTCGATGATCTGCACCGCGTCGCCCAGGGCCAGGGCTTCCTCCCGGCTGTGGGTTACCATGATGACCGGGACGTTGAGTTCCCGGATGGCGGCGCGCAACTCTGCCCCTAACGAACGCCGCAGTTCCATGTCCAGCGAGCTGAACGGCTCGTCCAGCAGCAGCAGGTCGGGCGACGGGGCCAGCGCGCGGGCCAGTGCCGTGCGTTGCTGCTGCCCGCCGGAGAGTTGCGAGACCCGACGGTCCTCCAGCCCGGCCAGTTGCAGCCGGTCAATCAGGTGGGACACCCGCCGGTGGGCGGAGTCGCCGCGCCGGTCGGGCAGGCCGTAGGCGATGTTCTCCGCCACCGTCAGGTGCGGGAACAGGTGGTTCTGCTGGGTTACGTAGCCAACGCCGCGACGATGGGGCGGCTCCCAGCAGGGCGGCTCGCCGTCGTTGTCGGCGAACACGGTGCGGCCGGCGATGTCGATTCGACCGGATTCGGGCCGCGCCAGGCCGGCGATGGTGCGCAGCGCGGTGGTCTTGCCGGCCCCCGACGGGCCGAACAGCACCAGCACCCTGCCGGCGTCCACCGCGAAGGCGAGTTCGACACTGAAGCCGCCGACGCGGACGCTGAATTGGCCCTTGACCGCGGCGTCGTTCATCGCGATGCCTCCGCCCGGCACCGGAGCAGGAAGCTCAGCAAGGCCAGGGACAGCGCCGACATGACCAGCATCAGCGCGGCCAGCGCCAAGGCGGCGCCAAGGCTGGATTCCATGGTGGTCATTATCGCCAGCGGCATTGTCTGGGTGCGTCCGGTCAGGTTGCCGGCGAACATGATGGTCGCGCCGAACTCGGACACGGCCCGGGCCCAGGCCAGCGTCGCCCCCGTCAGCAGGGATGGCCGCGCCATGGGCAGGGTCAACCGCCAGAAGGTTTGCCACGGCGAGACGCCCAAAGTCTGCGAAACTTCTTCATACGCCGGGTCAACGCCGGCGAACCCGATGCGGGCGGCCCTGATATAGAAAGGCGCGGCCACGAAAATCTGCGCGAATATCACGGCCACGGTGGTGAACGGGATCGTGACGCCCACGGAGGCCAGGGCCGGCCCCAGCATGCCGTTGCGCCCGAAGGCCATCAGCATGGCGACGCCGGCCACGACCGGCGGCAGCACGATGGGCAACTCCACAAACGTGTCTATGACGCGCAGCAGCCGGCTGGTCGGCCCCTGCCGGGCCAGCAGCAGGGCGAAAGGCGTTCCCACCACCACCACGATGACCAGGCTGATGACGCTGGTGACCACCGTGAGGCGCAGGGCTTGCAGCACCAGGGGGCCGGTCAGCCCGGCCAGGAATCCCTCCTCCTGGCCGGCCCGCACCAGCAGCGCCAGGATGGGCAGGCCGATGAACAGCACGTAGAGGACGGTGGCGGCCATACCCGCCGGTGCTAGCGCGCCCAACACCGCGCCACGGTTGCCGTTGACCGACGACAGGAACATACGCCGAATCTCCCAGGTCAGGCGGAGCATCCTTCGACAGGCTCAGGACGAGCGGGATTCACCGGCGTGGCACGGGCAGGTGATGTTGGCCGGCGGGACGAACCCGTGCTCCCGCAGGATGGCCTGGCCGGAGTCGCCCTGGATGAACTTGATGAACTCCAGGGCCGTTTCAAGTTCGTCGGTGGTGGACAACGCGGCAATGGGGTACTGCGCCGCCGGGTTAAATTGCAGGGGGATTTCCACCACGCGAAACGCGCCAGCGTACTGGTCGGCCCTGGCATCGGTTTCGTACACGATGCCGGCGTCCACCTCACCGAGGAAGACTTTCTGAGCGACGCCACGCACGCTGGTTTCGTTAGTGACCACGTTGGCCTTAACGGCGGCGGCGAAACCGGCGGGATGAGCAACGTCGTTGGACATCAGGGTCAGGGTCTCGCTGGTGTAGGCTCCGGCGGGGACGTCGTAGGCGGCGATGGCGATGCTCACGCCGGGACGCGCCAGGTCGTCCAGGGTCCGCACGGCGTCGGAGTCGGCCGGCGCGACCACGACCAGCCGGTTGGCAGCGAAATACTCAGGCACATTCCCCAGCAGGCCGGCCTCGCTCACGCGCGCCATCTGGTGCCAGTCGGCGGAGGCGAAAACGTCGGCCTCCGCGCCGTGTTCCAGCTGCGTGCTCAGCGTCTGGCTGCCGGCGAAGTTGAAAGCAACCCGGACGCCGGGATGGTAGTCCTCAAAGGCGGTGGCCAGGGCCTGGAACGACTCGGCCAGCGACGCGGCGGCGAATACCGTCAGGGTGTTTTCCGCGTCGCCGGAACGCTGGCCGGCGGGCGCGCAGCC
This sequence comes from Dehalococcoidia bacterium, assembly GCA_022825745.1. Lineage (GTDB taxonomy): Bacteria > Chloroflexota > Dehalococcoidia > Lucifugimonadales > UBA3495 > Bin87. Next base: position 16,259 of record JAJDWF010000146.1, on the reverse strand, counting down.
CAGGGCGAGCAGCATGGCCGCGAGGACAGCGGCGGCAACCACGGTGGAGCGAACGATCATAACCGCCGCATTATAGCAACCGGGGCGATATATCGACGGTAGCGATTGTGGCGGCGGCCTGCTATCATGGCACGATGCGCGGCGGTTGCCGACGATTTAGTGCGGAACCGGCGCAGCAAGGGGGCTTATGACTACCAAATCCGCAGCCCAGGTGGGCGGTTCGCTGTACTTCGGCTGGTACATCGTCGCCACCTGCTTTTTTGTGGCGTTCCTGTCCATACCGGGACGGCAGGGGTTCGGCCTGTTCGTAACCGAGATGGAGCCGACCTTCGGCTGGAACCGCGCCGACATCTCCTGGGTGGGTTCGGTCGGGTTCCTCATCAACGGGGCGATGCAGCCGATCATGGGCGCGCTGTTCGACAAATACGGGCCGCGCAAGGTGTTCGGGTTCGGCCTGGTAATCATGGGCCTGGCCATCATGAGCCTGGCGTTCATTCGGGACCTCGACGCCACGCTGCCCCTGGGCTTTGTGAACATACCCCTGGACCTGCTGTGGTTCATCGCGGTGTTCTCGATAATAGTGAACACGTGCCTCAGCGCGGCGTCGATCACGAACATGCTGGCGCTGGTGGTGCGGTGGTTCCAGCGCAAGCGCAGCAAGGCCGCGGCGCTGGCGTCGTGCGGCACGTCCATCGGCGGCTTGCTCACCATACCCTTCGCCGCGTACCTGATGGGCGTCATCGACTCGTCGGGCATCGCGTGGGGCGACTCGGTGCTGGTGGGCTGGCGGACGGTGTGGTTCCTGCTGGGCATGGTGGTCGTGTTCGCGGCCGCGCCGCTGGCGGTGTTCTTCCTGCGGCCCAGCCCGGCGGAGATGGGTCTGAACCCGGACGGCGACCCCAATCCCGAAGATACGCCGGCCGGCGCGGCGCCCGCGCCCAGGCCCACGGGAGCCTATGAAGTTGACAGCTGGCGCAAGTGCTTCAAGACCGCGCCCATGTGGCAGCTTTCCGGCGCCTACGTGGTGTGCGGCATCACCACCGGTCTGCTCAGCATCCACTTCATCCCGTATGCCGAGGACGTGCTGCCGGCGCAAGTCAACTTCCTGGGCGGCGTTTGGGATGAGAAGGTATTCGCCGGCCTGATCTTCGGCATCATGACGGGACTGAACGCGGCCGGCGTCATCATCACCGGATTCCTGGGCGACCGCATCCGGCGCAAGAACGTGCTGGCGGTGGTGTACGCCACGCGCGGAGTGGCGTTCATGTGCCTGGTGTTCCTGCCGCTGTTCGGCTACGGAATGCTGGGGCTGATCATGTTCGCGCTGCTGTCGGGCATGTCGTGGGTGGCCAGCGTGCCGCTGACGTCCACGTTGACGGCGGACGTGTACGGCTTCCGGGCGCTGGGCACCATCAGCGGCTGGGTGTTCTTTGCCCACCAGATTGGCTCGTTCTTCAGCATCCAGTTCGCCGGTTACGCCTACGTCTGGTTCAACGAGAGCTACTTCTGGCCGTTCCTGATTGCCGGCTTGACGCTGATTCCGGCGACGATCATGGCCTTCAGCATCAACGAGTACCAGTATTCGGGCCGCTACAACAGCCTGCCGGCCGATGGCGCGCCGCGGCTGGCGACGGCGGGAGCCGGCCCGCGCGCGTACTAACCCCGCGGCGGCAACATGATAGACGCCGTTTTGAGTATCATCCTGGCGGTCGGCCTCCACCACGGGGAGGCCGACCCCACGCTGCTGGGGTGGATCATGACCGCCCTGAGCCACATCCTGCTGGGCACGCTGGGGTTCACCGAGCTGACCGTGGTCATCATCATCGGCATCATCATCCTGGCCATGCCGGCGCTGATCGTGGTCGCGTACTGGGCGAACACGCGGGGCGGCAGAGCGTCGGCGGGCGGGGCCGCGGAAACCGCGCCGGCGCAGGATTCACAGGTGCTTGCCGGCGGCGGTGATAGGGAGTAAGATAGCGTGCGCTGCCATAGTCGCTATTGGCTGGCCGCCAGCGCTCCTAGGGGATCTGCGATTTCGGCGGTCGGCGCTATTGCCGCCGGCAGTGGCAGGGGAACCGCAAGGCTGCCGACAAACCGGAGGAGGTAACAAACCGATATGTTCGACAAGGATTCGCTGGACGCGCTGTTTGAAGAGCTGAGAGACGAGTTCGAGCTGGAGACCGACTGGGAAGATATCCAACGGGACGCGCACCTGGCGGTGGCCTACGCCGACGCCGGCGTTCTGGACGACCAGAAGGGCGACCTGGACTCGCGCATCGTAGAGTTCGTGGAGCGGCACAACCCGGCGTAGTTGGCCTCAAACTCGCTGATTGAAAACCCCGCCGGTGCAAGCCAGCGGGGTTTTTTCGTTGTCGGATTTCCCAGCCTATGCCAGCGCCTCCGGGTTGGCGCAGGCCTCCATCGGCGCTCCCTGCAGGCCGGCGACCAGGTTGCGGGCGGCCAGTTTCATGGTGTTGAGGCGGGTGGGCAGCGCCGCGCTGCCGATGTGGGGGGTGATGACCAGGTTGTCCAGCGTGAGCAGCGGGTCGTCGGGCGCGATGGGTTCCGGCGAGGTCACGTCCAGCGCGGCCCTTGCGATCTGCCGGTCACGCAATGCCTCGTAGAGCGCCGCCGGGTCCACCACGGGGCCACGCGACACGTTGATGAGGATGCCGGACGGTTTCATCATGGCCAGCTGCGGGCCGCTGATCAGGTGGTGCGTCTCCGGCGTCAGGGGCACGCTGAGGATGACGAAATCGGCCTGGGCCAGCAGGTCGGGGAACTCGGCGTAGCGGATGCCGTACTCGGCCTCGGCGTCCGGGTAGCGGGTGCGGGAGTGGTACACGATGTCCATGTCGAACCCGCGGGCGCGGCGGGCGATTTCCCGGCCAATCTGCCCCAGGCCGACGATGCCCAGGCAAGCCTCGTGGACGTCCTGCCCCAGCCAGTGGGTTGGGTGAAACTGGATTTGCCAGCCGCCGCCGCGCAGCCAACGCTCGCTTTCCGACGTGCGGCGGGCGGCCCCCAGCAACAGGGCGAACGCCAGGTCGGCGGTGGACTTGGCCAGCACCCCCGGCGTGTAGCCCACCGGGATGCCCCGGCGGGTGGCCTCGGCCACGTCCACGTTGTCCAGGCCGACGGCCAGTTGGCTGATGACGCGCAGGTTCGGCACGGCGTCCAGCAGGGCCGCGTCCACCCGGTCCATGATGGTGGTGAGGATGCCGTCGGCGTGGGCGGCGAGTCCGTGGAGTTCGGACGCGGACGGCGGCGCTTCGTCGGGCCAGACCTCAACGTCGGCCACCGCTCGGATGATGTCCAGGGCGTCGGGCAGAAGAGTGCGGGTGACCAGTGCTTTGGGGTGTGGCATGGCGATTCACCGTAGGATGGTATGATGCTAAGTACATTGTAACCGGGGAAAGGCATGACAAAAATAGGCCCCCGCGCTTTGGCGGGGGCCCATAAGGTCCGACGTGCGACGTTTAATCTCGCGAGCCGTAGATGCGGACGTAGCCACTGTGCTCGGCGACGTCGCGGCGGATGCGGTCCTGCTCGGTCATGCCGGGGCCGGCGATGGCATCCCAGATGCGCACCAGGGTGGCCGAGACGACGGTGTGGATCAGCGGACGCCGGGGGGCGGGCGCTTGCCACTGCTTCAGCAGTTCGGCCGGGGTTTCCGGGACGGCGGAAATGTCCACCGGAGCGGAGGCGGGAGCGGCCGCGGCGGGCTCAACGACCGGAGCGGCCACAACGGCGTTGGATTCGGTTTCGCGGTTCAGGGTAGTGACCATCGTTTTTCCTCCTGTTCGGATAATGTCGGTCTTTGTGTATCTGAATTAATGATATGCCCTGATTGGTATCGCGTCAACAGATATTTTACTATATTCAGTATTCGATATAGCGATGTTATTCGCCGGGAATGCAGGCAGGTATAATGGCGCTGACCCGGCCCTGCGGTCGCGCCGTATCATTCGAGGCTCACCATGACCATCAAGCCAAACCCGCAATCGTCTCGCCCGGATTCTGCGAAGCCGGCCAAGCGATTTCCTGATATGCCTCCCCGGGAAGATATGAACAACCCGCTATACCTGCATGACCCCGGCCACCAGGCGGCCCTGCGCATCCACTACGGAGAATCGAATACCACCATCGTACTCAGCGAAACGCCGCTGGGCTGGACGCACAGCCAGCGCGCGGGCATCCTGGTGCCCGACCTGCTGATCGCTTTCGGCATTGAACGCGACGCCATCGTAGATCAGAGGGGCTACGCCATCGACGAGTGGGGCCAGCCGCCGGACTTTGTGCTGGAAGTCGCGTCGAACGCCACCGGGCGCAACGACTACACGACCAAACGGGCCGGCTATGCCGAATACGGCGTGCCCGAATACTGGCGGTTCGACCATACCGGCGGACGGCTGTATCCCGTGGGGCTGGCCGGCGACCGGCTGGTGAACGGGGTTTACGAACCCATCGACATCCTTCGGGTTGATGATGACCGCTACCGGGGACACAGCGAAATCCTGGGCCTGGACCTGTGCTGGGAGTACGGGCAGTTGCGCTGGTTCAACCCGGCCTCGGGCAGCTACCTCCGCACCCACGCCGAAGAAAGGCTGGGCCGGCTCGCGGCAGAAGCGAGGGCCCGGGAGTTGGAAGCGCGGATACGGGAGTTGGAAGGCCGCTGATTGACGGCCGCTACAGGGCCAGCTTGCCGGGGTTCATAATGCCGGCGGGGTCCAAGGCGCGCTTGATGTCCCGCATGGCGTCGCGGCTGACGCCGAGTTCGCGGGCCAGCAGGTGGTGGAGCTTGACGCCGACGCCGTGGCAGTATTCCATGACGCCGCCCATGTCCTGGGCCAGCGTGAGCACCTCGTCCACCCCGGCGGCCAGGTTGGCGCGCACGTCGGCATCGTAATCGTCGCGGCCGTTCACGCGGCGGTCGCCGTCCGGCACCACCAGCATGGAGAAGAACTCCGGCCGGCTCCACAGGCAGTACTCCACCACGTTGATTTTGCGGGCCGCCAGCAATTCGTCGGCCTGTCGGCGGTATTCCAGCACCCGGTCGGTGGGCAGGCTCATGTGGAGGTAGTCGAAGGTGCGGCCCCACTGTCGCCGCCAGCGTTCGGTGCGGGGCCGGCCCAGGGCCGTTTCGCGATAGTTGAGGGCGGAATCGTGACGGTGTCGCCAGTAGTCCAGCGTGGATTGCGGGCCGACGTTCCATCCTCCGGCGGCGGCGCAGATTTTCATCGTCCTTTGCAGGGCGGCGTCCACTCCCTCCCGGAATCCCTCAAAGAGCAGGTGCAGCAGGATGCCCTCGCCGTCTTCGGTCAAGTCCAGCAGGGCCGGCCGGATGCCCAGCGCCGTCATTTCCGAGACGGCGGCGAAACCGTCCGCGAAATCGGCGAATTCCACGGTGGCGTAGGCGTTGGCCTCGGGCTGGCGGAATACCTTGACGGTGGCGCGGGTGATGACGCCGAAGACGCCCTCCGACCCGATGAACAGGTGGTTGAGGTTGGGGCCGGTGGACTGCTTGGGCACGGGCCGGGTCTCGATGACGCGCCCGTCGGGCAGCACGACCTCCAGCGCCACCACTTGGTCGCCCATCGGCCCGAACGCGGAGGCGCGGTACCCGACGCCGTTGGTGGAGATGGTGCCGGCGACGGTGGCGATGGGCACGCTGTAGGGGTCGTGCCCCGGCATCAGGCCGTAGGGTTTCAGGCCGTCGTAGAGGTCTTGCAGCACCATGCCGGCCTGGACCTCGGCGGTCAGCGACGGCGGGTCAACCTTCAGCAGGCGGTTGAGCCGGCTCACGTCCAGGATGATGCCGCCCTGGACAGGCAGAATGCCGCCCATAACGCCGGTGCCGCCGCCATAGGGAATCACCGGGATGCCGCCTTGTTGAGCCAGGGCGACCACCCGGGCGACTTGCTCGGTGTCGGCGGGCCGGACGATCAGGTCGGCGAGGCGGTCAAAAGCGGCGTCGGCGTAGTAGGCGCGGTAGGGCGTGAGCGCGTCGGCGGAGTAACGGTCGATGGAATCGGGATCGGCCAGGACGTGTTTCGCGCCGACGATTCGGGCGAGTTGGTCGCCAACGTCACGCCAGTCGATAGGATGGGCCGGGTGTGGGAGCGCGGACACGGTGGGGAGGGTATGTCCAGTCGGCGCCGTTAGTCCGGGCTCTGGTATTGCCACTGGGTGCCCTGGGCGCTGTCCTCCAGCGCAACGCCCTGCTCGGCCAGGCTGTCGCGGATCTGGTCGGCCAGGGCGAACTGGCGGGCGGCGCGGAGCTCGGAGCGGACGGACACCAGCAGGTCGATGAACGGCGCGGCGGCCAGCTCGGTGGCGCTGCTGGCGCGTTCGGCGAAGGTGAGGCCAAGCACGCCGCCCAACTCGCGCAGGGTCGCCTGCCCCTCGTCAACGCTTTGGCCGGCGTCGCGGCCCCGGTTGATGTCGCGGGCCAGGTCGAACAGGGCGGCCACCGCCTGCGGGGTGTTGAGGTCATCGTCCATGGCGGTGGCGAACCGGGCGGCGTGGGAGGACGGGTCCACCTGCGGGCCGGCGCCGTTGCTGGGCGTCAGGGCATATCGGATGCGGTCAAGGCTGCGTTCGATGGCGGCCGCGCCCTCGTCGCTGTAGGCCAGGGGGCTGCGGTAGTGGCTGCTCAGGAAATAGAGCCGCATGGCGTCGGGGCTGTAGCGTTCCAGGGCTTCGACCACCGATACCAGGTTGCCCAGCGATTTGCTCATCTTGTCGGAGCCGAGCTGGAGCAGGCCGTTGTGCATCCAGTAGCGCGAGAAGGGCTTGGCGCCGGTGTAGCACTCGCTCTGGGCGATTTCGTTCTCGTGGTGCGGAAAGACCAGGTCCTGCCCGCCGCCGTGGATGTCCAGCTGCTCGCCCAGGTATTCCAGCGACATGGCGGTGCACTCGATGTGCCAGCCGGGCCGGCCGGGTCCCCAGGGGCTTTCCCATGAGGGTTCGCCGGGCTTCGCGCCCTTCCATAGCACGAAGTCCATGGGGTGTTCCTTGTTTTCGTCCACCTGTATGCGCGCGCCGGCGATCATGCTGTCCAGCGTGCGGTGGCTGAGCTTGCCGTAGTCGTCCTTGCTGGTGACGCGGAAATATACGTCGCCGGCGGCGGGATAGGCGTGCCCGCGGTCAATCAGGCCGGCGATGGCGTCGATGATGCGGGGAATCTCCCGGGTGGCGCGGGGGTATTCGGCGGCGCGCTGGATGTTCAGCGCGTCCATGGTGCTGAAGTAGTCGCCGATGAACTCCTCCACCAACTCGTCCTCGGATACGCCGCTCTCCTGGGCCCGCTGGATGATCTTGTCGTCAACGTCGGTGAAGTTCTGGATGTGGCGCACCCGGTAGCCCTTGTACTCAAGGTAGCGACGCAGGGTGTCGAAAACGACGTAGCTGAGCGCGTGGCCGACGTGGGTTGCGGAGTACGGGGTTACGCCGCAGACGTACATTTTGACTTCGTTGGCGTCGGCGGGAACGAACTTTTCGACCTGTCCGCTCAGGGTGTTGTAGAGTTTCATAGATGATCAGGGCCGGGAGAGTAGGGCTACCGCGGTGGCGGCGATGCCTTCTTCCCGTCCGGTGAAGCCCAGGTAGTCGGTGGTGGTGGCTTTGACGCTGATTTGCGGCGGCTCGACGGACAGCGCGGCGGCGATTTTTTCGCGCATTTCCGCCACGTGGGGCGACAGCCGGGGCCGCTGCGCCAGCATTGTAGCATCAACGTTGACGATGCACCAACCGTCGCCGGCGATGACGCCGGCCGTGCGCTCCAGCAGGAGCAGGCTGCTGATGCCGGCCAGGGACGGCTCGCCGGGCGGGAAGTGCCTGCCGATGTCGCCGGCGCCGGCCGCGCCCAGCAGCGCGTCGATGATGGCGTGGCTGAGCACGTCGCCGTCGCTGTGGCCGGCGAGGCCGTGGGTGTGCGGGATGGCGACGCCGCCCAGGATGAGGGCGCGGTCTGCGGCCAGGGCGTGGGCGTCCGCTCCGGTTCCGACGCGGTAGTCCAAGTCGCTTTCCGCCGCTACTGCCGGGCTGCTACTGCTTTTCGACCGCTTTGAGCGCCCGGTGCGCGTTTTCCAGGTCGCCGATGGCGTCGGCATTGGCGAAAATCGGCGCAAACGCCGTGGTTATGGCGATGGGAAACAGGATCGCCGACAGGATGACCGCCGCGACCACCAGGGCGTTCTCCAACGTGACAAACTGGAAATGGAGGGCTTCGGCACGCCCGGCTACGGACGCCGGCAGCGCCAGGCCGAACTCGACGGCGGCGAGCAGCATCATGGGGACCAGGGAGGCCAGCGCGATCAGAGCCCAGATCACTTCCCAGACGAGGAACTTGTTCCGTTCCACGTTCACCTGGGAACGCAGACGCCGCAGCCGAGTGGGTGACACGGACAAGTTCAGGTTGCCCGCGCTGACCCGCAGGTAACGCGCATACTCCTGGTACCGCTCACGGCTGACGCTGTTGGCGGCCATCTAGCAACCTCCACTTCTTCACAAACGCTGTCTTACCAATGCAATGATACGGGCGCTGCGGCATTAACGCTAGCGAAACGGGATGTCGATTAGGGGATTTTCCCGTCGTTGCCGTCAGGCTCGGCCAGCAGTTGGCTCACGAATACCAGGTCCTCCGGCGTGGTGACCTTCAGGTTTTCATAACTGCCCATGAAAACCCGCACCGCGTGGCCCAGCGCCTCCACCATCGTCGCATCGTCGGTATAGTCCGCCGTGGCCGACCGGTGCGCGCGCATCAGGAGGCGGTAGTCGAACACCTGGGGAGTTTGCGCGGCCCACAGGGTGGAGCGTTCCGGCGTGCTGGCGACAACGTCGTCATCCCCAACCACCTTGATGGTGTCCTTGACCGGAACGGCAGCCACCGCCGCCGACCAGCGCCGCGCCGCCGCCAGGCCGCGTTCCATCACGTCGCCGGTGATGCAGGGCCGCGCCCCGTCATGGACGGCTACCCACTGGCAATCGCCCAGGGCCAGCAGGCCGGCGTACACCGAGTCCTGCCGGCGTGCGCCGCCGGCGCAGACCGCCACCACCTTGTCGATTCGACACTCCGCAATCATGGCCTCGGCGCGCGCCACCGCATCGTCCGCCACGACCAGCGCGATGCGGGTCACGGAGCGCGATCCGGCCAGCCGGCGTAGGGTGTGCGCGACCAGCGGCCGGCCGTGGACGTCGGCGAAGGTCTTGTCCGTCCCGCCCATGCGCGTGCTGCGGCCGGCGGCGACCACCACCACGCCGAGGCCCGCGTCAACGGAGCCGGTCTGCTGTAGTTCTTGGGAAGTTTCCAAAAAAGCGCGCTAGCCACAAGTATCGTCGATTGGCGATAATGGGCCTATAGTTTATGATTCAAGATATTCTACCATCCTGCTTCAACCGCGTTTGATCGCAACCGTGTTTGATCGCATCGGTACGAGGAGCAAAACGCCGCAGACACCACATCCCGGAAACGCCACATCAAGGAGCGATGCCATGGCTACATTGGAAAGGGCCTACCTGGTGCAGACGTACAGTTCGGGCACCCACGGCAGGGCAATCTGCAACGCGCGCACCCACCACTGGGTGGCCGACGACAGCGGCGGAACTTACGTGGGCGCCGGCGAATACTTCCTGTCCGGCATCACCGCCTGCGCCGTCAACATGGTGGAGCGCATCGCGCTGACCGACGACGCGCCGGTGGACTTCATGGAAGTGTCGGCGGAAGCCTACCGCGACCCCGACGCGGTCCCGGGCGACCTCAGCCTCTACGCCGACGTTCGCATCCACTTCAAGATCTGGGGTGTGGACGACGACCAGGGCAACTACCTGGTGGACACGTGGAAGAAGCGTTGACCCCTTTACGGTTCGGTCGCCGTGGCGACCCCAAGCACTTCCGTGACCGCCGAGTTCGTCGCCGGGCCTCGCCCCAAGCACGGAGGATAGCGCCGCCATAGACATACTGCTGTCCATATTCGGAGCCGGCCTTTCGGAAGAAGCGGCTCTGCACCTGCAGGATTTCGCCATCGTAATGGCCATTGCAGCTGCGGGGCTGGCTTTCGCCCGGCTGGTCTGGCAACCGCCGGTCCTTGGCTACCTGGCCGCCGGCCTGCTGATCGGCCCCTTCACCCTGCCCACCCCGGTCGTCAGCAACCTGGACACCATCGAGCTGATGGCGGAGTTGGGGCTGATCCTGCTGCTGTTCGGCATCGGCCTGGAACTGGGCTGGCGACGCATCCGGGAAATCGGCTTGTTGGTGCTGGTGATCGGCGTGGTGGAGATCACCACGCTGACCCTGCTGGGCGTGCTGATCGCCAACAAGGTGCTGGGCATTTCCGGCGCCAGCGGCCTGTACCTGGGCGGCGCAATGGCAATCAGCAGCTCCGCGATCCTGCTGAAAGGACTGCGCGACAGCGGGAATCTGCGTTCCGGCTGGGGACAAACCATTGTCGGCATCCTGCTGGTGGAGGATTTCGCGGCGGTCATCCTGCTGACGCTCCTGGCCGGTGTCGCCACCACCGGATCCGCCGAATTGGGCGACGTAAGCTGGCTGGTGGGCAAACTGGCCATATTCTCCGTAGCCGCCCTGGCCTTTGGCACCCTGCTCGCGCCGCGCCTGATGCGGCTGCTGTCGCGCACCAGGTCGGACGAGACCCTACTCCTGGCCTCGCTGGGCTGCTGCTTCGGACTGGCCATCGGCGCGGAGTTCCTGGGCCTGTCGGCCGCTGCCGGCGCGTTCCTGATCGGCGTGGTCATCGGCGACACCGACGCCGCCGGTCGCGTGACCCGCCTGGTCAGCCCGGTGCGCGACATGTTCGGCGCGCTGTTCTTCATGTCCATCGGCATGCTGCTCGACTACCGCACCCTGGACGACTTCATCCTGCCGGCCCTGATGATCGTCGGCGTGTTCATGGCCGGCAAAATAATTGCCAACACCATCGGCTCGGTGCTGTCGGGTCGGGATTCCCGCCAGGCGGTGCAGGTTGGGCTGTCCATGCCGCAGATGGGCGAGTTCTCGCTGGCCATCGGCCGGCTCAGCGCGGCGGACGCGGTGGCCGGCCCCATCGTCGGGCCGATTCTGGCGATAGTTACCGCCATCACCTCGGTGCTGGCTCCGCTGACTTCGCGCCTGGCCATGCCCCTTTGCGACCTGGTGAAACGCAAGGCGCCGCCGGCCTTTGTGGAGATGGACCTGGCGGTGCACCTGGGCATCAGGACTTTCTGGTCGGCGTTTTCGTTGCCGGGCCGCACCGGTCGCGTGCTGAAAACCCTGGTGCGGCAGATCATGATCAATATCCTGATCATAACCATCCTGACCGCCATCGGGACCATAGCCGTGTACACGCTGCCGGAGTTCCTGGCCGGAATCATGCCGGTGTCCCAGGACCTGCTGGGCCTGATTTTCGGCGGCGCGACCATCGGGTTGATCATCCCGCCGGGCATCGCAATCTGGCGGGAACTGCGCATCCTGGCGCGCCTGACGGTTGGCGCGAACCGGTGGGCCAGGTCCGGCGAACCTGCTCGTTTCACCCTGCGGACGCTGATGCAGGACGGCATGGCCACCGTGCTGCTCCTGGTGGCGATCATGCTGCTGCTGCCCCTGATCGTCCGGCTGTTCGCCCTTGGTTCCCTGTCCGCCCCCCTGCCCATCATCCTGCTGGTGGTATCGGCGGCGCTGCTGGTACTGGTCGGTTTCCACATCCACCGAGTGCTGGAAACGGCGTTCCACGAGACTTTCGTCGCGCCCACCACGCCGCTGGCGCGTCCTCCGGCGTCGGCCCGGGCGCAGGATGACGTGTTCACCCCGCAGGACGTGGAAACTCCGGCGCTGCACGACGGGCAGCACGAGCCGGTGGGCCGGCAGCCGGCCCGAGGCGCCGCTCCAACCACCGCCGCCAATGCCGAAGAAACGGTGGAAGGTCTCTGGCGCATCCTGGAGGAACGCATCACAACCCTGCGCTACCCCAACCAGCCGAGGGACGAGGAGCGACAGCCGCAGCGGTCGGAAAGCGACTAGCCCCCGTCATTCCCGCGAAAGCAGGAATCCAGAAACTCCCGCGGGAAAATGCTAAAATGCCGGCGAATCGAACCGCCTACCCCTAAGGTGCATGATGCGTATTTGCTCTTTTTTGCCCTCGGCTACCGAGATTGTGTACTCCCTTGGACTGGAAGACCAGCTCCACGGCGTGACCCACGAATGCGACTACCCGGCGGCGGCTAAGAACAAGCCGTGGGTGGTGCGCAGCGTTTTTGAGGGCACCAACCCCAGCAGCGGCGAAATCAGCCGGGTCATCTCCGAACGGCTGGCGGAGGGCTTGGGCATCTACCACATCGACCAGGACATCCTGGACGCAGCCAACCCCGACCTGCTGCTGACCCAGGCCATCTGCGAAGTTTGAGCGGTTTCCTCTCGGCAGGTTGCCGAGTCCACCGCCAACATGACCAAGCAGCCGGAGGTGCTGTCCCTGGACCCGCAGTACTTGGGCGACGTGCTGGAAGACGTGCGCCGCGTGGGCCGCGCCACGGGAGCCGAGGCGGTGGCCGACGACGTCGCGTCGCGAATGCAGGAACGCATCGACGCGGTCACGGAACGGGCGGAGCTGGCCGATGGCCGGCCGCGCGTGCTGCACCTGGAATGGACCGACCCGTTGATGTGCGGCGGCCACTGGGTTCCGGAGATGGTGGAGATGGCCGGCGGCGACAACTGCTTCGGCGACAAGGAGATGGGGTCGTTCCCGCTGGAGTGGGACGCGGTGCTGGAGAGCCAACCCGAGGTGATTGTGCTGATGCCCTGCGGGTTTGAAGTGCCCCGGGCCTTGCAGGACGTTCCCCTGCTCACCGAAAAGGACGGCTGGGATTCACTGCCGGCGGTCAAGAGCAACCGGGTGTTCGCCATCGACGCCAGCAACTACACCAGCCGGTCCGGCCCGCGCCTGGTCACCGGCCTGGAAATACTGGCCGAGATGATCCACCCCGAACTGTTCTCCGGCATGGTCCCCGAAATGGGCGCCCGCCGGATTTACGCCGTCTAGTTCAGCCGCGCCCCTTTGAATGGCGTGTTCTGCTCCACCTGCTCCGCGACGATGCGGTTAGCTTGGCGCATCAGCGTCAGCAACTTTTCCAGTTGCTGGCCTGCCGTGCGGGTCTCCAGCAGGTCCTGGCGCACGTCCGGCGGCAGGGGCAGGCTGACGGCCAGGGACACCGCAGATCTCCTCGCCAGTTCGGAGGGATCGTCGGGAACCGATACCTCACGGTCCCAGCCGCCGGCCATGGTCGTGAGATAGCGCTGTAGCTGGATGTACTGTTCGCGCACGCCGGCTACGGTGGTGGTCGAAACGGCGCCTTCTTCATCCTCGATGTAGCGCACCAGGCCCACCAGGTGAGGGACCGTACGCACGGTTTCCAGCAGTTCGAACCGCCGCTCGCCGCGCGTGAGGATATTCAGCCGGCCTTCCTCCAGCCGCTGCACCTGGGCGATGCGGGCGGTGGTGCCCACCGAGTGCGGCGAGGCGGGTTCGCCAACCTCGTTGCCCTCCCGGATCAGTAGCACGCCAAAGGGTTCCTCCCGCTGGATGCAGTCGCCGATCATGGCCTTGTACCGTTCCTCAAAGATATGCAGCGGCAGCGGCATATCGGGAAACAGCACCACGTTGTTCAATGGGAACAGCGGCAGTTCCGTAGCAGCGCCGGGAGGAAAGTCGTCGGGGTTGATGGCCATGATTGCCGCAGTATAACGGGGGATGCCGGCCTCAGCAACTTTGCCATAGCAAAGCCCCCGCTCCGTGTGGAACGGGGGCGCGATTTCGCAGCGCTGTGGGCGTGCTTACTTCACGGGCTCAGCATCCGGCGGGCGGTTGTGGATGGCCTTGGTGCCCTTCTTGAAGATGCAGGTGCGGATGTTGTTTTCCAGCTCGGTGGGGTCATCGACACCGGGATAGCGCGCCTGGGCTTCGGGGCTGCTCAGGTACTCGTACATCTTCTGAAGGACTTCTTCTTCCGAATCCCCGGTGATGACGGTGCGGTCGCGGGGGTCGGAAAGGAAGTTGCTGGGCCGGGCGTAGTAAATGTCAGGCATGGGTTCCTCCTCCTTCGGCAAGGCTATCGACTGTGGAATCGACGGTCTCTTACAGTAGCAGATTGATACACCAAAAGGCGGCGCGTTGTCAATGGCGCGATGGCCGCGCTTGAAATGGAATGGGCGATTATGTAACATTAGGCTGTTGTTGGGACTGACTTTTCCATAAAGGGTTACCGGGCCGCGATTGCCGGCCCCTGCGCGGCTTCATAACCGGCCGCCCCACGTTCCCGCCTGCGGACGCACGATGCCCACCGGGCGGTGGAGCGTACCCTGTTCGATTGCCCCGATGCACGGGGCGCCTGCCGGCGGCCGTTGCCCGCGCCGCCGCCAATCAGCCGACATCCGCGCGCCTAACGGTTCCGTTTGCCTTCGCGCGGCGGCTGCGCATAACGCGCCAAGGAGGCTAGCTATATGATTTACGACGCCATTGTAGTAGGGGCCGGTTCCGCCGGCTGCGCCATCGCCAGCCGTTTGTCCGAAGACCCGGACCGCTCGGTTCTGCTGCTGGAAGCCGGCCCTGATTATCCGGACTTTGAACACCTGCCCGACGACCTCAAACTGGGCAACAACGTGTGTTTTTCCGCCTACGACGGCCCGCACACCTGGCAATATACGGGCCGGCTGACCGATGAGCAGCACAACCTGGCGATTCCCCGGGGCCGCGTCACCGGCGGCTCCAGCGCGGTGAACGGCCAGGTTTTCTTCCGCGGCATTCCCGAGGACTACGACCGCTGGGCCGAGTGGGGTAACGACGAGTGAAAGTTCGCCAAAGTGCTGCCCTGCTTCATCAGGATGGAGACCGACCACGATTTCGGTGGCGACGATTGGCACGGTTCCCACGGCCCGATCCCGGTGCGTCGCGCTCCGCGCAGCCGGTGGCTCCCCCATTCCGTAGCCTTTGAGCAGGTTTGCATCGACGAGGGCTTTCCCGTTGATGCCGACCAGAACCACCCCGAATCAACCGGCGTGTCGCCCCGGGCGCGCAACACCATCGCCGGCGTGCGCATGAGCATGGCCATCAACTACCTCGACCCGGCCCGTCATCGCCTCAACCTGACCATCCGGGCCAACGTCACCGTCCGGCGCATTCTCTTCGACGACGGTGCCACCGGCTCACCACGAGCACTGGGCCTTGAGATCGAGAGCGGCGGCCATATCTTCAAGGTAGCGGGGCGCGAGATTATATTGAGCGCCGGCGCCGTGGCCTCGCCCCAACTGCTGATGCTGTCCGGCGTGGGGCCGGCCGAGCAACTCGGCGACCTGGGCATCCCCGTGGTCAGGGACCTGCCCGGCGTGGGCCGGAATCTCCGCGACCATCCCACCGCTGCGGTTCTGTACCGCGCCAAGGGGGAAAAGCCCGACGTCCACGCGCCGGTGACCCAGGTCGGCCTGCGCTACACCGTTCCGGGCTCTGGCCTGCGCAACGATATGCAGATCAGCCCGATGCTCATGACCAGCGAGCACTGGCCGGCCCACATTCCCATCGACGACGGCCTGAACTACATGGGCATCGGAGCCAGCCTGCAACTGGCCCTGGGCGAGGGCGAACTGACGCTGCAATCCGCCGACCCGCACGCCCAGCCCCGGCTGGACTTCAACTACTACCGGGAGGCGGAAGACCTGCGGCGGATGCGCGAGGCGATACGCCTTTGCGTCCGGCTGGCTGAGCGGCCGCCCTTCTCCGACCTGCTGCTGGAACGGGTCATGCCCACCGACGCGGAACTGGCGTCGGACCGGTTGCTCGACGACTGGCTGCGGCGCACCTCGGATACCTCCCACCACATTTCAGGCACGTGCAAAATGGGACCCGACTCTGACCCCATGGCCGTGGTGGACCAGTACCTCAACGTCAAGGGCGTAGCGGGGCTGCGGGTCGCCGACGCATCGATCATGCCGGACTGCATCCGCGCCAACACCAACGTGACCACGCTGGCCATCGGCGAGAAGATTGCGGACCACATCAAGGACGGAAAGTAGGGGAGGTCATTACCCCTTGACCCCGCGTTTTATCCACGAATAGGCACGAATTGTCACCAATGGGTTAATCACGCTGAACTATCGTTAGTGGATGTCAGAGCTCATTCGTGGATTTATTAAGAGGTGTATCTATGGCGAAGCTGGAAATTGGGCTGTATGACGTGCTGGACCAGCCGCAGATGGAGTCGTACGCCACGGCGGCAGA
>JAJDWF010000126.1 GCA_022825745.1 Dehalococcoidia bacterium | reverse complement strand
CTGCGCGAACAGGGCCATGGCGGTCGCGCCGGCGCCAAAGAGTCCGCCCTGGTATTGGGCCTGGAACCCACCGTGTTTCAACGGCGGGCGGCCCTGGACCCCGCTGATGCCCATCACCATTCCCATGGCGTAGGAGACGATCTCCTCGCCGGCATACTCGCGGTACGGGCCTGTCTGACCGAAAGGAGTTACTGAGGTCATTACCAAGCCGGGGTTGATCCTGGCGAGTTCGTCGTAACCGATGCCCAAGCCGGCCAAATGCCCCGGCTTGTAGCTTTCGACAACCAAGTCCACGTGAGGGATCAATTCCAGTAACAGCCGTCGGCCGGCGACGGATTCAAGATTCAGAGTGACGCCTTTCTTGTTCAAGTTCAGGATCAGAAAGAACAGGCTCTTTTCAGGGTGCGGGTCGTCGTGGTAGAACGGCCCGAAGCCGCGCATGACCGAGCCGTTGGGAGGCTCGACCTTGAGAACGTCGGCGCCGTAGTCGGCCAACAACCTGGCGCAGAAAGACCCAGCGATGTCTTCGCTCAGGTCGAGAACCTTGATACCCGTCAGGGGGCCGGAGATGTCCATAAACCGCTGGAAAGATTTCCGTGTGATGGATGATGAAGAACCTGTGATGCGCGTTGACGGATTGTATCCCAACCCGTCGGTGGCGGCAATTTACCATTCCGCCGTTTTTGAGGGGTATAATCTGACGACAACCGCGACCTACTCAAGAGTTGGAAGACAAGGAGCCGTCCCGAATGCTGATTGATCCCAAGAACTTTGACCGCTTCAACATGATCCTGACCGGCGTGGTGGTGCCCCGGCCCATCGCGTTTGTATCGACGATCTCGACTGAGGGCGTGGTGAACCTGGCGCCGTACAGTTTCTTCAACGCGATGGCGTACAACCCGCCCACGCTTATATTCTCGTCCTCGCGCAAGGCGGCCGGATGGCAGGACAAGCGGAAGGACACGCTGACGAACGTTGAGGAGACGGGCGAGTACGTGGTCAACGTGGTGGTGGACGACATCGCCGCCGCGATGAACGCCACCGCCGCCGAATACCCGTCGGACGTTTCCGAGTTTGACATCGCGGGGTTGACGGAAGCGCCCAGCGACATCGTGAAGGCGCCGCGGGTGCTGGAGTCGCCGGTCAACATGGAGTGCCGGTTGATGCAGGTGGTGAACATCGGCGAGCAGCCGCACGCTCACGGGTTGGTGATCGGCGAGATCGTCAGGATGCACGTGCGCGACGATATTCTCTACGAAGGGCCGAATGGCTTGAGGATCAACCACGAGGCGTTGAGGCCGACCGGGCGTTTGGCGGGCAACATGTACTGCCATACGGACGACGTGTACGAATTGGTGCGGCCGCACTACACGCCGCAGCCGGCGGAGCAGGTCGCGGACTGAGCGTTAGTTCGGGAACTGGAGGAGCTGGAGGGTGTTGCCGTCGGGGTCTTTGAGGGTGGCAACCCAGCCACCCCAATGCTCCAGTTCGGGCGCGCGGATGAACTCCACGCCCTCGGCGGCGAGGCGGGTGTGCTCAGCGTGAATGTCGCTGACGCCCAGGTGGGGCATGATGCGCAAGGGGTCCTGGGAAGGGCCGCTGACGCCGCTGTGCAGGCCGACGTTGAAACGGACTTCGCCCAACTCGAAGGCAGCGAAACCCTCGTCCTCGTGGAAGGAATGCAGCGGCAGGCGCAAGGTGTCGCGGTAGAAACCGACCATACGCTCCAGGTTGTCCGTCCAGAGCGTGATGCCGACGACGCCGGTGATCATTCGTTTGAGGATGCTTCCAGCGCGCCGGCCGCGGTGCAGGCCGGACACCAGCCGTGAAAATCGACGCGCTGCCACATGACCTGGAAACTGGTTTCGGTGGAAACCTGGTCGCGGAGGCGGACGATAATCTCGCTGCTGTCGTCCGCGTCGGCGATGTTGCCGCAGCCGATGCAGACGAGGTTGACGTGGGGCGACACGTTGCTCTCGTAGCGGGACTGCTTGGCAAAGGGCAGTTCCTGGATCAGGCCGCTCTTGGACAGGACGCCCAGCGTGGAGTACACGGTGGCGAGGGTCATGGACGGGAAGTGCTGCTGGACGCGCTCGTGGATCTGCTGCACCGTGGGATGGTCGGCGGAGTTCAGCACCGCTTCGGCGATGGCCAAACGCTGGGGAGTAACACGCACTCCGCCCTGACGAAGCTGCTGGACGACCGCGTTTTGCATCATAAGAGCCCTCCGGGGCGTCTCCCGGCCCGTTTGCAGTAGGCCCTGCGACGCTGGAACGAGTATAGCATCGGCGGCCCGGAGGCGGCAAACGAGGGTCAGATCTCGCGGAACTCCGGCTCGGCCGGTTCGACGTAGAAGTTGTTGGCCCAGAGATCGTCGATGATGGACTGGTCGCCCTCGGTGAGCGGCGGCGTTTCCACGGCGTCGGTGTACTCTTTGAGCTCTTCCAGCGTGGTGAAGTTGGGGAGGACGCTGGTGATGGTGGGCTGGTGCAGCACGAACTGGATGGCGGCCTGGCTCATGGTGCGGCCGGCCTCCTCGCCGGCGAGGAACTTGACCTGATCGACCTTGACCAGGGCTTCGGTGAGCCACTGGTGCCGGCGGTAGGAACGGTGGTCGCTTTCGTCGAATTCGGGCGGCGCGTCGTAGCGTCCGGTCAAGGCCTCGGAGGCGTGGGGGACGCGGGACAGCAGGCCGACCTGTTCCTTTTCGGCGATGGGGAAGAAGTCCTTGGCCGGGTCCTGCTCCAGGATGCTGTAGATAATCTGGCAACTGCTGACGTGGCGTTCCTCCATGCTGGCCTGGCCTTCCTCGAACCAGCCGATGTCGGGGCCGAGGGCCGAGCCGTAGTAGCGAATCTTGCCCTCGTGCTTCAGGGCTTCCAGGGTCTCGAACACGTCATCGTCCTCGATGGCGGCGATGCGCGGGTTGTGAAGCTGGTAGAGGTCGATGTAGTCGGTGTTGAGGCGGCGCAGGGACTGCTCGCAGGCGAAGCGGATGAAGTCCGGCTCGAACTTCTGGGGACGCTCCTGGTGGCCGACGCGGGGGGTGGTCTGGTCGTAGATGTCATAGCCGAACTTGGTGGCGATGATCATTTCGTGGCGGCGGTGGCCCATGAACTTGGCGAGGATTTCTTCGCCGTAGCCGTCGCCGTAGGTGTCGGCGGTGTCGAAGAAGTTGATGCCCAGTTCGAGGGCTTCTTCCAGAAGCTGGCGACGGGTTTCCTCGGGAATGCGGCCCCACCAGTTGGTGGCCACGGTCCAGACGCCGAAGCCGACTTCGGAAAGGAGCAGGTCAGTACGGGGGAGTTGGCGGTAATTCATGGCGGTGTTTCCTTTAGCGGTCTAAACCGGGTTTAGAGCATGGCTAGCGCGCCGGGGCGGGGAGGTCGCGGTTGAAGAATTCACGGTAGCGGTCTTTGCTGGCCCAGGGGAGGAGGTTGATGACGATTCGGCGGAGCCTGATGATGGCGAGTTCGAGGACGAATTTGCGCTTGAGGGCATTGACGCGGCGACGGATTTGGGCAAGGGTCATGGGATTACCTCGGGGGTTGATGGTCTGAATGTGGAGATTTTGGCGAAATCCCGCTCATTTCCTCTCATTTGCGTTCATTTGAGTAGGGAGGTGAGCGAGTGATGGGGGTGTAATGGGCGATATAGGTGGTTTTGGCGGGCTATTGAGAGGTTCTGAGGACGGTGGTTCGACAGGCTCACCATGAACGGGAGTCGGGCGCTTGGATGGTTCAGTTAAATGGTACGGATGGTTGGTGATAGGGGCAAGGGGGAAGTGTCACAGGCCGTTGTACATCAGCCGCTGTTCGTCCAGGAACCACAGGCCGGAGGGAGTCAACGGGCGAGCGTCACTATTTTGGTGGGGCGGGTTATTCGTCGGAATCGCCCCAGTAGAATACGATTTTGTCGTTGTGCCAGGGTAGGTTGTCGAGGCTGAGGAGCAGGGCGGCGCGGTCGGGCCAGGGCAGGCTTTCGTCGGCGGCCCACTTATGGGCGAGAGCATCCAGATCGGCGCGGTCGTAGTGAAAACAGCCGTCATCGGGACACGAGCAGCAGCCGGGCAGCAGGCTGCCGCAGTCGGGGTCAACCACGAGGTCGAAGAAAAAATCGTAAAGCGGCGGTTCCAAGTCCGCCAGTACAGCCGCGATTTTGAGGGAGCCGGCCAAGGGGGAGGAAACGGGAAAGGTCAGGCGGCAACCAGGCCCAGGCTGTCGTGGACGGCATCCACCATCTGGGAAAAGCGGGCGTCGTCGATCACCGGAGTCGCGTCGCCGAGGCGGACGGTGGGGATGACGTCCACCCAGGACTTGCAGCCGCCGTACTCGGGGATGAACGGGACGGTGGTGGGACTTTCCATGCGATACACGCGAAGCAGCATGATGGTCAGCGGCACCATGGGCTTCCAGTGCAGGCGGGACTCGGCGTAGGTGTCCGTCCAGATGTGATGAGGGGCCAGGCTGGCGACCTTGTCGAGCCGGTCGATTTCCAGCAGTTCGTGGACGCGCGCCCAATGGGTGAAGGTTACGGCGTCGGTGTCGTTGGGATCGTCGGCCAGCAGGCTGCGCAGGGTAGGTTGGTGGGACGCCTTGAGCAGGTCTTCGCGCTGGTGCAGGTAGGTGGGGTAGAGCAGGAACTCGGGATGGATGACCCGGAAATCCTTGCTTTCCTCGTGGATGCCGCCTTTGCGCACCATCAGAATCTGGTCGCCGTCGGCGAGAGCTTTCACGGTGATGGCCCACTCTTTGAGGGCAAGGTGGCAGGTTGCGGGGGTGGTCATGGCGGGGACCTCCGGAGATGCTGAGGGAATGTTATCACAGGTTATTTGCCTCGGTTGCAGAACTCGGCGTAGTCGGGGACTTGCTCGCCGAGGACGTACATCCAGTAGTAGGTGCCGGTGTCGCCCATGTACTTGAACTGGTTGCGGACGTCTTTCAGCACGGCATAAAAGTCGTCGTGGGAGCGGAGGTAGTTGCGGATGCCGCCGTACTCTTCGTCCAGCTCGATGAGGCGTTGGGCGTTGTGGACGGTGGCGACAATCTTGCGGCGGTTGCGGATGATGCGGGTATCGGCGGCGAGGGTGTCGATGGCCGATTCGTCCATGGCGGCGACGGCGGCAACGTCGAAGCCCTGGAAGCCGACCTGAAAACCGGGCCACTTGCCGTTGACGACCTTCCAGGACATGCCGCTCTGGAAGACGGCTTTGGTCATCACTTCGAGGTAGTCGTTGAGGCTCTGAGGCACGATTTGCTCGGGAGCTTCGTGGTGTGGTGGGTGTTCGTGCTGAGTGGTCATGGATTTTGGACTCCTTACGGGCTGACGGCGCCGGGCGTGGCAGGGGTTTCGAGCTTCAGCAGCCGGCTGAGGTTGGCGGTGGTCACTTCCGCCACTTCCTCCACCGAGATGCCCTTGACGGTGGCGAGACACTGAGCGACTTCGGCCAGGTGGCGGGGTTCGGTCCAGTTGTGGCGGTATTTTTTGAAGGGCTGCGGGTAGGCGTCGGTTTCAAGGACGATGTGCTCCAGGGGGACGTTACGAGCGACCTCGCGGAGCTCGGGCAGCCGGGTCAAGGGACGGGCCAGGGAAATGAAGAACCCGCACTCGATGGCGGCGCGGGCGGTTTCGGCGTCGCCCTGGAAGTAGTGCATCGCGCCACCGACCTGGCCGGCGTTTTCCTCGCGGAGGACTTTGAACACGTCGGGATGCGACTCCCGGGAGTGGAAGATGACCGGCAAGTCCAGGCTCTTGGCCAGGTGGATGTGCTGGCGGAATACATGATCCTGCACCGCATGGTCGGGGGAATCCGGCAGGTAATCGAGTCCCACCTCGGAGATGCAGACAACGCGGGGATTATCGCGGGCCAGGGTCTCCAGGCGGGCGTAGAGCGCGTCGTCCACGGGGTTGTAGGCGTGCATGGGGTGGATGCCGACGCCGGCGTAGAACATGGGGTGCTCGTCAGCCAGGGCGATGCAGCGCTCGGTGGATTCCATGGTGGTGCCGGCGAGGACGATGTATCCGACGCCGGCATCGTGCGAACGCTCGAGGATGCCGGGAAGTTCGGTGGGGTCGAACTGCTCGTACTGGTCCAGATGGGTGTGTGCGTCGCAGAAAATGGGCGATGCGGGCATGGTTACTCTCCGTGTTGGCGCCGGGGCATAGCGTTAGTTCCCGTTGGCTGTGTCAACGTCCAGCAAATATACGCCTTTGGCCCGGGGCAGCAGGGAATTTTCGTAATTCAGGTGCGTCTCGACGGCGACACGAAACCGACCCTGGTCGAGGGTTTGAATGGCGAAGGGAACCGGGTTCCAGCCCACCATGCGCAGCAGCCGTTCCTTGCTTTCGATGGTAGTTTCCAGTCCCTGCCCCTGCAATGAGATGACGTTGGCGGTCATGGCGAAATCGTCAGCCACCTCTTTGCCGGTAACGAAGATGGCGCGAGAGTCCGCCGGGTCAGTATCGCCGGCCAGGGAGACCCAGCTGAGCATGTGATCCCACTCCACGATGCGGACGAAGCTGTCGGGGTTGGCCTGGAATCCCTCATCCAACGCGGCCACCCACAGGCCGCCGCCTTCGTCCTTGAATCCGTACAGCGTGTTATTGAGGTAGCGACCGTCGTCGCTGACCGCCGCCGAAGCGCCGTAAAGACCTTGCGGCGCGTTGGGGAATTGGGCAATGGGGAACTCCACAAGTTCGTACTCGTCGGGGTTCTCAGTGTTGACGAGATACACCGATTGCCACCGTGGATCCGCCGGCTGCTCGCCCTGAGCGGGGGGCCAGCCCTCGGAACTGATTATCCACCGGGTGTCATCCCACGGGGCGGGCAGGGCCATCAGCATGATGCCGGGGGCGGTATAAACCTCATTTCCAGAGCCTTCTTCCGACAGCGTAATGATTTTATAGCGCTGTTTCTTGTCCGGCTCCAGGGAGCGACGCAGAATCAGGTAATAGCGGTCTTCGGGATCGCCCGGGCGGTGGTAACTCCTAGCCCCGGTGGCAGTGTCGCACTCGCCAATCCAGGGCGCGCCGAGTTCCCGGAGCAGTCCACCCAGCCACTGGCTGCCCATTCCGAAATACCTGGTCTGCTTGCCCGCTCCTTGACGTACCAGGTTGGCATACCGCCGGCCGAAGGGGGGCGCGGCTTCCGATGACTGGTCAGCCTCGTTGTCGCTCGTTGTAAAGCGGAAGCCCATGGAGTCCAGCAGTTCACGGTATGGTCCGTAGCTGAGGCTTTCCTGGTACACGTCGCACTGCTTGCGGGCCAGTGCGGGCGGCGGGTAACGCTGGTCATCAAAGGGCAGTTCCAGGATTTCCGACTCGTACTCCTGGGCCAGTTGGGAGGTCGGAACGCTCAAAGCCCGCGGATTGACATGGAAGTGGGTAGGCTCGGCGATTTCCCCCGGCTGGCTGCTTGCCCATTCGCTCGGCGTGCCGTTGGTTATCACCAGGAAGGAGCCATCGTGGAACAGTTCGGCGATAATTCCGCTGGTTTCCTGGCCGCGCTGGTACTCGAAATCGATGCTATGAAACAACGCCGGGTCGAAACTGTCGGGCTGGAGCTTCCGGTCCAAGTCCGGGGCGACGGCTACGCCCATGGCGGCCAGACGGAAAACCTTGTGGGCCGGGTGCTCGCCGATTCGCTCCGATTCCAGGGCCAGCAAGTCCAGGTACTGCGTCCGGCCGCCATTGTCCAGCTTTAGCTTTACGCCTCCCCGACGCTCCAGGACCAACACCGGTTCGCCGCGAGCCGGGACCGGGTTGCCGTCAGCGTCGTGGGCAAGAAAGTGAGGTTTGATGAGATCGGAGAATGGCACGGAAACGTCGTACTCGGGCCGGGGCGCCACCGGCGTCGGGGCGGGTTGTTCCGGCTCGCCGGGGGGCGCCACCGCATTGGGGTCGGTAGGCCTGGCAGTGGGACGCGGGCGTGGAGTGTAGGTGGGTTGTACCGGCTCATCCGGTGTCGTCGTTGGATTGGAGTCGGACGGACCGGCCTGTGCGGCCGGTGTCGGAGCGACGGTGGATTGTTCCGGGGCCGGTGGAGTTGCCGCCGTGTTGGGGCCGGTCAGCCCTGACTCGGCGGGCGGCAGCGTGGAGCCGGCGACGGGAGTTAGCTCAACTCCGGGAAGAGTGTCCGCGCCGGTGCAGGCGGTCAGTCCGAACAGAAGCAGCATGATAAAGGCCGGTAGCGACCACCACCCTCTTGATGTAAAACTCATTCCCATTCCAGCCGTTGGGCGGCAGCCGGCTTTGCCGAACACGGGATATTGCCCCCTTATGCTGGCGAAAGTGTATCCGGGCAGGCGAATGGGCGTCAATGTCAACAGGCGTGATGATAGAGTCGGCACGGCTCCGCTACGCGACTTCCCGATTGACAGGACGGGGTTGCTGGTCTAGGATAATTGTTGACCGATACGGTCGGGAATTATGAAAAACCAACGCCGGCGACGCCGCTAACTACGCCGGTTGGGAGGATGCACGTCCGATGACGACCCAGACACAGCGCGTCATTTCCAGGGACACCACTTCCGAAGAGTTGAACTCCGACTACAAGTGGGGTTTCACCATTGACATCGAGGAGGAGGCGTTTCCCAAGGGCCTCAGCGAGGACGTGGTGCGCCTGATTTCGGCCAAGAAAAACGAGCCGGAGTGGATGCTGGAGTGGCGCTTGAAAGCGTACCGGTTCTGGTCTCGGCAGACCTATACGGAACCGACGTGGGCGAACGTGGAGTTTCCTCCCATCGACTACCAGGACATTCACTACTACGCGGCGCCCAAGTCGGCGGACGACGGGCCGAAGAGCCTGGACGAAGTGGACCCGGAGGTGCTGGAAGCGTTCAGCAAGCTGGGGATTCCGCTGGAAGAACAGGCGCGGCTGGCCGGCGTGGCGGTGGATGCCGTGCTGGACAGCGTGTCGGTGGCCACCACCTACCAGGAACAGCTAGAGAAGGCCGGGGTCATCTTTTGCTCGATGAGCGAGGCGATCCAGAACCACCCTGACCTGGTGCAGAAGTACCTGGGCTCGGTGGTGCCCTATGCTGACAACTTCTACGCCACGCTGAACTCGGCGGTGTTTTCCGACGGGTCGTTCGCCTACATACCGCCGGGAGTGCGGTGCCCCATCGAATTGATGACGTACTTCCGCATCAACCAGGCGGACAGCGGGCAGTTCGAGCGGACGCTGATCGTGGCCGACGAGGGGTCTTACGTGAGCTACCTGGAAGGCTGCACGGCTCCGATGCGGAAGTCAACGCAGTTGCACGCGGCGGTGGTGGAATTGGTGGCCATGGAGGGCGCGGAGATCAAGTACAGCACCCTGCAGAACTGGTATCCCGGCGACAAGGACGGACAGGGCGGCGTGTACAACTTCGTGACCAAGCGGGGCAAGTGCGCCGGCGCCGATTCCAAGATTTCCTGGACGCAGGTTGAGACCGGCTCCGCCATCACGTGGAAGTACCCCAGCGTGATTTTGCAGGGCGACAACTCGGTGGGCGAATTCTACTCGGTGGCGCTGGTGAACAACTGGCAGCAGGCGGATACCGGCACCAAGATGATCCACGTGGGGAAGAACACCCGCAGCACCATCGTGGCCAAGGGCATATCCGCGGGCCAGGGACAGCAGACCTACCGGGGGCTGGTCAAGATCAACCCTTCGGCAAACGGGGCCAAGAACTTCACGCAGTGCGATTCCCTGCTAGTGGGCGACCAGTGCGGCGCGCACACCGTGCCGTATATCGAGGTTAAGAACCCGACGGCGCAGATGGAGCACGAAGCCACCACGTCCAAGGTGTCTGATGACCAGCTCTTTAACCTGCAACAGCGGGGCGTCGGCGTTGAGGACGCGCACTTCATGATCATCAACGGCTTCTGCCGGGGCATTTTCCAGGAACTGCCGTTTGAATTTGCGATGGAAGCGTCGCAGTTGCTCAAGGTCAGCCTGGAAGGAACGGTCGGCTAATCCAGGCTCCCGTTCCGCTCGCCCACCTGATTTTCGTCATTCTCGCGGAAGCGGGAATACAGTCCCTCACCTGACTCAAGGATGTCCAGAACACAATGACGACCACCACAACCGATCCCATCCTGGAGGTGCGCGACCTCCACGTATCCATTGACGAGCAGGAAATCCTGCGTGGGGTAAACCTGACGGTGCATCCCGGCGAGATTCACGCCATCATGGGGCCGAACGGCTCTGGCAAGAGCACGCTGGCCAACACGCTGGCGGGCCGGCCGGAGTACACGGTAACCGATGGGAAGGCCGTTTACAGGGGGATGGACCTGCTGGAGATGGAGCCGGAGGACCGGGCGCGGGAAGGGGTGTTCCTGGCGTTCCAATACCCGGTGGAGTTGCCCGGAGTACGGGCGTGGCAGTTTCTCAAGGCAGCGGTGGACGCCAAGCGCATCCACCTGGGCGAGGAGGAAATGGGCGCGCGCGAGTTCGACCGTCTTCTTCGCAGCAAAGTGGCCGAAGTCGAGATTGACCCAGAGTTGGTGCGGCGCTCGGTGAATGAAGGATTCTCCGGCGGCGAAAAGAAACGGAACGAAGTTTTGCAGATGGCGCTGCTGGAGCCGACGCTGTCCCTGTTGGACGAGACCGACTCAGGGTTGGACATCGACGCGCTGCGGATAGTGGCCGACGGGGTGAACCGCCTGCGCCGGCCGGACAACGCGGCCGTGGTGGTGACTCACTACCAGCGCATCTTGAACTACATCACGCCGGACCAGGTACACGTGCTGGTGGACGGGCGAATCGTGCGGAGCGGAGGGCCAGAATTGGCGGAGCAATTGGAGGCGCAGGGATACGACTGGGTGCGGGAGGAAGCGGGAGCCAGCACAGAGTAGGCTCAATGCGCTACTGGGTGTACGAAAATTACCCTAATGACAAAGCGATAGTGCATCGAGCGTCCTGCTCGTTTTGCAACCGCGGCGCGGGAATCCACTGAACCGGGAAAACCCGTAATGGCGAATGGCACGGTCCCTTAGATAATACTCAAGAGGCTCGCTACGCAGCCAAAAACACCCAACGGATGGACGTTCGCGACTGCGCGATATGCACTCCCTGAAACTCGCTTCAATTTCACTGGACTATGACACAGACTATTGACACCTACCCGCACTATGCCGCCGCCTATGCGGCGCAAGCTGATGAGGAGTTGCCCACGCTGCGCCGTTTGCGGACGCGGGGTTGGGACGCCTTTCAGAACCTGGGGCTGCCTACGGCGCGCCGGGGGAACGAACCCTGGAAGTACACCAATGCCGCTCCCATCGCGCGGGAAGTTTTTGCTTTCGGGCATGATTTGCGCGCTGCGGACGTTGGCTTGACGCTGGCCGACTTGCGGGCCGCCGCTCCCTGGCGGGACGACTGGCGCACGCTGGTGATGGTGGACGGCGTGTTTGCGCCGGCTCTGTCGGATGGTATAGCTGCTGCCCAATCGGGCGGGCTGACTATCGCTCCGCTGCCGGACGCCCTGGACGCCGGCGGTGCTGTACTGGGCAGCCTGGCCGCGCCGGAGGACGACGGGTTTACCGCCCTGAACACCGCCTTCATGCGGGACGGCGCGGTTATTTCGATACCGGCGGGGGCAGACGCCGGCGTGGTGAACGTTGTGTATCTCACCACCGGGCGCGAGCAGCCGCGTGTCACGTATCCGCGCACGCTGATTGACGCGGCGGCGAATTCCCGCGCAACGGTGATTGAAACCTTTGTCGGCCCCGACGACGTCCGCTACTTGACCAATGCCGTCACCGAGGTGAAGGTTGGCGAGGGGGCCAGCGTAGAGCACTACCGCCTGCTGACGGAAGGCATGGACGCCTACCACGTGGGGGTCAGCCGGGTTTTGCAGCATAAGGACTCGGCATTTTCGTCGGTGTCCATCGCCCGGGGCGCGGCGCTGGGGCGCAACGACTTCGGGGTGAAGCTGGCCGGAACCGGGGCCGAGTGTACCCTGAACGGGCTGTACCTGACCAAAGGCAGCCAGCACATCGACAACTACATCAACATTGACCACGCCGAGCCCTACGGCACCAGCCGGATGTTCTACAAGGGCATCTTGGACGGGCGCTCGCGGGCCGTGTTCGGCGGCAACGTAACCGTGCGTAAGGACGCGCAGAAAACCGACGCCCAGCAGACCGACAAGAACCTGCTGCTGTCGGAGTATGCCGAGGTGGACAGCAAGCCGAGCCTGCTCATCTACGCCGACGACGTGAAGTGCGGGCACGGGGCGACAGCCGGCCACATTGACGCCGATACCGTTTTCTACATGCGGAGTCGAGGGCTGGACCTGTCCACGGCCAGCCGCATCCTGATTCACGCCTTTGCCAGCGAGATTATCGACACGGTGGCGTTGGAGCCGCTGCGGGAATACCTGGACGAGCAGTTCCAGAGCGCGATTCCCGACGCAAATCTTTCGCTGTCCTTTGGAGGCCGCCAGTGACCACCGCGATCAATACGCCCGGCGCACCGGGCCGGGACGGCTCGGGTCAGGCCCATGGGCTGGATGTCATTGACCCGCACCGCATCCGGCAGGACTTTCCGATTCTGCACCAGGAGGTGAACGGCAAGCCGCTGGTGTATCTGGACAACGCGGCGACTACCCAGAAACCCCAGTCGGTGATTGACGCCATCAGCAACTATTACCTGCATAACAACGCCAACGTACACCGAGGGGTGCACACGCTGAGCCAGCGCGCCACTGACGATTACGAGGCGGGTCGGGAAGCGGTGCGACGATTCATTAACGCGCCGGACGCCAACGAGGTCATCTACGTGCGGGGCACCACCGAAGGGCTGAACCTGGTGGCCAGCAGCTATGGGCGCAAGTACTTCAAAGCCGGCGATGAGGTGATCATCACCGGCATGGAGCATCACTCCAACATCGTGCCGTGGCAGATTCTGGGGAAGGAAATCGGCATCCGCCTGCGGGTGGTTCCGTTCAACGACGACGGCGAACTGCTGATGGACGAGTACGAGGCCATGCTCAACGACCGAACGCGCATGGTGTCGGTGGTGCATCAATCCAATGCGCTGGGCACGGTCAACCCAATACCGGAGATGGTTGAACTGGCGCACGCGCACGGGATTCCGGTGATGGTGGACGCAGCGCAATCCATTCCGCACATGCCGGTTGACGTGCAGGCGCTGGGGGCCGATTTCCTGACGTTTTCGGGGCACAAAATGTACGGGCCCACGGGTATCGGAGCGTTGTGGGGCAGAGCGGAACTGCTGGACGATATGCCGCCTTACCAGTCGGGCGGCGAGATGATCCGGTCGGTTACGTTTGAGGAAACGATCTACAACACGCTGCCGCACAAGTTCGAGGCGGGGACGCCGGACATCGCCGGGGCCATCGGCCTGGGAGCGGCGGTTGAGTACCTGGAGTCCATCGGGATGGAGCGAATCGCCGCTTACGAGCAGGCGCTACTGCGCTACGGGACGGAAAGGCTGGACGGAATCGAGGGAGTGCGGATGATTGGCACGGCCGAAGAGAAGGGCGGCGTGCTGTCGTTCTACATGGAGGCGGCGCATCCTCACGACATCGGGACGATTCTAGATTCCGAGGGAATCGCGGTGCGCACCGGGCACCACTGCGCGCAGCCGGTGATGGCGCGCTACGGGATTCCGGCCACGGTGCGGGCATCGCTGGCGTTTTATAATACGACCGATGACATTGACGCGCTGGTCAAGGCGATTGACCGCGTAATTGAGGTGTTCGGCTAATGGCTTCGGACCTGAGCGACCTGTACCAGGAAATTTTGCTGGAGCACAACCGGAGGCCGCGGAATTTCAAGACGCTGGACGACCCCACGCACCAGGCCGACGGGTTCAACCCGCTGTGCGGAGACCAGATTTCGCTGCAACTGAAAGTAGGCGACGACAAGGTGCACGACGTGGGGTTCCAGGGGCACGGGAGCGCCATCAGCAGGGCGTCGGCGTCACTGCTGACCCAGGCGGTGAAGGGAGCGACGTCGGACGAAACGATGGCGATGTTTGACGAGTTTCACAAGATGCTGACGGAGCCGGACGCCGAGCTGGACATCGACCTGCTGGGCGACCTTGAGATGCTGGCCGGCGTGATTGCGTACCCGACGCGCATCAAGTGCGCCATATTGGCGTGGCATACGCTGAAAGCGGCGATGGATGGCGAGAACGTCGCTACCACCGAGTGAGCCAACGGCTGGCTATGGCCCAACTCCCTGACAACCCGGACGCCTTGTACGGCGACGTTATCATGGAGCACTACCGGAGTCCCCGGCACCGGCGGCGGCTGGAGCGACCGGACGCGGAGGCGGAGGAATTCAACCCCTTTTGCGGTGACCGGGCGAATCTGCAACTGCAACTGGCGGAGGCGACGAGCAAGGACGCGGTGATTGCGGGGGTGAGCGCGGTGGCGGAGGGTTGCAGCATCATACAAGCTTCGGCGTCGCTGCTGGCCGACGGCGTGCACGGTCGGACGGTGGATGAGGCGAGCGACCTGTCGCAGTTGTTCCGGGACCTGATGCAGGGGAAACCGCTGCCGCCGGTGGCGTTGGAGGAACTGGGGGAGTTGAGCGCGCTGGAGGTGGTGCGGCAGTATCCGGTGCGGATCAAGTGCGCGCTGCTGCCGTGGGTGGCGTTGGAAGAGGGGTTACGGAGGCTGCGGTAGCTGGCAGATTCACTTGCCCTGGAGGCCGCGGAGGTAGGCGATGTGGCCGACGTGCTGGTACATTTCGCCGATGATCTGGCGGAACATGGCGCCCAGGGACATTTCGGGACGGCGTTCGCGGGGGACGGTTGCCATGTCCTCGGGGCTGAGGGTGTTGAGGTAGGCCAGGGTGCTGGCGCGGACGGCGGCGCGGTACTGTAGGAACTGGTCAAGGTCGATGCGAGGGAAGTTGTTGACCTGTTCGGCGGTGTGGCCGAATCCGTTGTCGCGGGTGGGCAGGCCAAACTTTTCGTGCCAGCCCTCAGTTTCCCAAAGCTCGGTCTGGAACTGGGCGAAGAACTGAATCCACATGTCCTCCACGCGGACCATGTGCCAGAGAATCCAGTTGATGGAGTTGGCATCGGGGGCCGGCTGCCAGGCGAGCTCGTCGGGGGTGAGGCCGTCGAGGGCATCGGTGAGGAAACCGGTTTCCTTGTCGAGGGCGTCGGTGATGAATTCGTTCAGCGTCACGATGCGGGCCTCCTCAGGCGGTGACTTCGGTGGCGATGGGGGAGGCGGCGGGACGGGCGCCCATCTCGCGGTCGAGCAAGAGGAGAGCGTCGCTGCGGCCCTTGACCATATCCAGGGCCGCGATGACGTCGCGGGCGGTTTTTTACTCTTCGACCTGCTCGGTGATGAACCATTGGAGCATGATCTGTGAGGCATAGTCGCTGGCCTTGACGGCCACGCCGTAGAGGTCATTGATGAGGACGGACACGTGCTGCTCGTGGGCGAGGGTCTGCCGCATCACATCCTCGACGGAGTCGTATTCGACGGGCGGCTGTTCGATGGGGAGCAGGGTTACGCGGCTGTCGCGGTCCTGGAGATAGTCCACGAATTTCATGGCGTGGGTGTACTCCTCCTGGCTCTGGATGCGCATCCAGTGGGCGAAGCCAGGGAGGTCGATGGAGTCGCAGTAGGTGGACATGGATAGGTAGAGGTAGGAGGAGTAAAGCTCGGCGTTGATGTGCCGGTTGATGGCCTCCTGCAAGGTGGAATCTACGGGCATTTCGGGTCTCCTGTTGGGCTAGTCGTGGAGGAAGCCGAGGACGCTGTCGAAGAAGGCGTCGGGGCGTTCGAGTTGGGGGATGTGGCCGCAGTCGGGGATTACGGTGAGGGTGGCGTTGGGCAGCAGGTCGCGGAAGGCGGCGCCGTATTCGGGCGGGATTACCTGGTCGGAATCGCCCCACACCACCAGCGTTGGCATGGTGATGCGGTGGGCGCGCTTGGTGAGGCCGCGCTCGGGGATGGGCCAGGTGAACTTGGCGACGGATTGCAGGGTCTGGATGCGGTCCAGGGTGTATTCCAGCCGGGCTTCCGGCTCGGTGGGTTGAGCGACGTAGGCGTGGGCCAGTTCGCTTTCCGGGTCGTGCCAGAGCATCTGGCGGCGTTCGTCGGGGGTGAGGATGAAGAAGTCGGCGACGGGCTTGTCTTCCAGCCAAAGGCCGAGGGAATTGACGAGCACCAGGCGGCCGATGCGGTCGGGACGGTGGGCGGCCAACTCGGCGGCGCAGAAGCCGCCATACGAATGACCGACGAGGTGGCATTGCCGGATGCCCAGGGCGTCGAGAAACTCCTCGAAGAACTGGACGAGGTCCCAGAGGTCATCGAGGTTGTTCAGTCCGGTGGAATTGGCGACTCCCGGGTGGGCGGGGGCGTAAACGTGGTAGTCCTGGGCGAGCCGGTCCAGGAAATCGGGCCAACCGACGTATCCTCCGGCGCCGTGGAGATAGACCAGCGGGTCGCCGGAACCGCCCTCGGCGACCTGGACGTTGAACATGCCATTGCGGACGGAGACCATCCGCTCACTGTGGGAAACCATTTGGGGAATCACCTCGGGTCAATCAGGGAAATCAAGCGGGTAAAGGATACCATAGTGTTGCCGGCGGCGACGTTTTGGGTATGGAGTTGAGGTAGTGGGTTGGGTTCACGGGCGCAAGGGTTTTGCCGGTTGTGTCTTGAATTGCGGGGCCGGGTCTGGCAAGATAGCGGTATTATGATGATCGGCGCATTTGAGATACAAGAACCGTTGCCGGAGCTGAACGACCCCCACGTTTTTGCCATGATCCGGCCGTGGGTGGACGTGGGCAGCGTGGGAACGCTGACGCTGCAACGGCTGGAACGCTACCTGGGGTCCAAGGAGTTGGGACGGTTGAAACGGCCGGGCGAGTTTTTTGATTTCACCCGGTACAGGCCGAGCATGCGGCTGGTGGACAACGAGCGGCGGGTGCGGATTCCCAACAGCATCATCCGATACGCCACGACGGAGACCGGGCGCGATTACCTGTTCCTGCACCTGCGGGAGCCGCACGCGAACAGCGAGACGTACACGGACTCCATCCTGGAAGTGGTGGAGAAGTTCGGCGTGAAGCGCTATTGCCGGCTGGGCGCGATGTACGACACGGTGCCGCACACGCGGCCGTTGCTGGTGACGGGTTCGCTGGGGGGCGTGGAGCAGATCCGGCCGGTGTCCAACCTGAAGTTGCGGCGCAGCACGTACCAGGGGCCGACGACGATCATGAACCTGGTGTCCGACGGGATTGACCGGTTGGGGATTGAGTCGATCAACTTCATGGTACACCTGCCGCAATACGTACAGCTGGACGAGGACTTCAACGGCACGGCGCGGATGATAGAGGCGCTGTCGTCGGTATATCCGGAGATTCCGTCGGATTTGGCGCCGGTGCGGAGGGGGCAGCGGCAGTACCGGGAATTGAACGCGGCGGTGGAGCGCAACTCGGACCTGCAAGGCCTGATCAAGCAGATGGAGGACTACTACGACTCCAACGAGGCCGAAGGGAGCGCGACTGCGGAGGAAAGCGGCGAGGATACTGGAGAAGCGGTGGCGCTCTCGCCGGAGATTGAGCAGTTCCTGAGCGAGTTGGGCGAGGGGTTTGAAGAACCGGAGCGGTAGAGGCCGGCGACAAGGAAAGCGAAAAGGGCGGGTTTCGTACCCGCCCGTGTGCTTTCGGGTTGCTAGATTCCCGCTTTCGCGGGAATGACGGTTGTCGGATGGTGGCGACGGATGGATTCGAACCAACGACCTAGCGCTTATGAAGCGCCCGCTCTGCCACTGAGCTACGTCGCCAACCCGCGCGGCCCCGACCAGTCGTCGCTGTTGCCGCGCGTCGGAATATGGTAAGGCGGGGTTCGGCGGATTGTCAATTGCGGCGGGATTGATTATCGGAATGGGCATTATCTGAATCAGGACTTGCGGGACTTTGGGATTAGCAGGATGGGAACGACTGGGAAAGCCGGATTGGATGATACGCTGGCCGAAACGTGCGGACGGCTGGAGGCGATGGTGGCGGATTTGTGCGGGCGGTTGACGCCCTTTCCGGCGTTTATGGGGATGACTACCATCCAAGCGGTTGAGCTGGAGCCGGCGTTGAATCCGAAAACCGACCGGGGGTGCGTGGTGGTTACGCCGGACGGGATGATCGCGGAGTTGGACGTTACCGCGATTCCGGGAGTGGTGGGCGTGCTGGAGGTTGACCAGGTGGAGGAGTTCAAGCCGCTGGACGACTTGTCGGCCGAGGAGTACCTGATCTACCTGGTGGCGGCGGTACGGGCACTTTCGGAGGAGGCGCGACGGCGGGGGATCTAGGAGCCGGTGAGATCGACGTCGCCGGATTGGCCGCCGGTTTTGCGGAGGAGGCGGACGCCGTCGATTTGCACGGCGCGGTCAACGGCCTTGCACATGTCGTAGATGGTGAGGGCGGCGACGCTGACGGCGGTGAGGGCTTCCATCTCGACGCCGGTTTTGCCGGACGTGGTGGCGGTGGCGGTGATGTTGACGGCGCTGGCTGTTTCGTCGAGGTCGAGTTCCACATCCACCTTGTTGAGCGGGAGAGGGTGGCAGAGCGGGATGAGTTCGGAGGTGCGCTTGGCTCCCATGATGCCGGCCAGTTGGGCGATGGTGAGAACGTCGCCTTTTTTCATCAGGCCGTCGCGGATGAGGGCGAGGGTTTCAGGCTGCATGACGACGTGGCCAGTGGCCTGGGCCATGCGGTCGGTGACGGGTTTCCAGCCGACATCGACCATGCGGGCGCTGCCGTCTTCGGCGAGGTGGGTGAGGCGGTCGGCGGGTTTAGCGGCGGTCAAGGTTAGCCTCCGATCTGGTACATTTCGACCTTGAGGCGCTGATCGCCGGCGTTTTCATCGGCGGTGAATTCGGCGCGGATTTCGGAGTAGCGGTCGCGGCGGACGTTCCAGATGCCGGTGATGATTTCGGTGAGTTCGGAGTCGGTTGCGCCGTCGCGCATGGGGCCGCGGAGATCGACGCCGTCGGTGGCGAAGAGGCAGGTGTAGAGGCGGCCGTCGGTGGAGAGGCGGGCGCGGGTGCAGTCGGCGCAGAAGGGCTGGGTGACGGACGCGATGACGCCGATCTCGCCTGCGCCGTCGCGGTAGCGCCAGCGCTTGGCGACTTCGCCGACGTAGTTGGCGTCGGCCGACTCCAGGGGTAGCTCGGCGTCGATGCGGGCGATGATTTCGGCGGCGGGCACCACCTCGTCGAGTTTCCAGCCGTTGCGGTTGCCCACGTCCATGTACTCGATGAACCGGACGATGTGGCCGGTGCCCTTGAAATGGCGGGCGAGGTCAACGATGGTGTGGTCGTTGACGCCTTTCTGGACGACGGCGTTGATCTTGACGGGGGCGAGTCCGGCGTCTGCGGCGCGCTTGATGCCGTCGAGGACGCGGCGGGCGCCGAAACCGCGGCCGTTCATCTGCTTGAACACTTCATCGTCGAGGGAGTCGAGGCTGACGGTGATGCGGTGGAGTCCGGCGTCGCCGAGTTGCCGGGCCTGCTGGGCGAGCAGGTAGCCGTTGGTGGTGAGGGTGATGTCGTCGGCGCCGGGGATGGCGGACAACTGCCCGATGAGGTTGGGCAGGTCAACGCGGAGCAGGGGTTCGCCGCCGGTGATGCGCAGCTTGTTGACGCCGAGTTGGACGAACAGGCGGGACAGGCGGGCGATTTCCTCGAAGGTGAGGATTTCGTCTTTGGGCAGGAACTGGTAAGCCTCGCCGAAGATTTCGGCGGGCATGCAGTAGGGGCAACGGAAGTTGCAGCGGTCGGTGACCGAGATGCGTAGGTCGCGGAGGGGTCTGCCGAAGAGGTCGGTAATCATAGGCTGTTGAGGATGTTACGGGCTTTGCGGGCGGCGTCGGCGCGATGGCTGACGCGATTTTTGGCCGCCAGCGGCAATTCGGCCATGGTTGCACGATAGGATGGGAGATAGAAGACGGGATCGTATCCGAAGCCGTGCTCACCCGCCGGTTCGTATTGTACCATCCCAGCGACGGAGCCTACGACGGTGGCGACGTGGGGTTCGCCGCCGGCCCTTGGGTCGGCGATGGCGGTGAAGCAGCGGAAGCGGGCGATGCGTTGCTCCCAAGGGATGTGGGCCAAATTTTGGAGGAGGAGGGTTACGCGGTCGGCGTCGGTTTGGCAGGCGTCGCCGCCGTAGCGGGCGGAATAGACGCCGGGAGCGCCGCCGAGGGCGTGGACTTCGAGGCCGGAGTCGTCGGAGACGGTGAGGCAGCCGGACAGTTTGGCGTAGGTGGCGGCTTTGAGGATGGCGTTGGCGTGGAAGGTGTCGCCGGTTTCTTCCACCTCGTCGGGTACGTCGGCATCATCAAGGCTGATGAGGCGGCCGGGGTAGTCGGCGAGGAGTTGGCGGTACTCACGCATCTTGCCGGGGTTGCGGGTGGCTACTAACAGGGTACGGGATGGCATGGCTAGATGATACCAGCGGCGGACAGGTTGGCGAGATCGTCGTCGGTGAGGCCGAGCCAGTCTGCGTAGATGGCGGCGTTGTGTTCGCCTACGGTTGGTCCCATATGGCGGAGTTCGCCGGGGGTGTCGCTGAACTTGGGGACGAGGCCGAGCATCTTGGTGTGGCCGAGTTCGGGGTCGTCGATTTCGACGATGTCGTCGCGTTGCTGGTAGTGGGGGTCGGCCATGATGTCGGCGCTGTTGTACACGGGGCCGACGACGCCACCGGCGGGGATCAGCTCGTCCATGATGTCGTCGGTGGGACGGCTGCCGAGCCAGGACTGGAGTTCATCGTTGAGCGCGTCTTTGTTGTCGAGGCGGGCGGCGTTGTTGGCGAAACGGGGGTCGTCGAGCAGCGCGTCGAATCCCATAGCGCGGGCCAGGCCCTCCCAGGTGTTCTGGGAGGTGGCGGACAGGCCGAGCCAACGGTCGTCGGCGGTGCGGTAGAGGCTGCGGGGCGCGGCGTCGGGAAAGTCGTTGCCGATGCGTTCGCGGATTTCCCCGAGTCGGTCGTAGATGGTCAGGTGGGGGATGCAGAGGCGGAACAGCGGCTCGAACAGGGAGAGGTCAACGACCTGGCCGGCGCCGGGTTGTCCGTCGCGGCGGTCGGCATCGCGGCGGTAGATTGCCATCATGCCGGCCATGGCGCCGAAGACGCCGGCGATCTCGTCGGCCAGCGGTACCGGGGGTAGATTGGGCGGAGTGTCGGGGAATCCGGTCATGCCGATGTAGCCGCTCATGCACTCGGCGATGGTGCC
>JAJDWF010000046.1 GCA_022825745.1 Dehalococcoidia bacterium | reverse complement strand
ATGCGCGAGTTGGTCCAGCGGGGCGTCGTCGGCAGCCTGGGGCCCAACAACTACTCATTCATGGGCGCCCTGCGCGACTGCACCGTCGTGGCTGAGCAGACCGGCCCGGAAGTGGCCCAACGCCTGAAAGACGACGGAGTTGACCTAGTTTTCCTGACCCCTACTTGACCGCTCTGCACGCACGCCGTGAGCGTGCTGGCCCGGGTTTTCGAGGCCGCCGGATTGACCACCGTAGCCATCGCCCTGGTGCGCGAACACGCCGAGCGAGTCCGCCCGCCGCGCGCCCTGTGGGTTCCGTTCTACTTCGGCTACGCGCTGGGCAAGCCCGATGACCCCGAATTTCAGCATCAAGTCATCTCCACCGCTCTCAGCACGTTGGACGCGCCCCAGGGCCCGGTGCTGGCCGATTACCCCGATGACGCCGGCCCCATCGGAATGCCCCAGGCGTCCGAAGTCGCTGCCTCAACCAATGGCGACGCCGACCGGACGCTGGACGCCGCCGGCGAAATCACGGCCCTGCGCGGCTACTACGAACGCTGGCAGGAACAGCGCGGTCACACCGCCGTCGGCATCACCGGCATCCCGCAGCGCCGGTTCCGGGGAATCATCCGGTTCCTAGAAGCCTACGCCGAGAGCGACGACGCGGACATGAACGAACGGCCCGCCGACGTTTCGGTGCCCCAGTTCGTCCGCTACTGCGCCGACGATCTCAAAGCGTTCTGCTACGAAGCCCGCATGGCCCAGCGACCCAACGACAACGAGACCGACATACATCGCTGGTTCTGGGGCGAAACTGCGGTGGGCACCCTCATCGACAGCATCACCCAGCGCCTCAACGCCACCGACGACCCCAGCCTGAAAGCGATGGCCTACGGCCTCTCCCGGTAACCTTTCCGAACGCGCCCACTGAAACGCACAGGGGCCATTGACCGTGGCCCCCCATACTTTGTGTCTGCTCAGATGTCCGGCCCGTCGCCTGCTCCGGCTCCGCCGGGCGCGTCGGCCGGCAAGTGCACCTGTGGCTCTGGTTCGGGACGAGGCCGGGTAGGGCGGCGTGGGGCCTGTTCGCCTCCGGGCATCTGACCGTCGGGCGTCCAGCCGTCCGGCAAGTGCAGCGTGCGCACCGGGTAGTTGATGGTTATGCCTTCTTCGGCAAGACGGGCGTGCAGCTGTTTGATGAGCTCCGTCCGGACCTCAAAACTGTCCAGCCGACTGCTCGACTGCATGAACAGCCAGAAGTCAACGTTGCTCTCGCCGAACGTGTCGTATCCAAAATACACCCCGTAGTCCTTCACGACGCCAGGATGATCCCGCTCCACCTGCCTCATCACCTCCATGCTCACGGCCTCCACCTGTCGCAGGTCGCTCTCGTAGGCCACCCCGCAGGTCAGGTACACGTTCACGTGCTCGTTGGGCTTGCTGTAGTTGGTGATGATGGTCTCGGCGAAACGCGAGTTGGGTATGACCACCAGGTTGTTCCCCCACGTCCGCAGCCGCGTGCTGCGCCAGTTGACGTCCACCACATACCCGGTAACGCCGTTCTCCATCTCCACGTAGTCGCCTTCGCTGACCACCCCCTCGGTGATGACGTAGGTGCCGGCGAACAGGTTGGACAGCGTGGGTTGCAGCGCCAGGGCGACCGCCAGGCCGCCGAGCCCCAGTCCCGCGATCAGCGGACTGATGTTGATTCCCAGGACGTCCAGGGAAATCATGGCCGCCATCGCGACCACGACGATGAGCATTCCCCGACGCGCCAGGGGCAGCGCCCAGCCGCCGGCGCTCGATACGTCGTTGTTCTCCAGGTGCTCTTCCAGCCACAGCAAAACCGCGGACGCGACGGAGTTGATCAGGTAGGCCCCCGTGAAAATGGCGGCCAGCGCTGCCACCCTGTTGACCGCATCCTGGACCGCGTTGGAGAGGGTCAACGGAACGGTAATCGCCAGGTACGCGCCGGCCAGGATGATCAGCACCGTAACCGGACCGCGCAGCGCCGAGATTATCGTGTCGTCAAGGTCACCGGCCGAGAAGCGGGCGGCCCGCAGCAGCAGCCGGGAAAGCAGCCGGCTGAACACAAAAGCCAGCGCCGCCACCACCGCCAGTATGATGGCGCTGACCATCAGGTCCACCCAGGTAACGGTAGTCCCGGCCGCCCAGTGGGAAAGGGCCTGCCACCAGGTTTGAATTATCTCACTCATATGCTTTCGGTCTCCGCTTCCAGCGGCAACTGTACGTTCCCCTGGAGCGCCGCACCCTCCGGGAATTCCAGCTTGCGCACCGGATAGTTGATTGTGATTCCTTCGGCGGCAAAGCGCGAATGGATCCGTTTTATGAGCTCGTTCCGGACTACAAAGCCGGCAATCCGGTTCTGCGCCCGCACCACCATCACGAAGTTGACGTTGCTGTCCCCAAACTCCTGGTAGCGAAATCGCGGCTCGAACTCAGGCGCCGCATCGGGATGTTCCTGCTGTATCGAGTTCATCACTTCCAGGCTGATCTCTTCGACCTGCGCCAGGTCGCTTTGGTAAGACACGCCGCAGGGTACGACTATGTTCAGCGGTTCTCCCGGCTTGTTGAAATTGGTGATGACCGTCTCCGCGAAAAGGGAGTTGGGAACTACTACCAGGTTGTCGGTAATCGTGCGGATGCGCGTGCTGCGCCAACTAACGTCCACCACGTAGCCGGCGGTCCCGTCCGACATTTCGATGTAGTCGCCGACGTTGACCACTCCCTCGCTGACCACATAGGTGCCGGCGAACAGGTTCCCCAGCGTGGGCTGTAACGCCAGCGCAACCGCAAGCCCGGCGATGCCGAGGCCGGCCACCAGCGGCGTGATGTTGATGCCGAGAATGTCCAGCGAAACCATGACGGCGGCGGCGACTACAAACGCCAATACCGCGCGGCGCACCATCGGAAACAGCCAGTTGCTGGGATGGTGAGGGTCGGAGTCCGAGCGGTGCAAATAGGCTTGCAGCCAGAGCAAGCCCGCCGAGAGCATCCCATGAATCAGCACTGCCCCAATCGACACCGCAACTACGGCGCTGATTTTGTTCACCGCAACCTGAACCGTGGGCGGCGGCGATAAGGCGAGCAGCGCCAGGTAGAGGCCGGACAAAATTATGAAAGCCGCCAGCGGCAGCCTTACGGAGGCCACCGTCTTCACGTCGAAATTGGCGCCCGACATTATCGACAGCCGCAGCAGCCGCGGGAATACCACTACGCTGAACAGCACCGCAATGACAATGGCCGCCGCCGCTATGACCCCGCTGATGATCAGGTCAACCCAGCTCACCGCCGGGCTGGTCGCCCACGCGACCACCGCCTGCCACCAATTTCGGATGACCTCGCCCATGTCAGTCAGATCCCGCCACACGGCCGCGAGTGGCGAGTACGATGGCCGGCAGAATTTCGCCGGCAGCCCCGGTCAACACCACGTGTGCCGCCGCAGTCAGTTGGGTGCCCTCCGGGTTAACCTCTATGATTTGCGCTCCCCGCTCGCGGGCCATCAGTGGGAATTGAGCGGCCGGGTTGACCGCGCCCGACGTGCCCACCAGCAACATGGCGTCGCACTTCTGCACTTCCTCAATGCAGGCATCCAACGTCGCGCGTGGTATCGGCTCCCCGAACATCACCGTATCCAGTTTGATCACGCCGCCGCACTGGCTGCACAGCGGCGGCAAGTCCGTTATCAAGTAACCGTCGCGGGGTCGCCGATACCCGCAGCCCACGCAGCGGAGATAGTTGCGGTTGCCGTGTATTTCAAGAACCGAGTCCGATCCGGCCCTGGTATGCAGCCCGTCAACGTTCTGCGTAATCACCGTGCGCAGAATCACCAACTTCTCCAACTCCGCCATGGCCGTGTGCCCTGGGTTGGGAGTAGCGCGATCAACCGCATCCTTGAGGTCGTAAGTCGGGTTCCCCGGCGTTGATTCGTCACGCAGGCGCAGTTCCCACCACGCTTGCGGGTCGCGCGAAAACACCCGGTACGACAAGTTGGAAGGTTGGCCGTAGCGCGTCCAAAGTCCGTCGGGGCCGCGAAATGACGGGATCCCGCTTTCCACCGAAAGGCCCGCCCCGGTCAGGGCAATGGCGTACCTGGCGCCGGCCAAAATCCCGGCGGCGTCAGCCAGGTCTCTTTCAAAGTCGCAGGACGTTGACATTGGTGCCGTTCAATCTACACGCGTGACCACACCGGCGCAAACCTGGAAATAGGTCACGCCGTCCCCCAGCGTGGACCGGACCATATCCACGTCCGTCGTCGTGATCAGCGTCTGGCGATAGGCGGTGGTTTTGAGCAAGACCCGTTCCCTGCGTTGCGCGTCCATTTCCGAAAACACGTCGTCCAGCAGAATTATCGGAGAGTCGTTTCGCGCATCCGACAGGTAGTCGGCTTCAGCCAAGCGCAGCGAGAGGGCGATAGTGCGCGCCTCGCCCCGCGACGCATAAGAATTGGCATCCAGCCCGTTGACGAAAACGGCGAAGTCGTCGCGGTGTGGGCCGGCTGCGGTTACGGCAGTGGCCTGCTCTCGCGCGGCCCGCTGGCGCAACCGGCGACGGAAGTCCGCCTCGGTGTCCTCGATGGTGCCCCCCGGCGGCACGTTCGGGCGGTACTCGACCATCAGAACATCGTCCGGTTCCGCCAGTTCGCGGTGATGGCCCTGCGCTAGCTCCGCCAATCGCTTAATGGCATCCGCCCGGCGCAGGATGATCCGGCTGCCAGCCTGCACCAACTGATCGTCCCAATACTCCATCTCGTCCGGTTCAACATGGTCCTGCCGTTGTCTTCGCAATAGCCCGTTGCGGTTGCGCAGCGCAGCTTGGTACCGTTGCAACGCCTCCAAATACTCCCGGTGGGCCTGAGAAATCAAGACGTCCAGGTATCGCCGGCGGTGGGAGGGAGATCCCAGGACCAGGTTCAGGTCGTCAACCACGAAAAGCGTCGCCCCAATCCGGCCTACCAGTCCGGCCGCGGTGGACGGTTGGCGATTAACCCGGATCTGCTTGACTACCGAAGCCGCCGCCGGGGGGCCCTCTGCATAACCCCCGTTTGAATTGGCGGAGGCAGCAGGCTGGTAACCAACTACCACCGTGATGTTCTGTCCGCCGTCCACTGCCGTGCCCGTAATATACGCGGCTTGACCGGCCCTGGCCGCCTCAAAGTTAACCACTTCCCGCTCCCGCTCCGCCCGGAAGGCTCGACCTACGGCAAGGGTGTACGTGGCCTCCAGCAGAGCGGTCTTCCCCTGGGCATTGGCTCCGTGAAATACGGACGTTCCCGCCGGCAGCTCAATCTCCGCCTGCCGGAAGTTACGGAAGTTATTCAGGCTCAGTCGCGATAGGTAGGCCAAGTGCCATCGAAAAAGCCGGGGCTGCTTTACCTGTCCTTGGCGCAGCCTTCGCAGTATCCGTAGAAATCGACGCGCTGGGAGGACACCCGAAAGGCCGTGTGCTGGCTGATCGACTGTTCCAGCTCAGCCACGCGCTCCTGTCCGACGTCGGCATCAACTACCGAGCCGCAGCCCAGGCAAACCAGGTTGGCATGGGGTGACAGGTTGGCGTCATAACGAGACAGCTTCTGGAAGGGCAACTCGCGAACTATG
Source organism: Dehalococcoidia bacterium (assembly GCA_022825745.1). Classification (GTDB taxonomy): domain Bacteria; phylum Chloroflexota; class Dehalococcoidia; order Lucifugimonadales; family UBA3495; genus Bin87. Next base: position 720 of record JAJDWF010000046.1, on the reverse strand, counting down.
CCGGCCTGCTCCAGCAAGCCCAGGGTGGAATATACGGTGGCCAGCGTGACGTAGGGAAAGAAGTCGCGGACACGCTCGAAAATCTCGCGGACCGTGGGGTGATCCGCAGAGTTGACGACCACCTCTGCAATCGCCAGGCGCTGCGGGGTCAGCCGGATTCCCAACGGCCTGAGTTGGGCTGCCAAATGTTCCTGAGTGGTCAAAATCCTGGGTCCGGTATGAAAGAGTTATGGGAAGTCAGTATATCATCGCCGACAAGCGGTCAGCCGGCTCCGGTTCCTGCCGGTTGAGAAAGTAGGGGCGAATGGTTATTCGCCCCTACGCAGCCAGCCGGACTAGGATGACTAGAGTCGTCCGCCGCCGCCGGCGACACGCTCATTGACGCCGTAGAAGAGTGGCGTCTGCTTCTGGAACACCTGGATGCGAGAGCGCGCCGTCTCCACGACAAACACGCGGCCCTGGTCGTCGCACTCCACGGCGATGGGACCCCAGAACAGTTTTTCCCGATCCAGGCCCTGGGCAATCTTGCGCTCCTCCCACATCTCGGGGTTGGCGTCCAGCTTGCCGACGCCCCACTGGGAAATGGTGGCTTCACCATGCGTCATGCCGGCGAAGGATCCGTCCGGGTGGAAAGCCTGAAGCCGGTCGTTTTTCCAGTAGGCAACGTAAATTGCTCCCTCGATTTAAACGGCAACGTCGGTCGGCCGGTTGAACAGGCCG
>JAJDWF010000037.1 GCA_022825745.1 Dehalococcoidia bacterium | reverse complement strand
CGGTGCGCGACAAGCCGGCGGAATACCGGGCAGAGCCGCCGACGCACTCGCTGTGGGATATGATCCCCACCGAAACGCCTGCCGTCGCTGCGGAACTCCACCCGCCGGAAAGCCCGGAAGAACCGGCGGAACCACCGGCGGATGAGCCGCCGCCCGGCCAGCAGCGTCTCTTCTGACGGAGGTTGAATTGGTCAGCAGTTTCCCGACAAATGATGCCGCCGGCGCGACCTTGCGCCTGGTGCCCCTGGGCGGCCTGGGCGAAATCGGCAAGAACATGATGGCGTTGGAGTGCGGCGAGGACATTATCGTCATCGACTGCGGCATCCAATTCCCCTCCGAAGATATGCCGGGAGTTGACCTCATTATCCCCGACGTGTCTTACCTGGTGGCACGGTCGCACCGGGTGCGCGGCATCCTCATCACCCACGGGCACGAAGACCACATCGGCGCCCTGCCCTGGGTGCTGCCCGACCTGGAAGTGCCGGTCTATGCGCCCCGGCTGGCCCACGGGCTGATACAGGTGAAACTGCGCGAGCGACGGCGAACCCGCGACATGGCCGTCCACGCCATTGAACCCGAAGAGCCGATGGATTTTGGCGAGAACTTTCGCGCCACCTGGTTCCGGGTCTGCCACAGCATCCCCGACGCCATGGGCATCTGCGTGGAAACGCCGTTGGGAACCATCATTCACACCGGCGACTTCAAGATTGACCACACCCCGGTTGACGGCCACACCATAGATCTGCCGGCGCTGGCCGGCCGGGGCGCAGACGGAGTGCTGCTGCTCTGCTCCGATTCCACCTACGCGGAACTGCCCGGTTACACTCCGTCGGAGCAGGTGATGGGGTCCGCCCTGGACCGGGCGATGGCAGACGCCTCCGGTCGGGTCATCATCGCCACTTTCGCCTCGCTGATCAGCCGCATCCAGCAGGTGATCACCGCCGCCGAAAAGCATGGGCGCAAAGTCGCTTTCGTCGGCCGCAGCATGGTGGCCAACGTGAACATGGCCACGGAAATGGACTACCTGAACGCGCGGCCCGGCACCATCATACCGGTGCGCGAGGCCGACAACTGGCCGCCCAATCGCGTGGTGCTGATGACAACGGGCAGCCAGGGGGAACCCACGTCGGCCCTGGTGCGCATCGCCAACGGGGAGAGCCGCGACGTTGAGCTGGTGGAAGGCGATACCGTCATAATTTCCGCCACGCCGATCCCGGGCAACGAGCGCGCCGTCAGCCAGACCATCGACAACCTGCTGCGCCAGGGCGCCAACGTGCTCTACGACCGCATCGCGCCGGTTCACGTCCACGGGCACGCCAGCCAGGAAGAACTGAAGCTGATGCTCAACATCACCAGGCCCCGGTACTTCGTGCCGGTGCATGGCGAATACCGGCACCTGCGCGCCCACGCGCAACTGGCGTGGGACCTGGACGTCGCGCCCGATGGCATCTTTGTGCTGGAAGACGGCGACATCCTGGAAATCAACAGCGAAGGCGCGAGCGTCGTTGACTCGATCCCGGCGGGGCCTATCTACCTGGACGGGCCGACCGTCATTGACACGGACAGCGACATCCTGCGGGAACGGCGTTCCCTGGCGAGGGACGGGGTGGTGGTGGTGTGCGCTGGGCTTGACGGTGACGGGAATATCCTGGGGCCGGTGCAGGTCGCAGCCAGCGGATTCGTGGAGCAGCACGACCTGCCGGAGGCACTTCGCGGGTTGGCCGAAGCAGTGGAGATAGAAGTCGCCGGCCTCTTGATGGAGAACAACCGCGAGTCGGCACAGGCAAAAATCCGCAAAGTCGCTCGCCAGTTCCTGCGCAGCAATCTCAACAAACGGCCTATGATTATCCCGGTGATTCTCGATACTTGACGGCGGCCGGCCAAGTTACGCCCGCACTCCCGACGCTTGCACCGCCGCTGACCGACAGCGGCGGATGCGTTTGAGGAGCCGTCAAAAGCCCTCGGGACAGGAGGGGCATTATGTCCACGTTCGCGGCGACCGAAGGCCCCGGTTTTGGCTGGCTCCGGTGGTTGATTGAGTTGAGCGTGCTGCTGACGGCGTCGGTCGTGGCGGCGGCTTCGGCGTGGCTGATGCCCGACGTTCGGGAATGGCTGACGGATACGCTGGGCTTCGGCTGGGCCGTGGTGGGCGTGTTTACCGTGGGGACTTTGCTCGCGCTGCTGCACCGACCGGCCGGCTTGTTCAAGGGGTGGCGCTGGTGGCTGGCGGGGGCATTGGTCGCCGGGGTACTCATTGGCGGCGCGGCGTTCGTTCGTGGCGACACCGGCACGTTCTACACCTACGGCGTATCGGGCGAATGGGGCTACGCGCTGACCGGCGGGAGCGCCGGCGTCGCCGTCCTGGAACTCTGCGCAGCCCTTGCCTTGCTCGGACTGCTGCTGATTCCGAACGGCGCGCATTGGTACCTGGCCGCGCTCAAATACGCTGGCATCGGCGTGTGGACGGCGCTGGTCGCCGCCGCGGTGGGTCTGCGAATCGCCGGCGTATGGCTGTTCGCGGCGACCGCCACCGCGTTTCGCGGAGCAGCCAACATGGCCGGCAGCCGGAAGCAAAGCGGCCCGACTACAAAGCAACCAAAACGAGGCAAACCCAAGAAGACCAAAACGGAAGCGGCCGAACCCCAAGCTGCGCCGGCCACGCTGCCTACCACAGCATCAGGGAGCGGCTGGGAACTGCCGCCGCTGGACCTGCTGTCGCCGGCCGAAGCGCATCAGATGGACCACGCTGCCATCGCCGAAATGTCGGAAGAGATCAAGGAAGCTCTGGCCGAGCACCGCGTCTATGTGGACGTTGAAGACGTGAAGGCCGGCCCTCGGGTAATCCGTTTCGGGCTGGTGCCTGGTTACGTGCCGCAGCAGCCGGGGCGGGAGGGCGCCGCAAAACCGCGCCCCAGCCGGGTCCGGGTCAGCGACATCACCAAGCAGCAGAAAGACCTGGCGCTGGCGCTCAAAAGCCCTTACATCCGCATCATTGAAACACCCGAACCGGGCGAGGGCCTGGTGGGTCTGGAAGTACCCAACCCTACACCCGGCAAGGTGTTGATGCGCTCGATAGTGGAAGGCCCGGACTTCGGTAAAATCGTGCAGAAGGGCGGCCTGGCGTTCGCGCTCGGCGAAGACGCCGGCGGCGCTTCGCTGGTACTTGACCTGGCGGCGATGCCTCACTTGCTGATCGCCGGCGCCACCGGATCGGGCAAGAGCGTGTGCATCAACTCCCTGGTGGCGTCATTGCTGATGACCCGGCCTCCGGACCAGTTGCGCATGATCATGGTGGACCCCAAGCGGGTGGAACTGACGCCGTTCAACGGCATTCCGCACCTGGTGATGCCCGTCATCGTCGAACCCGATGAGGTGCAGCCAGCCCTGCGCGGCCTGATCAACGAGATGAGCCGCCGGTACAAGATGATGGAGGACCTGGGCGTCCGCAACATCGCCGGCTACAACGCCAAGTCGGAAGAGCCGATGTCGTTCCTGGTGCTGATTGTGGACGAACTGGCCGACCTGATGATGACCGGCGGCCTGGAGGTTGAACAGCAACTGGTGCGGTTGGCGCAGTTGGGGCGCGCCGCCGGCATCCACATGGTGCTGGCGACGCAGCGTCCGTCCGTGAAGGTGGTGACCGGCCTGCTCAAGGCCAACGTGCCGGCCCGGGTCGCTTTCGCCGTGGCATCGCAGGTGGATTCCCGGGTCATTCTCGACACCGGCGGCGCGGAGGCGCTGATGGGCAAAGGCGACCTGCTGCTGCTCAACAACGATTTCCCTAAGGCCCGCCGGGGCCAAGGCACCCTGGTGTACGACGAAGAGATGGACCGGTTGATCCAGTTCTGGCGCGATCAACAGGGGCCGCCCCTGCCTCACATCAACCTTGACGAAGAGGGTGAAGAGCCTGGCGGCGAAGCCGGGGAAGCCAGTTCCGGCGGCGACCCGGCCTACAACGGCAACTACCTGGACCAGGCCCGGGACATCGCGCTGCGCAACCCTCGCGTGACATCGGCCATGCTGGAACGGCGGTTCAAAATCCGCAAGTCCGTAGCCGATGAAATCATGGAAGACCTCAAAGCCGAGGGACTGGTGATCGGGTAATCGCCGCGACCTGCGCTCCGACGCCGCCGGTGTTATTATGCAAGGGCGTTCTGCGCCCCCGGAGCCTCAGTGCTGATCGACCTGCATAATCACACCTACCCGAAATCCGACGACAGTTTCATGTCCGCCGACGAACTGGTTGACGCGGCCAGATTAGCCGGACTGGACGGTGTTTGCATCACCGAACACGACGACTTCTGGTCATCGGACGACACCGCCGACCTGACCAGACGCCACGGAATCCTCGTGCTGCCCGGCGCCGAAATCAACACCGACGCCGGCCACGTGTTGGTCTTTGGCCTTCGTCGCTATCGCTTCGGGATGCACAAGCCGAGTTTTCTGCGGGCCGAAGCCGACAGCCTGGGCGCGGTCCTCATCGCGGCCCATCCCTACCGTCGCCGATACCTGGAAGATCCCGCCAGAGACCCGGCGGTTCGCGCGGAGATGCTGGAGCGGGCCATCGCCGACCCACAACTGCGCCTGTTCGACGCCGTCGAATCATGCAACGGGCGGGGATCACTCAACGAGAACCGGTTCGCCCATGACCTGAATCAGGTCCTCGGCCGGCCCGGGGTCGGAGGCAGCGACGCGCACCGGATCCAGCAGATCGGAACTGCCGCAACCCGATTCGAACGGCGCATTACGTCTCTGGAAGACTTGATTGCCGAAATCCGGGCGGGACGGACAACTGCGGTTAGCCTGGCGGCCGCAGCCGCAGGATCCCCCGCTACGACTGTGTGAGATGCCCCCGCTGCTTGAAGTCCAGGACCTGCGCGTCGAGTTTCGCGTACCCAACGGTGCGGTGCACGCAATTAACGGCGTGTCCTTTTCCCAGGAGGAGGAGGAGATACTCTGCATCGTGGGCGAGAGCGGGGCCGGCAAGAGCGCGCTGGCCCTCACCCTGATGGGCCTCCTGCCCGACAACGGGGCGATCAAGGGCGGCAAAATCCTGTTCGACGGCATCGACCTGGTCTCGGCGCCCGAAGACCACCGGCGCGACCTGCGCGGCAAGGCCATGTCCATGGTGTTCCAGGATGCTCAATCCGCGTTGAACCCGGTACAGACCATCGGCGCGCAGCTTACCGAAGTGATCATCACCCACTCGCAACTCAACCGGCGCGCCGCCGGGCGGGTGTGCCAGGAAATGCTGCGGGAGCTAGGCGTGCCCGACCCGCGCCGGATTATGTCCGCCTACCCGTTCACCCTGAGCGGCGGCCAGTGCCAGCGGGTGATGCTGGCCATGGCGCTGGTGATGCGGCCTCGCCTGCTGATCGCCGACGAAGTAACGTCAAGCGTGGACGTCACCCTGCAAGCGGAGATACTGGAGCGGCTCAAGGAGTTGAGCCGGGATTCCAAATCGGCGATTCTGCTGATTACCCACGACATGGGCGTGGTCGCGAACATGGCGCGCCGGGTCGGGGTCATGTACGCCGGCCACCTGGTCGAGTACGCCGGACTGCTGCCGCTATTCCAGCAACCCCGACATCCCTACACGTGGTCGCTGCTGCAAACCCTGCCCCGTCTGGATGCCGCCGGCCGACGGCTGCAAGCGTTGCGCGGGACTCCGCCGGACCTGATTAACATGTCCGAGGAGTGCCCGTTCCTGCCCCGCTGTCCCAAAGCCCTCAACCAGTGCCGCGTGGAGCCGACTCCGACCCTGCACGAGCAGTCAGCCAGCCACTATGCCGCCTGCTACAACCCGGTAACCTACTCCTGACCGGGGTCGCCCTTCGCCCCTACACTCACGGCGACCTAACGGGTTCAAGCGCCGGCCAGGTCAGCTACCAGCAATTCCAGCGAAACCTCGGGGTCGAGTCGGCCCTGCTTGATTGCCAGGTCGCTCTCCAGCACGCGCTGGTACTTCAGCGAGATTTCAGGCAGAGACACCCGGCGCGCCTGCCCCAGGGTCTTGCGCACCACGAAATCGGAGTTGGCTCCCATCCGGCGGCCCAGTTCCGGCTGCGCCACGCCTCGCTCCGTCAAGTCCCGGGCCAGCGCGATTAACCGCAACTGGCGCTCGATCATGGCGATGATGTAGAGCGGCTCGCGTCCTTCCTGCATCAGTTGGGCCAACAGCCTCAGCGCGTCGCCGGGCCTACCGTCCATGATCGCGTCCACCGCGGCGAAGATGTTGGCCTCCTGGGCGTATGGGACCAGGGCGCGGACATCGGGCTCGGTGATTTCACGGCCCGTAGCGTACAGGGACAACTTTTCCAACTCCCGGTCCAGCGTCCACAGGTCGTTGCCGATCATCTCGGTGATGGCCTGGATCGCCGGCGGCGTTATGGATCCCCCTTTATCCTCAACGCTGCGCTTGACCCACTGGTTCAGGCCCTGGCCCGTGGGCGCGGCTTGCTTGTGGACCTGGCAATGCTCGGCCAAGGCCCGCAACAACGGGTTGTTGTCGGCTACATCCCCGTCTACCAGGACCAGCAGAGTGGTGTCGGGCATCTGGGGGATTGCATCGGCGAGTTGCATCCATCCCGTGCGCGGCGCGGTCTGCCGGCGAGTGGACCTTCCCCGGCCGCGCTGGCTGCCCGCGCTTTCCTCGGTGGCCATCACACCCTCAATCTCAACCAGCCTTATCGCATCGAGGAAGGGCAGGGAGTTGCAGGCGGCCAGCGCCTCGGCCGGCTGGGTTTGAGCGGCGACGAACCGGTGATGGTTAGATTCCATCACATCCGACGCACCGGCATCCTGGAGAATACGCCGGGTCGCCCCGGCCACGAGGAAACTGTCCCCATAGACTACGTGGGCAGGCATGGTGGCGCGGCCTCGTATCTTGTTGACCGGGGGAGTTGGGAGCCGCTAGTTCTCTACCAGTTCGGTGAGTACGCCGAATACCGAACGGGGATGCACGAACCCGATGGTGCCCGACAGCCCGTGGCGGGGTTCGCTGTCAATCAGGGACAAGCCGTTGGCGGCCAGAATTTTCAGCTTGCCGGCGATGTCGTCAACGTTGAGAGCCAGGTGATGCAGCCCCTCACCGCGCCGCTCGATGAATCGTCCCACTGCGCTCTCCGCCGACAACGGTTCCAGGAGTTCCACGCGGGTTTGGCCGACTTCAATCAGGCAGGCTCGTACGCCCTGGTCATCCATTTCGACCACTTCGGCGTCAGGAGTCCCGAAGTTGGCAGCAAAGAAATCCAGCGCCGCCTGGATGTCGTTGACGGCGATTCCGACGTGGTCAACGTAGTTGACGGCGCAGACTTCGGTCATCAGAAAAACCCCTTGGGCAGCGTGCCGACCGCTAGACCGGGTACTGACCCAGCACCTGCCGCGCGATGATCATGCGCTGCACTTCCGACGTGCCTTCGTAGATGGTGGTGACTCGGGCGTCGCGGAAGATGCGCTCGATTCGCGATTCCTTGAACACGCCGATGCCGCCGTGAATCTGCATCGCCTCGTAGGCCGCCTTGTTGCAGTTTTCGGACGCCAGCAGCTTGGCCATGGACGCCTCGTTGATGAACGGCAGGCCCTGGTCGCGCAGAGTAGCGGCGTGCATGGTGGCGACGCGGGCCGCGTGGACGCCGGTGGCAATGTCGGCCAGTTTGAACTGGATGGCCTGGTGTTGCGCCAGCTTGCGCCCGAAGGTCTCGCGCAGTTGCGAGTACCGGACCGCTTCTTCCAGCGCGGCCTGCCCGATGCCCACGCACTGCGCCGCGATGGAGATGCGGCTGGAGTCCAGGATGTCCATGGCGTAGCGGAATCCCATGCCCTCTTCGCCGATGAGGTTCTCCGCCGGAATCTCGGCGTCGTCGAACACGATTTCGCAGGTGCTGGAGGCTCGAATCCCCATCTTGTTGTGCTGCGGGTTGATCTGCATTCCCGGCGTGCCGGCGGGCACTATGAACGCGCACACGCCCCGGTAGCCGACGGAGCGGTCCTGGTTGGCGAAGATCACCAGCGTCTCGGCGACCTCGGCGTTGGTGATGAACTGCTTGGAGCCGTTGAGCACCCAGCTACCGTTGCGCCGCGTGGCGGTGGTCTGCATGGCCGCCGCGTCGGACCCGCTGCCCGGCTCGGTGAGCGCCCAGGCTGCGATGCCTTTGCCGGACGCCAGGGACGGGACATACTGCTGCTTTTGCTCTTCGTTGCCGAACCGGGCGATGGTTTCCAGCCCCAGGCCCAGGTGCGCCGCCAGCGTAACGCTCGCCGCCACGTCGGCCCGGGCCATTTCCTCGATTACGATGGATGACTGCCGGAATCCCCCGCCGCTGCCGCCGTAGGCCGGATCAACGCCGATTCCAGCCAGGCCCAACTGCGCCATTCCGCGCCAGTTTTCATGGGAAAACTCGGCCTTTTCGTCCAACTCCGCAGCACGCGGCATAACCTCCCGCTCCGCGAAATCACGGACCAGGTTTTGCAGCATCTTTTCTTCTTCCGTCAACGTCAGGTCGGGCACGGGAATTCCTCCGGGTTGTTCCTGTTGCTATCGTAGGTTGCTCAGCAGTTTATCACAGGCCATCTTCCGGGTATCCGGCAGGCGTCAGAAGGTTTCGGCATCCTCGCCGAACCATTTCCTGATCAAATCGTTGAGCGCGCCATCCTCTTTCATAGCGCGGATGGCCGCGTTCAGCCGGCTTTTCAACTCGCCGTCCGCTTCGCGTACGCCGATGCCCACATGGTCGGAGTCGAAAGTAACCTCGGGGCCAACAAAGACCAGTTCCCCGTCGCTGTCCTTCACGAAGCTTTGGAGAAAGGCTTTGTCGGCAAAGACCGCATCCGCATCCCCTCTTCGGACGGCTGCCACGGAGTCTTCCGCCGGCAGGGAGATGATCGTCGTGATGCCGGAGTCGGAAAGGTAAGTGTGCTGGATGGTGTTGACCTGCACGGCCACTTTCCCGTTAATCGCGTCGTCGCCGGCTCCGGCCAGCGCGACGTATGCCGACGGGCTATCAGGGAGGTAAGGCTGGGTAAAATCGATCTGCCGGTCCCGCTCTTTCGTGGCGGCCATTCCGGCCACGATGGCGTCGTAGTTTCCGGCGAGCAGGTTGGGTATGATGGTGACCCAGTCGTTCTGTACCCAGGAACATTCCACGTCCATGCGCCGGCAGAGTTCGTCGCCCAGTTCGCGCTCGAATCCGTCGATTTCGCCTCTTTCGTTGATGAAATTGGACGGGGGAAAGTCTGCCGAAGTTCCGATCAGCAGCACATCGGAAGCATCCCACGCCGCAGGCATGGTCGGGGCGGGCGTAGCCGTGCGCGGCGCTGCCGTGGGAACCGGCTCGGATACTCCGCCGCAGGCCATCGCCACGGCGACCAGCAGGGAGAACAGGCCAACGACGGCGCAGAGGCGGATGCGAGTCATTTCAGTGCTCGATTACAGGCCGGCCGACGGCTCGTACTCGCC
>JAJDWF010000036.1 GCA_022825745.1 Dehalococcoidia bacterium | reverse complement strand
CCCAGAGGGTGGAGGTCCTAGCGGCGGCTGATGCCGATAAGGACGACGAGAAGGCGACCATCACGCACACGGTGATCGCCGCCCGCAGCGCGAACGAGTACGACGGGTTGAGGGTTGCGTCCCTGGACTTGACGGTGGACGACAACGACGACGCCGGGGTTACGCTGATCGTAAGCGAGCCGCTGGTGGTGTCCGAGGACGGCGGGACGACGACGACCTACTGGGTGGTGCTGGACACGCGGCCCGACGGGACCGTGGGCATCAGCATCGAGCCCAGCAACCGCGACAAGGTGAAGGTGGAGCCGTCGTGGCTGTACCTGAGCGGTGGCTATCACGGCCGGATCTGGCCTGACTGGGACATGCCGCAGAAGATCACGGTGACGGTTGACGAAGGGGTTGCCGGCGAGACGGTGACGTTGATCCACAAGATCGCTGACATCAACGCCGCCGACTGGGACTACGCGCTGGAGGACACGGAGGTGGGCCGGTTGACGGTGCGGGTGGAGTAGGTTGGGGGCGATCAGGGGAGGCGGCGGACGCGGGTCAGGGTGGCGGAGCAGATTATGGAGAGGACGAGGCCGAGGACGCCGATGATGGCGATGGCGGTTACGGGCGACGTGGCGTCGGAGAGGGCGCCCACGCCCAGGCTGGCGACGACGAGGAATCCCCGGTCGAAGCTTTGCAGGCTGGTGAGGCGTCCGCGCAGGCGGTCGGGGGCCAGGGTCTGGATCAGCGTGCCGCGGGTGGTACGGAACACGGCCTGGCTGAACGCCATGGCCGCGATGACGATGAAGGCCAGCGCCATCCAGTGGGAGTAGGCGAACAGCAGGCAGGTGATGGAACTGGCGACGGCGGCGCCCAGCACCACCTTGCCCTTGTCGAAAACGAAGCCGAAGGATGCCATGAACAGGGCGGCCAGGAATCCGCCGACGCCGGTTACGGCCAGCAGGTAGCCGCCCACGTCGGCCTCGCGCATGAGCACGTCGGTGGTGAAAACGGGGAACAGGAACCAGGTGGGATGGAGGATGATGTTGGGGATGACAGACAGTAGAATCATCTGGAAGATGGCGCGCTCGCCGCTCCAGACGTAGCGGATGCCCTCCACCATGTTGGCGATGGCGGAGCCGCGGGCGCGGGCGTCGCCGGGGCGGTAGTAGGGGGTGCGCATGGGCCAGAGCATCAGCACGTTGGCGAGATAGAGGCAGGCCTCGATGGTGAAGTTCCAGAAGAAGCCCAGGGTGAAGATGAGGATGCCGCCGATGAAGGGGCCGAAGATGCGGGTGCCGGTGATGGTGAGGACGTTGGCGGCGAGGGCGTTGCCGAGCATGTCGCGGGGCACGGTGGCGGCGACCAGGGCCTGGCGCATGGGCTGGGCGATGGAGTGGCAGACGCCGGCCAGGATGACGTAGAGGTAGGCGTGCCAGATGGTGACCCGGTCGGACAGCACCAGCAGGGCGAAGCTGAAGGCCAGGGCGCACATGATCAGCTGGAAGGTGATCACCAGCCGGCGGCGGTCGAAGCGGTCGCTGAGGACGCCGCCCCAGGGGCCGACGATCAGGCCGGGCAGGGTGTTGATGCCGCCGACGGTTACGACCAGCAGACCGGCGATGGCCGAACCCTCGGACAGCTCGCGGACCAGCCAACCGACGCTGAGCAGCTGGAGCCACTGGGCGCTGTTGGCGAAGAAGTTGCCGCACCAGAGCAGGCGGTAGTTGCGGTAGCCCAGCCAGGCGTCCAGGGTGTGCAGTCGGGGCAGACGCAAGGTTCCCTCTATTGCAGGGCGCGGACGCGGCGCAGGGTGGCCAGACAGGCGAGGGAGAGGCTCAGGCCCAGGGCTCCGATGGCGAGTATGGCGATGGAGGCGGAGGTGAAGTCGGCGAGGATGCCCACGAGGATGCTGACGCCGATGAGGGAGGAACGCTCGTAGGCCAGCAGGGCCATGGTGCGGGCGCGATACTGGTCGGGAACTATGGTCAGCACCAGGGTGCCGGCGGTGGTGCGGAAGTAGGCCTGAAAGAACGACATGACGGCCAGCACGAGGAATGCCGCCCAGAGCCACGAGCATTGTGAAAACAGCATGGTGCTGAGGGAGCCGAGGATGCAGGTGGCCACCAGGATGCGGCCGCGGCGGAAGGGGAAGCCCCAGGTGGCGATGCAGAGCGTTGAGATCAAGCCGCCGACGCCGGTAATCGCCAGCAGGTAGCCGCCCATGTCGGCGTGGGCCTGGAGCACCTCCACCGTGAACAGGGGCAGCAGGAACCACAGGGGGTGCAGGATGGTGTTCGGGATCACGGAAATCAGCGCGATTTCCAGCACCTCGCGCTGCTGGCGCCACAGGTGGAGCAGGCCGTCGCGGATGTCGGCGATGGGAGTGATGCGCCGGCTCGGGCCGGCCGGCTCGTTGGAGGTGTAGGGCGTGCGCATGGGAATCAGCATCAGCACCACGCCCAGGTACAACGCGGCCTCCATGGCGAAGTTCCAGAAGAACCCGATGCTGGCGATGAGGATGCCGCCGACGAAGGGGCCGAAGATGCGCGTACCGGTGACGGTAAGGGTGTTGATGGCGTAGGCGTTGGTGAGCGCGCCCCGGGGGACGGTGTTGGAGATCATCACCTGCTGGATTGGCTGGGTGATGGCCAGGCAGCAGCCGGAGATCAGGACGTAGGCGTAGGCATGCCACGGGCGGATGTAGTCGGAATCGACCAGGAAGGCGAAACCCAGGGCCAGCACCGCCGCGATGGACTGCACGACGATGGCGAGCTTGCGCCGGTCAAGCCGGTCGCCCAGCACGCCGGTGAGCGGGTTGACGGCCAGGCCGGGCAGGGTGTTGAGCGCGCTGGCCGACAGCACGAGGAGGCCGCCTACACCCGAGCCGGCGGACAGCTCCTTGACCAGCCATCCGATGCTCAACAGCTGGAGCCACTGGCCGGTGAAAGCGCAGAAGTTGGCAAACCAGAGGAAGCGGAAGTCCCGGTACGCTACCCACGAGTCCATGGTGCGTGGGCGGGGGAGTCTGATACCGAAAATGAAGATACCCTCGAACCGGGTTGGCGGCTTGGAATGTACCCATAGCATCGGCGTCCGCGAGGACCAGGGCCGCAATATAGTGCGCCGACGGCTGAAAGTTGTCAATAATAAGGATGGGACACGCCGGGGCCTGTGGTATGATTTCGCAAACTCATCCCACAAGACAAACTGACGCTGAGGTTGTTCTGATGACTATGGTCAGCGCTAACGCCGATACGAATGACATCCAGAGTTCCCACCGAGCCCTGATCGCCCACCTGGTGCGGCGAGCGGGTTTCGGCGCGACGCCGGCCGAGCTGGACAAGTACTGCGGGTGGGGCTACGACGCCACAGTGGAATGGCTGCTGCGTCCCGAGGCGCAACCGGGCCTGGACGAAGACATCATTGAGCGGTACTACATCGACTGGAAAGAAAGCCGTAACATCGAGGGCGCGCTGACCGAGACGGTGTACCGGATGAACGGCAACGCCGCGACTCGCCCCCTGCAGGAAAAGGTGGCGCTGTTCTGGCACGGCGTCTTCGCCACCGGGCTGGCGAAGGTGCTGCACGAGAAGACCATGCTGAACCAGATCGACATGTTCCGGGAATACGGCCTGGGCAGTTTCCGCACGCTGCTGGAGCGGCTGGCCCGGGACCCGGCGATGATCTTCTGGCTGGACAACAACTTCAACCACAAGGACGCCATCAACGAGAACTGGGGCCGGGAGCTACTGGAACTGTTCTCCATGGGCGTGGGGATGGACGACAAGGAGAACTACACCGAGGACGACGTGCAGGAGGCGGCGCGGGCCTTCACCGGCTGGACCATCGACGACGACAACGTGGCGAGCATCCCCTACGGCAAGACGCCGTGGCTGTTCCGCTACGACCCCGACGACCATGACGACGGCGTCAAGACGTTCCAGGGCGAAACGGGCAATTTCAACGGCGACGACATCATCGAGATCATCTGCCGGCAGCCGTCCACGGCGCGGTTCATCAGCCGCCACATGTACAACTTCTTCGTGGCGGACGACGTGCAGGTTCCAGCCTGGCAGAGCACGCCGCCGGCCGACCCGGAAGCCATCGCCCTGCTGGAAGCGGAGTATTTCCGGTCGGGCTACGACATCCGCTCGATGTTGAAGGTCTTATTCACGTCGGATTTCTTCAAGTCGGAGACCGCGCGGTTCGCTCGCGTCAAAAGCCCGGCCGAGGTGGTGGTGGGCACGCTGCACCTGGTGGGCGACCTGAAATTCCCGCGAACGGGAGTCATGGACACGGCCCTGGAATGCCGGTACATGAACCAGGACCTGCTGAACCCGCCGTCGGTGGAGGGCTGGCACACCGGCAAGGAATGGATCGACAGCGGCAGCATGGTAGAGCGCATCAACTTCGTGGCGGACGAGTTGGGCAATTCCGCGCATCCGGGGGTGCGCGACATCGTGGGCGCGCTGCTGGAAGGGGAGTCCAGTTTGGACGCCGGCGGCATCGTGGACGGGTGCTTGGAGCTGCTGGGTTGCGTCGCGCTGCGGGACGACAACCGGACGGCGCTGGTGGCACAGGCCGCGGAACTGCTGGAAAACGGGACCGACCTGGAATCGGTGATCCTGAACGCGCTGCGGATGATTGGGTCAACGCGGGAATACCAGTTCGCGTAACAGACGCCGGCAAGATAGCGATATACCTCGCCGCTCAGGATATTCGAGCATGACTATCCGGCTGGAACCGATACCGTCGGCAGCGGCGCGCATGATGAGCGACGAGTCCGTTGCGCTGGTTGAGTTGGCGGGCCGGCTGGCTAACGAGCGGTTTGCCGGGCGGGCGGCGGGTTACGATGCGGCGGCGGAGTTTCCTAAAGAAAACTATGTTGACCTGCGGGAAGCCGGGCTGCTGACGTTGCGGGTTCCGGTTGAGTACGGCGGGCTGGCGGCGGACCCGCTCACCTACGCCATGTGTATCCTGGCAGTGGCGCGCGGTTGCGCATCCACTGGGTTGACGCTGACGATGCACACCAACGTCTTGGGGTCGTTCGTCGGGGGCCTGGGAACGGAGGAGCAACGGAGCAGGTACTTCGGCGAGGCGGTGGAGGCTGGCAAACTGTTTGCGTCAATCACCAGCGAGCCGGGCGCGTCGGCACGCGAGCGTTTCGTACTATCGACTACGTTCAGTCCGACGGACGACGGGGGATACCGAGTATCCGGCGTCAAGCACTTCTGCTCACTGGCGGACGCGGCGGACTACTTTTTTGTTTCGGGGATCATTGAGGACAGCGGTGGCGGCCCGGACAACATCATCTCGGCGATGATCCGCAGTGGCGTGAGCGGCGTGGAGGTTACCGGGCGGTGGGACGCCGTGGGGATGCGCGCGACATCAAGTCACACGGTGACCTACGACACGGCGGCGCCGGCCAAAGCGGTGTTCGGGCCGCCGGGCCGGATACTGAGCGCCGACTGGGGCAGCTTTTCGCTGGGATACGCGGCGGTGTACCTGGGGATCGCGGAAGCCGCCTACGGGTACATCACGGACTACGTGAACGAGAAATCCTGGACGCCGGAGAGCGGGGCGATCATAAATCATCCGGGCACGCAAAGGACCATCGGCGAGATGTCGGTGGCGATCCAGTCGGGCCGGTTGCTGCTGGTTGACGCGGCGCTGACGGATCGCGTTTCAGACCCCACCGGCACAGTCCTGGCGGTGAACCGGGCCAAGCAGTATTGCGCCGAGGTGGGCGTGTCTGTAACCGACGCGGCGATGAGATTGGCCGGCGGCGGCGGACTACTGAAGTCGTCGCCGCTGGAACGGCTACGGCGCGACGCGCTATCCGGGCCGGTGATGCCCCCGGCCAACGACCGGTGCCTGGAGACCATCGGCAAGCTGGAGTGCGGATTGCCGGCGGTTACGATTGAGTTGACGTAGTAAATTTCATGGATGCAGGAAGGTGATTTGATGACTACCGTCGTTGAATATCCCGTGTCGGTTGCGGGGCTGTATCAATACCACGACGTGATCGGATTGTTGTCGGCCAGCGGGCCGGGTTTCAGCGGGCCGGTATCGTTGGCGCTGGGGCCGGATGGGTTGCTGCATGTGGCGAGCCGGGCCAATCCCAACCAACCCGAGGGGGTGCGGGTCACTCGATGCACGTTTGACGGAGCCTACATGGGCGAGTTTTCCGGCTGGGGCGAAGGGCCTGGGCAGTTCATCTGGGTTACCGAAATCCGTTTCGGGCCGGACGGGATGCTGTACCTGTCGGACGAGAACACCCATCGCATCAGCGTGTTCACGCCGGAGGGGGAGTTCGTGCGGTGCTGGGGAGAGCTTGGCGCGGAGCCGGGGCAGTTGAATGGGCCGTCGGGCATGGCGTTTGCGCCGGACGGGTCGCTGCTGGTAGTGGATTCGCTGAACCACCGGGTGCAGAGATTTACCGCCGACGGAGAGTTTTTGACGGGCTGGGGTGAAGAAGGCGAAGGACCTGGGCAGTTCAGGATGCCGTGGGGCGTTGCCGTCGATGCTGCGGGAGACGTGTACGTAACCGACTGGCGTAACGACCGGGTCCAGAAATTCGACGCCGACGGCGGGTTCATAACCGAGTTTGGCGGGCGGGACGGCGGTGACGGTTTTTCGCGTCCCAACGGGTTGACGGTGGACAACGACGGTCTGATCTACGTGTGCGACTGGTGGAACGACCGGGTGCAGGTGCTGGATGCCAGCGGCAGGGTGATTGACACACTGATCGGACATTCGGGCACTTCCAGGTGGGCGCGGACGTTCCTGGACGCCAATCCCGACATCGAAGAAAAGCTGAACGCGGCGACGCAGAACATCGAACTGAAGCGTCGGTTCTACCGGCCGGCGGCGGTTACGGTGAGCGACGACGGGCTGGTGTTTGTGGCCGACTGTTACCGCCACCGGGTGCAGATTTATCGCAAAAGGAGTTGAACATGACCAGCGTGAACGGTAGTAAAGTAAGCACTCAGCAGGTTGGCACCACGGTGCTGGTGGTGATGATGGAGGTTGACCCGGCGGACGACGAGGTGTTTAACAAGTGGTACAACGAGGAACACCTGCCGGAGCGGATGTCGATACCCGGCTACATCAGCGCGCGGCGGTTCATGCTGGACCCGGAGGACGGGCAGGCCAACAATGTGATGCGCTACCTGTGCATCTGGGAGATGGAGGACGACAGCCCGCTGCAATCCCAGTTCTACAAGGACCAGAACGCCAAGCCGACGCCGACCAAGGACGCGGCCGGCGCGGTGGTGAAGAACCGGGCGCGCGGGCTGTACCGGCAGATCTTCCCGGCCGCCGGCGGGTACAGCGACCGGGTGGGTTACACGTACCCGGATGGGACGCGAATCGGGGCGTGATTAGATCCGTGTCAGGCGCAGCAGGGCGCTGATGTCGGTTTCGTCTTCCAGGTTCCAGAGACGGCTCAGCAGCTCCTCGGTCTGATCTGGCGACAGCAGGTCTTCACAGAGGCCGCGGAACTTGGCTTCCACCTCAGCGTCGGTCATCGGGTTGCGGTGGTGGCCGCGGAAGTGGGATACCTCGGCGCTGTAGGTCTGGCCGTTGGTCATTCGCAGGTCCAGGTTGCACAGCATGGCGTCGGGGAACCGGCGGGCGGCCTCGTCCGACGCTTCGATGCGCGTGCTGCCGATGAGCGCGGCGATGGCCGGGTCGTTGATGTGCTCGTCGGAGAAGTGGGTCTGGTTGAGGGTGTTGTGTTTCAGGGCGATGGCCGTGGCGTAGGGCATGCTGTGGTCGGCTGACTCGCGGGTTCTCGGATGGTATTTTTCCTCGTCGCCGGCCATGATGTCGATGGCTTTCTGGAGGGTGCGGATGTGGACGTCGGCAACGTTGGCTTCGTTGAAGTCGGGCACCTGCTCTCGCGCGGCTAGGGCGGCCTCCACGACGGTCTGGGAGTACAGGCCGAGGGCGAAGTGCTTGATGTTGCACTCGTGAACCTTGAAAGGCTGCCCCTGGTCGCCGCCGAAGGGTTCCAACTCATACGGCTCTTTGGTTACGGCGGCGAAGAAGCCCAGTTCGCCTTCGAATATCGGCCCCGGGCCGGTAAGTCCGCGCTCGGCGAGCAGGGCAGCGAACACGGCGTTGCGGCTGGCGTTGGCGTAGGCGCAACCCTTCCAGTGGGATAGCTCGCCCACGCGGGTCTGACCCAGCGCCAGGTTCGGGGTGATGCCCAGGTTCAACGCCTGCTCGGTCTGGGCGGCCGACAGGCCCATGGCGCGGGCGGCGCCCAGGGAGCTGGCGATGGCGCCATTGGTAACATGGTCGAAACCGAGCGCCCTGATGTTGAAAGCGTCGCCGAAGCGGCAGAACGCCTCGTAGGCCACGGCGGTGGCGGCGATGAAACGCCGGCCGCCGGCTCCAGCCAGTTCCGCGCCGGCCAGCGTAGCCGCGATGCTGTCGCTGGGGTGGCCGGATTCCAGGGTGGTGTAGCCGTCGTTGAAGTCCAGGTAGCGGATCATCACGCCGTTGGCGAAGGTGGCCAGTTCGGGGCTACTGGTGAGGCCGCTGCCGATGACGGTGACCGGGCGGCGATGTCCGGTAATTTCACCGGCCAGGTCCCGGGCTATCTTGCTCGGTTCCGACGTGTAGCCCCCGATGGCGCAACCGATGGTGTCGATGGTCATGCGCTTGAGGTCATGAACGGTCTCGGCAGGGATGTCGCGGAAGTGCAGGTTGGCGGAGTAGTTGGAGACGTATTCGGCGATGGTGGTCATGGCAGGCTCCGTTTCACGTGGGTGCAGGGATTGGCGGCGGGATTACGCGCCCTTGACGTTGACGATCTGGCGGAAGGTGTGGAGGATTTCCACGAGGCCGGCGGACTGCTCCATCACGAGGTCGATGTCCTTGTAAGCGCCGGGGAGTTCGTCCAGGAAAGCCTCGGAGCGGTTGACCTCGATGCCCTCCATGTCCCGGTCAAAGTCGTCCATGGTGAAGGCGTTGCGGGCCTTGTTGCGGCTGAGGCGGCGGCCGGCGCCGTGGGGCGCGGTGTTGAACGAGGCCGCGTTGCCCTTGCCGCGCACGACGTAGCTGCGGGTCCCCATGGAGCCGGGGATGAGGCCAAGCTGGCCTTCACGGGCCTCGATGGCGCCCTTGCGGGAAACCAGGATGTTCCTGCCGAAGTGGTGCTCGCGCTGGGTGAAGTTGTGGTGGCACTGGATGGTTTCAACCGGCTCAAAGTCGCCACAGCGGTACTGGAGGAGCCTGATGATGCGCTCCATCATCTCCTCGCGGTTGAGCAGGGCGAACTCCTGGGCCCAGTCGAGGTCTTTCAGGTAGTCATCGAACTCGGGGGTGTCCTCAACCAGGTAGGCGAGGTCGGCGTCGGGCAGGTTGATGTACCATTTTTCCATCAGCGCCTTGGCGATTTTGATGTGGTGGGCGGCGATGCGGTTGCCCACGCCCCGGGAACCGGAGTGCAGGAACGCCCAGGCGTAGCCCTCCTCGTCGAGC
This sequence comes from Dehalococcoidia bacterium, assembly GCA_022825745.1. Taxonomy (GTDB): domain Bacteria; phylum Chloroflexota; class Dehalococcoidia; order Lucifugimonadales; family UBA3495; genus Bin87. The sequence continues at coordinate 26,547 of JAJDWF010000036.1, read as the reverse complement.
ACCACCTCAATGAAGTGGTTGCCCGAGCCCAGGGAACCGAGTTGCTTGCGCCAGTTCTTATCCAGCTTGTCGTAGAAGTCCAGCCGCTCGAGTTCGGCAGCCTTAGCCTCAAGCTGCTCGATGCGGGGCTTGGCGGTCTTCTTGATGCTGCGGTTGTAGTGGCCGGCCGACAGGGGCACCTGGTGTTCGATGGCCTTGCGGATGTCGGACAGGTCTTCGGGCAGGTCCTCGCGGGTGAGCGGCGTCTTGACGGCGATCATGCCGCAGCCGATGTCCACGCCGACGGCGGCGGGGATGATGGCGCGGTTGGTTGGGATGACCGACCCCACGGTTGCGCCCATGCCGAAGTGGCAGTCGGGCATGACGGCGACGTGCTTGAAGATAAAGGGCATCCGGGAGAGGTTCTCAATCTGCTGCATCGCCGAGTCCTCGATTTGCTCGGCGGGAAGCCACGACAAGACGTTGGGGCCGATGTTGAGCGGATTCATGGTGTCCTCCTTTACGGGATGCCCGTGCGGGCGCGTCTATCCAGTATAGCAACCGCCGGCGGAGGACGAAGCGGAGCAGTTACGGAGGAGGCGCGTGAAACTCCGCCACCTGGTTGAGGTAGTTTTGCAGCAGGTCGTGGCCGACGGTGGTCATTATTGATTCGGGGTGAAACTGGACGCCTTCAACCGGGAGTTCCTTGTGGCGGACGCCCATGATGAGGCCGTTGTCGGTCCAGGCGGTGACTTCCAGGAAGTCGGGCACGGTGTCGGGGTAGATGACCAGGCTGTGGTAGCGGATGGCCTCGAATGGATTGGGCAGGCCGGCGAACACGCCTTTGCCGTCGTGGTGGATTAGAGAGGTCTTGCCGTGGCGGATTTCGCCGGCGCGGTCAACGGTCGCGCCGTAGGCGTCGCCAATGCACTGGTGTCCGAGGCAAACGCCGAGCACCGGGAGTTTCGTGCCGAAGTGCCGGATGACGTCGTTGGAGATGCCGGCCTCGCGAGGGGTGCAGGGGCCGGGAGACACCACGATGCCCTCGGGCTGCATGGCCTCGATGTCCTCGATGGTGGTCTTGTCGTTGCGGATCACCTCTACCTCGGCGCCCAGCTCGCAGAGGTATTGGTAGAGGTTGTAGGTGAAGCTATCGTAGTTGTCGATGAGAAGCAACATCAGTAAAGCTCCACGAGTTCGAGCCAGTTGCCATCCGGGTCCTGGCAGTAGGACGCCTTGCGCAGCAGCTTGCCATCGTCATCGTACATGGGAACCGGAGGCGTGGGGTAGGTGAGGCCACGGTTGCGGGTGTTTTCGTAGAAAGCGTCGATGTCCTCGACGAAGAAGGCGAGATGGGCGGCGCGCACGTCGTTCTTGTCGAAGCCGGCGTAGCCGCCCTCGGGGTTGATGTACTGGATGAGCTCCAGCTGGTGGCCGTCGCCCATGTCGAAGAACGCGCCCTTGATGTGGGTGTCCGGGAATCCCAGCAGCGTCGTGGGAAACTCGCCGGTGCGCTCGGTGCGCATGGTGAGGGTGAGACCCAGCACGTCGGAGTAAAAGTCGATGGCGGCCTCCAGGTCTTTGACGATGAAGCCGGTGTGGAAGAATGATTTGAGCATTTTGGCCTCCTGGATTCCCGCTTTCGGGGGAATGACGGGTGTGCGGCGGGAATGACGCACGGGTTAAGTGATGCCTTCGGCGACGTCAATGGCGCGCATCATTGCGCCGGACTTGTGGCGGGTTTCCATGTATTCGTCCTCGGCGACGCTGTCGGCGACCACGCCGCCGCCGGCCTGGACGTACATGACGCCGTCCTTGAAGATGCCGGTGCGGAGGACGAGGGCGGTGTCCATGTTGCCGTTGTAGCTGAAGTAGGCGACCGCGCCGCCGTAGGGGCCACGGCGTTCCTGTTCCACCTCGGCGATGATCTCCATGGCACGGATTTTGGGCGCGCCGGACACCGTGCCGGCCGGGAAGCAGGCCCGCAGAGCGTCGTAGGGCGTCATGTCGGGGCGCAGTTGGCCCTCCACGTGGGACACCAGGTGCATGACGTGGGAGAACCGTTCCACGTCCATGTACTGCGTGACCTTCACAGTGCCGGGCACGCTAACCCTGCCGATGTCGTTGCGTCCCAGGTCAAGCAGCATGATGTGTTCGGCCTGCTGTTTTTCGCTGCCTTTCAGCTCCTCTTCCAGCGCGGCGTCCTCGGCCGGCGTCTGGCCTCGGGGGCGGGTGCCGGCGATGGGGTGAGTGGCGACGGTGCCGTCGTGGACGGTGGCGACGGTCTCGATGGCGGCGCCGACAATCTGGAATCCGTTGAGGTCCAGGTAGTACATGTAGGGCGACGGGTTGCTACCTCTCAGGGCGCGGTACACCTGGAAGGGGTGGGCGTCGGTTTTGCGGCTGAACCGCTGGGAGTTGACCACCTGAATGACATCGCCGGCGTAGATGTACTCGATGCACTTGTCCACGGCGGCCTCGTATTCGGGAACGGTGAAGTTCGACTGCGCTGCGCCGTCGGATGGCAGAGCGGACTGAGCCAACAATTCAGGGGGTATTTCCAGCGGACGGGAGAGCCGGTCCACCATGCGCTCGATCTTGGCGACGGCGGCATTGTAGGCGGATTCGATATGGTCGGAGTTCGGGTCGTCATCAAGGCGAACATGGCTGACGACCTTGATGTCGTGACGGAGGTGGTCGAACACCAGCAGGGTGTCGGTGAACATGAACACGGACTCGGGCAGGCCCTGGGGGTCGGATTCGAGCATGGGGACGCGCGGCTCGAAGTAGTGCACGGCGTCGTAAGCCACGTAGCCTACGCCGCCCCCGTGGAAGGGCGGCAGGCCGTCAACTGAGATCAGCCGGAATGAATCCATCTCCCGCTGCACGAGGGTCAGCGGGTCAACCGCGCCGGAGGGTTGATCCGCGCCGGTGCTGAACACGTCGTAGGGTTCGGTGCCGATGAAGCTGTAGCGGCCGATGCGCTCTCCGCCGGCCACCGATTCCAGCAGGAAGGAATAGGGCGGGCGGGCTACCTTCAGGTACGCCGAGACCGGGGTTTCCAGGTCGGCGTTGATGGTGCGATAGACGGGGCAGAGGTTGCCCTGATCGGCCAGTGATTGGACTTGTTCCAGTGTGGGGTAGTAGGTGCTCACGGTGCGGTATCCAGTGGTTGTGGTCGGATGGCAAAAGGAAAAGCCCGTCCCTTGAGGGACGAGCCAAATGGTCGCAATGCCACCCTGCGTGCGGTGTTGGTTGGGCGAGTAACGCGGCCCAAGCGTTCCGGCCTACTTGGCTCCGTATCAAGCGGAACGGAGTGCCTTTGGGCGAGACGGCTCCGGGGTCCATTGGGCGTCTGCGCCTGGCGCCGGTTCACAGCAACTCCGGCTCTCTGGGCCTCGCTGGACGCTTACTAATCCCCTTCACAGCGGTTGGGTATTCGGATTTGCGGGATTATTGTATGGCGGGACGATTGGGGCGTCAATGCGGGTTTCGTTTCATCGCATCAATCAACCCTGCAAGGACATTCAGAAATTCGGGGGAGTAGTCCTCGTTGACATGGTCATTGTTCCATAGACCAGAGCGTCGGACGCGCTCCCTGGAAGAATGGAAACCGAGCCACTGTGGAGAAGGCGTGTCAGCGACGGCGGTGTTGTAGCCGCTGAGCAGGGCGATAGCGTTACGTTCGATATAACCGCGCTTGCTGTCCGGGCCGGGGGCATCCAGGATGGGCACGAAAAGGAACGGCATTGCTCCGATGTAACGGCTGACCTTCATTTCCATGGGTCGCTCCGCTTCACTCACGCCGCGCGGAGCGGTATTGCCTCGTCCCCAAGTGTCAGAGCCTTCGGTCAGACCATCACGGCGGATCATAGCTTCACCAACCAGTTTGCGAAACACTGAACCGCGATGATTGCCGCCGGGCGGTCGTAGGGGTCCCTTGTGCTGCCTGAGACGGGACCACAGCGTCGTGTCGGCTTTTCCTCTTATAGCGTGGGTGCCCACGCGAACCACTCTCGGGTCATCGCCGCTGCCGGAACGATGCTCGCCTGGCTCGAAAAAGAAATAAACGCCCCGTTTCGGCCAATCCATTCTACCGTGGCAATCGGCCAGGGTGCGCTTCCCGCCTATGCTTCGCTCAAGTTCTTGCAAATGTGCGTAAAACGCGATGGTGTCGTCAATCCGGCTCATTTTCTGTCAGCCATTGCAGTTGCTTGCCAATCTGAAGTCCCCTCATTGGAACTTGGACACGGGCAAACCGACGGTGCAGCCAATCTTCAAGATGCTCTCGGTAATGGGTTCCGGCAAGGATGACTACCTCATCGGCATCCGGGAGAGATTGCTTCATTTGGCTTTGAACCCTTTCCGCCCAAGCGCAGCGCTCAGCAGCGCTCATATTTTTCAAGGTCCTTTCGTAAGGTGTTAGAACGTCGTAGGGGTGTACCAAGCCGTGCTCCGCCGACAGGATAAACCAAGGGGAGCCGGACTTCAGTACATAAGCGCGGGCTTTTTGAAACCAGGTGGACGTGTATAGATCCTGAGCTGGGGCAGGGTACGGCGTTTTCTGCGAAACGCAGGAGACCAGATAGATACGGCGATCAGATAACATATCCCCCTTCCTTCAGCGGCGGGCAGGGAAGCGGTTGAGTTGACCGGGCCAGTTGAGGATACGGCCGTCGTCAGTAATTAGCTGGTGGCCTTCCTGAGCGGTGGCAACGATGATGCGGTCAGCAGGGTCGTCGTGGAAATCGGACAAGGCTACGGAGCGGGCTGCGATTGCGCCATCAACGGGGATTTCTACGAAGCCAGCGGCAAGGAGGTTTTGCCGCCACTGTATGGCGGATACGTTGAGTGTGAGGCGGTTTTTCGACAGAAGCAGGGCGACTTCCCAGACGGAGATGGCGGAGAAGGCGGCTTGCTCACGTTCGGCGGATTCTCGTATCCTGTGTTGGGCCACCGATCCAAGGCGCGAGCTAGATTCGAGGAACCAGATCAGTGAATGGGTGTCCGGCAGTATCAAACCAGGTTTTCCTCGTCATAGTTGCTGGCATACCATTCTGGCGGTAACGGTGACACGATATCGCCGTGAATTTCGATCTGGCCTTTCATGGAACCGTAACCGTGGAGTGGCGGTTCTTCGTACCGGGTAATCTGCACGAGGGGTTTGTCCCCGTCGAAGATGATTGCCAATCCGTCCTGCTTAAAGACGGCCGCGATGATTGAACGGTATTGCTCACCGAATTCTTCAACGGTGAGCGTATGGAGTTGATCTTGGAAGGGAATTGCCTCAGTCATGGTTTCCTCCGGCTGCGCGGATGGTCACGTACAGTGTGTTTTTGAGTCTATCACGGCGTCAGCAAAATCTTGCCGGTGGTTTCGCGGCCTTCCAGGCGGCGGTGGGCTTCGGCGGCTTCGGCGAGCGGTAGGTTGAGGGTCACGTTCAGCTTGATTTCGCCGGATTGCACCCAGGCCAGGCATTCCTCCGCTCGTTGCAGCAGTTCAGGGCGCGTGGCGGTGTAGTCGCCCAGCGTCGGGCGGGTCAGGAACAGGGAGCCGCTGCGCAGCATCCCCGAATCCACCATGCCGACCGGGCCGCCGGCCTGCCCGTAGAGGCACATACAGCCACGGCGTCCGAGGATGCGCAGGCCCTTCTCGAAGGTGGTCGCGCCCACGGCGTCGTAGATGATCTTGACGCCCTCACCATCGGTCATGCGGCGGACCTCCTCCTCGAAATCCTGCCGGGTGTAGAGGATGACGTCATCGGCGCCGGCATTGCTGGCCAGGGCGGCTTTGTCATCGGTGGAAACGGTGGTGTACACGTGCAGGCCCAGGCGTTTGAGCATCTGGATGAGCAGCAGGCCCATGCCGCCGGCACCGGCGTGAACCAGGGCGCGCTGCCCGGCCCGCAACGGGATGATGTCGTTGACGAGGAAGTGGGCAGTCATGCACTGGAGCAGGGTTGCCGCGCCGGTCTCGAAGTCCATTGCGTCGGGGATCCGCACCAGCAACCAGGCGGGTACAGCCTGCTGCTCAGCGTAGGAACCGGTGTGCATGGCGTAGCCTACCCGGTCGCCGACCGATACCTCGGTTACGCCCTCACCGACGGCGGTGACAACACCGGAGGCTTCGCGCCCGGGCGTCCAGGGGAACGCGGCCGGCGGGTTGGTTCCCTTGCGGCTGGATACGTCGGTGTAGTTGACGCCGATGTTGCGGATGGCGACGACGGCCTCGCCGGGAGCGGGCGTCGGTTCGGGCATATCTTCGTATTTGAGGACGTCGGGAGCGCCGACTTCGTAGGCGCGGATGCCTTTCATGGTGCGTTGCCTCCAAATTCCTGGATTCCCGCTTTCTCGGGAATGACGGTAGGGGTTGGGAATGACGAGCAGAGCGGCACGAATTGTGGCAATGGGTTAGCCGCCCAGGACGGACGCCATGCCGGTTACGTTTTCGATTTCGGCGATGCCACGGAAGCTGCCGATGGCTTCGTCGATGTGGTCGGCCGGCAGGATGTAGCGGGTGCAGTAGAGGAACTTGGCCTCCAGTTCCTCGGGGTCGAGGGGCACCGCGGGAGTGCCGCGGGAATGGTCAACGCGGTGGCGCAGAACCTGCCCGTCCGTGAGCGTAACCGACACTTCGGCCGGGTTGGACGCCAATGGGGATGCGGGCAGCGTCGCCTCCACGGAGATGCGTTCCATTACGGCCCGGACTCCCTCATCGCGAACGGCGGCGTCGGAGAAAAAGTTGATCAGCGGCTGTCCGTGGCACAACGTCGCAGCGGCGATGAATCCAATCGAGGTGCGGGCCTGCCAGCCATCCGCCGGCATGTGATGAGACAGACACTGCAACGTTTCGGCAGTCACGCCAACATGGGCGGAGGCGACTTGGTTGGGTTCGAATCGGTGGAGTTGGAGCAGGCCCAGGACGGCGTCGATGACGCTGTGGCTGGCGGGATGGCAAGGATACAGGCGGATGGTTACGCCGGGATCCAACAGGCGCCAGTCTCGGCCAATGTCGTCCAGAACATCAGGCGGGACGGGATCATGGGCGGGCGACGCCAAGATGTCCTCTGCTGCCGTGATAGCGGCCAACACGCCGTGCATGGCGGCGTGTCCACCACTGGTCGCAGCGGCGCCCGCGTCCCGGTAGGCGATGCCGGAGTCGGCGGCGGACGCGGCCAGGCCGGCGGCGTTGGCTATGGTGGACTCATCCGGGGCGAACAGCATGGCCGCGGCAATGGCGGCTCCGATGGCTCCGGCGGCGTTGGCGACCTGCGGGGCCGACGACAAGCGGGCGATGATTTCACTCCCAACGGCAAAGGCGGCCAGGACCGAGTTCCCCGGATAGCCGTGCATTTCGCCGAGGGCCATTACCGCCGGAAAGACGGCGGCGGTGGGATTTACCTGCGCCGCGCTCGCCGCAGCAGGGTTGAAGAGGTTATCGTCGTAATCCAGCAGGCGGATCAGCGTTCCGTTCACGAGGGCGGCATAGACCGGGGACGTGCGTTGGCCCATGCCGATGATGGTGCTGCGGCCGTTGCCGCCCATAGCGCGCAGTCCACGGGCCAGTGCGATGCCGTCGGGGTGCGCCGCGCCGGCCAAAGCGGCGGCGGCGGCGTTGAGCATCATGTCGCGGCAGATGTCGGCGACGGGCGCCGGCAGATCGTCGGGATTGGCGGCGATGCCTGCGGCGAACCGGGCGATTTGCCGGGTGAAATCGGGTTGGGGTGTAGTCATGGCGGGGTAAGGATAGCGAGGGGAGAGGGCTGGCGCAACGCGGGCCAAACATCCGCCAAGTGTATAATGCCGCAATGGACAGCAGGACGTTACTATGATTGCCGTTGCCTGCACGCAATAGCAGTTAGGAAGGTGGAACTATGGCGGCGAATACAAGCGGTTCCGATTCGGTGGAAACGCGCGTTTACGACGTGGCGATTGTGGGCGGCGGCATCATCGGGCTGTCCACCGCGATGCAGTTATTGGAACGGTCGCCCGACCTCAGCGTGGCGGTCATCGAGAAAGAGGACCAGCTGGCGCAGCACCAGACCGGACACAACAGCGGCGTGATTCATTCCGGCATTTACTACCGCCCTGGCTCGTGGAAAGCCCGTTTCTGCGTGGGCGGCAAGGACCGGCTGATCAGGTTCTGCGACGAGAACGAGATTGAGTACGACCCCTGCGGCAAGGTGATCGTGGCCACGCACGAGAGCGAACTAGGGCGATTACAGGACCTGTACGAGCGTGGCGTCGCCAACGGCGTGCCGGACCTGGAAATCGTGGAGCCGGACCGGCTGGCGGAGATTGAGCCACACACCAGGGGCGTGCGCGCGCTGTGGGCGCCACACACCGGCATCGTCGATTACGTGCGCGTCGCCAACGCATACGCCGGCAAGTTCCAGTCCGCCGGCGGGGATATATTCACCGGCGCGGCGGTAAGGCAGGCGCGGCAGACTGCCGGCGGAACGGCGCTTGAAACCGAGCGGGGCGCGCTGCAAGCGAAACACGTCATCAACTGCGGCGGCCTGTACGCCGACAAGCTGGCGCGGATGATGGGCGAGGAAACCGACGTGCGCATCATCCCGTTCCGCGGCGAGTACTACAAGCTGGCCGAATCGAGCCACGACCTGGTGAAAGGGCTGATCTATCCGGTGCCCGACCCACGGTTCCCGTTCCTCGGCGTTCACTACACACGGAACATCCACGGCTACGTTGAGGCCGGTCCCAACGCGGTGCTGGCGTGGGCGCGGGAAGGCTATCGCAAGGGCAACATCAGCGTGGGCGAAACGGCCGGCGCGCTGACGTTTCCCGGATTCTGGAAGATGACCGCGAAGCACTGGCGCACCGGAATGAAGGAGATGCACCGTTCGTACAGCAAGTCGGTGTTCGTGGGCGACCTGCAAAAGCTGATACCGGAAATCCAGTCCAGCGACCTGGAACCCGGCGGGAGCGGAGTGCGCGCCCAGGCGGTGTCGTCGTCGGGCGCCATCCTGGACGACTTTCACATCCTGCGGGGGCAGAAGGCGCTGCACGTGCTCAACGCGCCGTCGCCGGGAGCCACGTCATCACTGGCGATTGGGGAATACCTGTCAGAAATGGCGGTGGACGATTTCGGGTTACCGAAGGCGTAAAGAGGGCATGGTGTATAGTGTATCCGGGCGCGCTATGGATACCGGATATGCACGCCGCAGGAACACTGTGGAAGACACCGCCATAGACTTGGGAAGCTGGCAGATCACTGCCGACGCAGCACGGGAATACCTGGATGCGGTGGGCGACGACCTGCCGGTTTATGGCGACACGGGTATCGCGCCGCCATTGCTGCTGACGGCGCGGGTAGTGGGCCTGTTGCTGGAGCGATTGTCGCTGCCCGATGGCGCGATCCACAGCCTGCAGGACGTTGAAACCGTCGGCGCCCCGCGCATCGGAATGACCGCCGCGACCACCGCGCGTGTTGACCCGCCCCGCGAAAGAGGCGGATTGCGGTTTCTGACCGTAAATTACAGCGTAACCGACGCCGACTCCGGGGCCGAGTTGCAACGCGGCCGCACCACGGTCCTGCTGCCCGCACCCGCAGACGAGCCGGCCGGCGAGGATTCCGATGGTTAACACGGGAACCATTGCACCGGTCCATGCAGCAGTGGGGGATGTACTACCGGCCGTGCGTCGCGCAATCTCGCGAGAGGGCATCAATGCGTATCGCAACGCCTCCGGGGACCACAATCGCATACACTACGACGACGAATTCGCGGCGGCCACCCGGTTCGGCGGCGTAATCGCGCATGGGATGTTGACGCTGGCGCTGGTGTCGGAAATTATGACGAAAGCATACGGGGCAGACTGGCTGACCTCGGGCAGTCTCCGGGTAAGGTTTCGCGGCGCGGCGTATCCCGGCGACACCCTCGAAGTGAACGGCGTGGTTGCAAAAACCGAACTCGGAGAAACCGGCGCGACAGTAACTTGCAACGTGGAAGTCCGCAACGCCGATAATGGGGACAGGATCATCACCGGCACGGCCAGCCTGCTGGTCGGAACGGAGCAGCAAGGGGCAGCTCGATAATGAGTAGTAACGGGAATATAGCGCGGGTGCGCGTCGCATTGGACGCCATGGGGGGAGACTACGGGCCGGAAGTTACGGTACCCGGGGCACTGGCCGCGGTCGCGGCGCACCCGCAACTGCACGTTACCCTGGTGGGTGACCAGGGAGCGGTTGACGCTGAGCTAGCCAAGCACGGAGCGGACACCAATGACCTGCCCATAGCGGTGGTACCGTCCGAAGGGAAGATCGAGGACGACGAGCACCCCATATCCGCGCTGCGCCGGAAACCGCGTTCGTCGATAGTCACGGCGATGAAGTTGTTGCGGGCCGGCGAAGCGGACATGACGGTGTCGGTGGGCTCGACGGGCGCATCCATGGCCACGGCGACCATTACGCTGGGGCTGCTGGAGGGACTGGAACGCCCGTGCATCGGCGGGAATTTCCTGGGGCTGGCGCCCAATACAACGGTGGTGGACCTGGGCAGCAACGTGGATGCCCGGCCCTCGCTGCTGCTGAGCTTCGCGGCCCTGGGCGTGGTGTTCGCCCGGCGGCGGTTGCAGATTGAAAACCCCCGGGTGGCGCTGCTGAGCGTGGGAGAAGAGGCGGCCAAGGGAAACCGCCAGGTGCAGGAAAGTCATTCGCTCTTCCGGAACAGCCACCTGAACTTTGTGGGAAACGTGGAGGGGATGGACTTTTTCACCGACAAGGCGGACGTCATCGTGTGCGACGGTTTCATCGGCAACATACTGATCAAGTTCGCCGAGGGGTTGGGTTCCGCGCTGGCGCCATACCTGCAACGTCAACTGGCCGAGTTTTTGCCGGAAGCCCAGCTCAAACAGATTGCCGGGGCGTTGTGGACCAATATGAACCTCCCACGCACCATGGGCGGGCCGCTGTTCGGCGTGGACGGCCTGGTGATGGTGGGACACGGTTCATCGACCGCCGAGGGCATCGCCGGAGCGATCAACACCGGCCTGCTTTGCCACAGCATCGATCTGGTGGAAGGATTCAGGGAAGAGTTATCCGAGTTGCGTCATACGGGCGTGCTTGAAGCGTGAAGGAATAGGTGCGTCCATGTACACGATTGACTTGAGCGGGCAGGTTGCGTTGGTGACCGGATCATCCCGTGGGATCGGCGCGGCGATTGCCAAGGAGTTGGCTGCCGCCGGTGCCTCGGTAGGCATCAACTACCGGACCAACGCGGACGCGGCGGACCGGGTGATTGATGAAATCAGGGCCGCCGGGGGCGAGGCTCTGCGGGTTCCCGGCGACGTATCCGACGAGAACGCGGCTGAGGCGGTGGTCAAGACGACGGCGGACCGCCTGGGCCGGCTGGACATCCTGGTGAACAACGCCGGCATCACCCGGGACCGGCTGGTGATGCGGATGAACGCCGAGGACTGGGATGACGTGCTGACGGTCAACCTGCGCGGCACGTTCCTGCCGACGCGATTCGCCATTCCCCTGATGGTGCGGCAACGCTACGGGAGGGTCGTTAACATTTCGTCGGTGGTCGGGCTGTCCGGCAACCCGGGCCAGGCCAACTACGCGGCGTCCAAGGCCGGCCAGATCGGGATGGCCAAGGCGATCGCGCGGGAGGTAGCCAGCCGGAACATCACGGTCAACGCGGTCGCGCCGGGATTCATCGAGATCGGTGATACCGGCGGCATGACGGGCGAACTGAATGACGAACAGCGAAACCAGGTGCTGTCCCGCGTGCCAGCCGGACGATTCGGGGCTGCGGAGGACGTGGCGTCGGCAGTGCTGTACCTGGTCAGTCCCGCCGCCAGCTACATCACCGGTCAGACCTTGACCATAGACGGCGGCATGACGGCATAAACGGGAGACCTTACGATGCGAGCGACCAAGAAATTCCGCCAACTGTTGAACGAACCCGGCATCATCACGGCGCCAGGGGCCTATGACTGCCTGACTGCCGCCATCATCGAGCGGACGGGCTTCCCTGCCGTGTACATGACCGGCGCCGGAACATCGGTAGCGCGCATCGGCTACCCCGACCTGGCGTTGGCTACGGCGACGGAGATGCTGGCCAACGCGGCCGCCATCGCCGGCGCGGTGGAAATCCCTGTAATCGCGGACGCCGACACCGGTTACGGCGGCACCATGAACGTGCGGCGAACCATACGGGAGTATGAACGCACCGGGGTCGCCGCCGTGCATATCGAAGACCAGCAGTTTCCCAAGCGGTGCGGCCACCTGGAAGACAAGCGGGTGGTTCCGATTAACGAGATGGTCCAGAAAATCCGCGCCGCCGTGGACGCCCGCACTGATGATGACTTCACCATCATCGTGCGCACCGACGCGCTGGCCGTGACCGGATGGGACGACACCATGCGTCGCTGCGACGCCTTCACCGAGGCCGGCGCCGACGCGCTGTTCGTGGAGGCCATCCGCTCGGCGGAGGAAGCGGCCGAGGTCGTGGCGCGCACCAGCGTTCCCCTGCTCTACAACTTCGTGGAGACCGGCAAGTCCCCGCTGCTCAACGTGTCGGAACTGGAACGGCTGGGGTTCAAGATGGTGATTTTCCCCGGCAGCGCGTTCATGTCGGTGGCGTACACGGTGGGCAAGGTGATGGAAGAACTCAAAGCCAGGGGCACCACCGAGGGCCTGGTCGATCAGATGACGCCGCTGACCGATGCCTTTGAGTTGATGGGGCTTACGGAGATGCTCGACCGGGACGCCGGATACGCGGAGACGGCTAACGCGGCCAACTGATGGCGCAGGATGAATTTGCCAGCAGGCTTTCAGAGGAAGCGCGGCAGTGGGTGGCCGACGGGATAATCACCGCTGAGCAGGCCGAGGCGATACGGAATCGGTACGTGTCGGATTCCCCGGAGGTCGGCGGCAGCGCCATCGGCAACCGGGTAGTCAGCGTTATCGCCATCATGGGCGCGGCGCTGATCGGCCTGGGCATCATCGCTTTGATCGCGGCCAACTGGTCGGAGATACCCAAATTCGCGAAGTTGGCGATGATGGTGGTAGGGACGCCGGCAATCTACGTGATTGGCTGGTTTGTGGGCTACCGGTTCGGTTATCTGCGCATCGGCACGGCGATCCTGCTGCTTGGCGCCATCGCTTTCGGCGCGTCTATTCACCTGGTTGCCCAAACCTACCACGTTCCGGTGAACCACCCCAACCTGTTGCCCTTATGGTTCCTGGGCGTGGTCCCGCTGGCGTACATCACGCGGTCGCGGCCCATGATGGGGCTGTCCATCATCCTGTTCCTGACGGCGGGAGGATTTCGGGCGCAAGAATGGGTGCCGGACGTTACTGATGAAGAGATCATATTGATGGTTCCGGCGTTCCTCACGCTGGGGGCGTTCCTTTTCGCGGCGGGGCGGATGCAGGCGCGCTTTGCGGAGACGCGCCAATTCGCGCGACTATGCGACCTTGCCGGCCTGCTGGTAGTCGCCGCCGCAATCTACGTGTTGAGTTTCAACGAGCTTTGGGAGGAGTTGGGAGAATTCAGGCCTTCTTTCGCGGCGCTCACCGTGGAATACTGGCTGGCAGTGGGCATCGCAGGGTTGGCTGCAGCGGTCATGGTGGGTGTCGCCGCCTGGCGGGATCTGGGTCAATGGTCCGGCCAGATCTGGTGGGAGGCCGGCGCGTTGGCGGTGATGGGATTGGTCGCGGGGGCGATGTGGCTCGGCCTGGCGTTCGGCGGCGAGTGGCTCTGGTGGGTGTTCAACCTGGTGATGCTGGCCGGCGTACTCGGGATGATCGCGGCGGGTTATCGCTGGAACCGCGCCTATCTCATCAACCTGGCCGTGCCTATCTTTGCGATAACGCTGTTCACCCGCTACTTCGAGTTCGGGTTTGGCCTGCTGGGGCAGTCGGTGGCGTTCATCGTGGCCGGCGTCATCCTGCTGGCCGGCGGGTTCGGCATGGAGTACCTGCGCCGCCGGCTGGTGCGACGCATACGGGAATCTGAGGCCGCATCATGAGCCGGCGAATGACCATACTGCTATTTGCCGTGGTGGCGGCCCAGGTCATCGGCCTGGTGGTTTTCGCCACCGTGCGGCAGGTTGCGTTGACGCAGGGACGCGAGGTTACGTTGCAGACCGCGCCCGTTGACCCGCGCTCGCTGTTGCAGGGCGACTACGCGATCCTGGACTATGAAATCGCGGAATTGCCGGAGTGGTTGAGGGATGAGCCACCTGGAACCACAATCTTCGTGACGTTGGAAGAGTGCGGGGAAGTGTGGTGCGCATACCGGCATTCCACATGGGAACCGGAGCCTTCAGACGTATTCATCCGAGGCAGGGTGGCCGACCGCCGCCGCCTGGATTTTGGCATCGGCACTTTCTTCGTGCCGGAAGGGACCGGCCACATCGTGGAACGGGCGAGGGACGTAAAGGTAGTGGTGTCGCTGAGCGCGTCGGGCAACGCGGTTATCAAGCAGGTTTTGGTTGATGGCAGGCCGTTTGACCCGAGGCAGCGGGACGGTTCGACAAGCTCACCATGAGCGGGAGGTTTTGCGATGCCCAACGCAGTGCTGGTAGTTGACATGGTGCGCGGGTTTCTGGAACCGGGGCACAACCTCTATTGCGGGGACGACGCCCGCAGCATCATCGGGCCGGTGCAGGGGCTATTGGAGCGCGAGTCGGAATCCGGCTCGGCGATCCTGTTCATCTCGGACCATCACCTGCCCGACGATTTGGAGTTCCAGATGTTTCCGGTGCATTGCGTCATCGGCACCGAGGAACCGGAAGTGATAGCCGAACTGTCGGAGTGGGTGACCGACGCAAACGTCGTGCCCAAGAATCGCTACAGCGGGTTTTTCAACACCGACCTGGATGAGCGACTGGCAGCGCTGCATCCGGACAAGGTGATCATCTGCGGCGTCTGTACCGACATCTGCGTGATGCACACCACGTCGGACGCGCGCAACCGGGACTATGTTGTGGAGATACCTGAGGACTGCGTAGCCTCGTTTGACGGCGACGCGCATCGCTGGGCGTTGGGGCACATCACCCGCATCCTGGGCGCGCAGGTAGTTTAGCCGGCCGGCTCGCATAGGCGGGCTGTGTTATTATCGCGCCACCCGTTTGTTGCCGCCCGGAGGTCACCCATGCTGTACCAGCGCTACCGCTACTCCCAATGGGATGGCACCCAGCAGATTTTTGACATCGACGCCAGCGATCTGATGGACGCGCTGTCGGATGACCTGCTGCAGCACGGCGACCTGTCCCGAGCGTTGCGCGACCTGTTCCGCAACGGCATGCAGAACCGGGACGGCAACCAGATGCCCAACCTACGTCAACTGATGGAGCAGCTCAAGCAGCAGCGCCGCCAGCAGTTGCAGCAGAGCAACCTGGACTCGGTGGTGGACGATCTCAAGGAAAGGCTGGACAACATCCTGCGCACCGAGCGCGAGGGCATCCAGCGCCGGCTGGACGATGCGGCGGCTCAGCCCGAACCTGCGGACATGGAGGGGAAGGAACAGCATCGGGCGTTGAATCGCCTGTTGCAGGAGCGCGCCCAGCGCAACCTGGACAAGCTGGACGACCTGCCCGACAGCATCGGCGGCCAGATCCAGGAACTTATGGAATACGATTTCATGGATCCCGACGCCCAGCAACAGTTCCAGGAATTGCTGGACATGCTCAAAAGCCAGATGGCGCAGAACGTCTCCGATCAGATGCGTGAGCAGATGCAGAACATGACGCCGGAGCAAATGGAGGCCATGCGCGAAATGATGCGTGACCTGAACCAGATGCTCCGGGACCGCATGGAGGGCCGCGACCCGGGCTTTGAGCAATTCATGCAGAAGTGGGGGCCGATGTTCGGCGACGACCCGCCGCAGAGCCTGGACGAATTGATGGAGCGCATCCAGCAGCAGATGGCGCAGATGCAGTCGCTTATGGACAGCCTGTCGCCGGAGGCGCGGCGGGAGCTGGAAGACGCCATGCAGTCGGCCATGGACCCGCGCCTGATGGACGAAATGGCGGAGTTCGCCGCGCTGATGCAATCGCTGATGCCGCCCGACGAACTGGCGCGGCAGTATCCGTTCCTGGGCGACGACAGCATGACGCTGGAACAGGCCATGGAGGCGATGCAGCAGATGCAGTCGCTGGACCAGTTGGAGCAGTCGTTGCAGCAGGCCATGCGCACCGGCAACCTGGACGATGTTGACCCCGAGCAGTTGGCGGAGTTGCTGGGCGAGGAAGCCCGTCGGGCGTGGGAGGAAATGGACCGGCTACGCCAGATGCTCAAGGAAGCCGGCTACATCACCGGCGACGACGATATGTCGCTCACCGCCCGGGGCATCCGCCGCATCGGGCAGAAAGCCATGCGCGAGGTCTTCCAGCACCTCAAGAAGGACCGCATCGGCAACCACGACCTGGACACCCGGGGCGCCGGCGGCGATCTGCTGGGCGACACCAAGACCTACGAGTTCGGCGATCCGCTGCAATTGGATTTGCAGGCCACGGTAAAGAACGCCATCGTGCGCGGCGGGCCGCAGGTTCCGGTGCGGCTGCGCCCGGACGACTTTGAGATCTACCGCAACGAGCACATGACGCGGGCGGCCACCATCGTGCTGCTGGACCAGAGCCGTTCCATGGGGCTGTTCAACAACTGGGCGGCGGCCAAGAAGGTGACGCTGGCGCTGTTTGCGTTGATACGGCAGCAGTACCCCCGGGATACCCTGCACGTGGTGGGATTCTCCGATTACGCGCGCGAGTTGGAAGAGGAGGACCTGGCCGGACTGACCTGGAACAACTGGGTGTCGGGCACCAACCTGCACCACGCGCTGATGCTGTCCCGCAAGCTGCTATCGCGGGAGAAGGGCGGCACCCGGCAGATTCTGGTCATTACTGACGGCGAACCCACGGCGCACCTTGAAGGCGACCAGGCGTATTTTGCCTATCCACCCAGCTACCGTACCGAGCTGGAAACGCTGAAAGAAGTGCGACGCTGCACTCAGGAAGGCATCGTCATCAATACCTTCATGCTGGAAAACAGCTACCAGTTGGTCAACTTCGTGGACCGGATGACGCGGATCAACCGGGGCCGCGCCTTCTACAGCAGCAGCGAGAACCTTGGCGAGTACGTGCTGGTGGACTACATCAACAACCGGCGCAAGCGAGTGGCGGGTTGACCAAAGTTACGCAATCCGACGCCTAACTTACGAAATCAGCCATTCAACTATTCCCGGAACCGCCGTCCCGTGCTAGAATAACTAGCGCGAAATAGTACGCCGCTTTTAAGACAGTCCGGCGAGGCTGGCAAAGCATGCGCGTGAACCGGATCGGGAAACGTATGGCCCGTATCCGCGATGCGAACGCAACCCTGCCGCCGGAATGACTAACAGCGAGACGGGGTTTTTTTCATAGCCACTGCAGAAAACATAGCAGTTGCGCCCAACACAGGGCTGACGGATGAATCCAGCCTGCCGGGGCGCCGCATCATGGACGCCGACGAAATCCGGCGCGCCGTGACCCGGATGTTCCACGAGATCCTGGAGCGCAACCACGGGGCGGACGGGTTGCTGCTGGCCGGCATCCGCACACGGGGCGTACCACTGGCGGAACGGCTGGCCGAGCAGATCCGGCAGGCCGAGAACGTATCGATCCCGGTGGGTCGGCTGGACATCAACCTGTACCGCGACGATTTGTCCGAGCGGCCCCGGATGCGGATACGCCCCACGACGATGCCCGTTGACGTGGCGGGTCGCACGGTGGTGCTGGTGGACGACGTACTCTACACGGGCCGCACCGTGCGCGCCGCGATGGACGCCATCAGCGACCTGGGGCGGCCCCTGCGGATACAGGCGGCCGCGCTGGTGGACCGGGGGCACCGGGAGTTGCCCATCCGCGCCGATTTCGTGGGCAAGAACATACCCACCCGGCAGATGGAACTGGTGCGCGTGCGGTTCAACGAGACCGACGGAATAGACGACGTGTGCATCCTGGAACGGGGGACGGCCTGATGGTAGCGACCGTCTCGAATGAACCTGAGGTGTTCCAAGGGAACGCGGTCCCGGTTCCCGGTCTGCGCCGGCACGTCCTCGACCTCGACGACTTCACCGCCGAAGAGATTGCGGCGACGCTGGACAACGCGGCTGCCATGCGCGCGGTGCTGGAACGGGACGTCAAAAAGGTCCCGGCCCTGCGTGGTCGGGTGATCATGACGCTGTTCTACGAGGCCAGTACACGGACGCGCATTTCGTTTGAAGAAGCCGGCAAGATACTCAGCGCCGACGTAATCAATATGACGGCGTCGGCCAGCAGCATCGAAAAAGGCGAGTCGCTACTGAACACCGGGCTGACCCTGCAAGCCATGGGCGTGGACGTTATCGTGGTGCGGCATCCCCATGCCGGAGCGCCGCACTTCCTGGCGCGCAACCTCAGCAACGTCGCCGTGATCAACGCCGGCGACGGAGCCCATGCGCACCCGACCCAGGGGTTGCTGGACCTGTACACCGCCCGTGAGCACCTGGGCGGCCTGTCCGGGCGCAAGGTAGTGATTGTCGGCGACGTTTTACATAGCCGGGTTGCCCGCTCCGCCGTATGGGGATTCGCGAAAGCGGGAGCGCAGGTTATTTTGTCCGGCCCACCCACACTCATGCCCGATCCCTTGACGCCGGGCGGATGGGGAGCCGCCGGCAACAATGGCGTCGCCAACCCATTGGCCAACGTCAGCGTCGAATCCGACCTGGACGCAGCCATCGAGGGCGCGGACCTGGTGATGGCGCTGCGGTTGCAGTCGGAACGCCAGCAGCGCGGGTTCTTCCCCAGCCTGCGGGAGTACATCCGCCGCTGGCAGGTCAACGATGCGCGGATGGCTCGGGCGAATCACGACGCGCTGTTGATGCACCCGGGGCCGATGAACGAAGGCATCGAGGTTAGCAGCGGCGTGGCCCATGGTGAACGCTCACTGATCGAAGAACAGGTCACCAACGGCGTGGCAATTCGCATGGCGCTGCTGTACCAACTGGCCGGCGCAGTGGCAGTTGAGAACTGAGCGATGGCATTGCCACAGCAAAGACCCATCCTGATTACCGGCGGGCGGGTGATTGATCCGGCCAACGGCAGGGACGGCATTTTCGACGTGTTGATCGCGGACGGAGAAATCAAGGCGGTTGACCAGTCGATACCCGCCGGCTCCCTGGACGGAGCAGTGCGCGTAATTCATGCCGGCGGCCTGGTGGTGTGCCCGGGTTTCATTGACATCCACACCCACCTGCGGGAGCCGGGTTTCGAGTATAAGGAGACCATCGCCACGGGCGCGGCGGCGGCGGCGCGCGGCGGATTCACCACCATCTGCGCCATGCCCAACACCGACCCGGCCATCGATAACGCCGCCGTGGTGGACTACATAGCGAACCGCGCCGCCAGTGTGCCGGCCCGGGTGCGCGTATTCGGGTGCGTCACCAAGCAGCGGGCCGGGCGCGAGCTGGCGGACATGGAGGAACTGATTTCAGCCGGCGTGGTGGCCTTCAGCGACGACGGCGACCCGGTGTACGATGCTGGTCTGATGCGTCTGGCGCTCACGTATAGCCGCGACCTGGGCGTGCCAATCAGCAACCATTGCGAAGACCACGAACTTTGCCCCGGCGGTGTGATGGCCGAGGGCTGGGTCAGCAGCCGGCTGGGCCTGGCCGGCATCCCGGCGGTGGCGGAAGAAGCCATGGTCGCCCGCGACATATCGCTGGCGGAATTGACCGGTGGAAGGCTGCACGTGGCGCATCTTAGCTCGGCCGGCAGCGTGGCGATGGTGCGGCAGGCCAAGGAACGCGGCATTCCCGTGACCGCCGAGGTGTGTCCGCATCACCTGCTGTTGACCGACGCTTGGGCCCTGGGCGGCAAGGGTGACCCCAACGTCGCCGCCGGCCCGCTGGCCTACGACACGTACACCAAGGTGTACCCGCCGCTGCGTACTGAGACGGATGTTGCCGCTTGCGTAGCGGGCTTGGCCGACGGAACCATCGATTGCGTCGCAACCGACCATGCGCCCCACGAGCGGGTGAGCAAGGAATGCACCTACCACGAGGCGGCTTTCGGCATCAGCGTCCTGGAAACGGCGTTGGGTACACTGATGTCAGCGGTACATAACGGCGATGTCAGCCTGCCCACGATGATTGAGCGATTGACCACCGGGCCGGCCAGGGTGCTGGGCAACGGACTTTCACAATACACTGCCCTCACGCCGGGCACGCCGGCGGACCTGACGCTGTTCGACCCCGACGCGGCCTGGACGGTGGACGTGAACCAATTCGCCTCGATGGGACGCAATACCCCGTTGGACGGCGTCGAGCTGCGCGGGCGGGTCGCCGCCACGATAGCGGGCGGACGTTTGGTGTTCGAGGAACCTGCCGTATTGAACAAAGGAGAGACAGCGTGAGTGGTGTGGTGCATCTGGTCCTGGAGGACGGCTCGGTATTCACCGGCGAGGCTTTCGGGGCGCAACGGGACGGCTGGGGCGAGGTGGTGTTCAACACCACCATGACCGGCTACCAGGAAGTGCTGACCGACCCGTCCTACGCCGGGCAGATGGTCGCGCTGACCTACCCGCTGGTGGGCAACTACGGCATCAATCGCGCCGATTTCGAGTCGCGGCGCATCCAGGCCGCCGCCCTCATCGTGCGGCAGCACTGCGACCTGCCCAGCCACAGCAGCAGCAATATGACGCTGGACACGTTTCTCAAGGAGTACGACATACCCGGCATCAGCGGCATCGACACCCGCGCTTTGACACGCCGCCTGCGCACGCGGGGCGTGATGATGGGACTGATCACATCAGACAGCCCGGACGTGGCCCAGCACAAGCTGAGTGAACTGCCCCGCTATGACAACCTTGACCTGGTCAGCACGGTCACCACGCCGGATGGCTACGCCTGGGACGGCTCGGAACAAGCCGGCTATCCGAACACGCCGCCGCCAGCGGGGATACGCCGCATCCTGGTCACCGACGTTGGCCTGAAGTACAACATCTTGCGCCTGTTGCAGAGCCGAGGATGCGAGGTGATCGCGGTTCCGGCCACGACGCCGGCCGACGTGATGCTGGGGATGCAGCCGTCGGGCCTGCTGCTGTCCCCCGGGCCGGGCGACCCGGAGGTGCTGGGAAACATCGTTGAGAACGTGCGTGGGCTGATCGGCCGAGTGCCGATCATGGGCATCTGCCTGGGGCACCAGCTGGCCGCTCGTGCTTTGGGCGCGCGCACCTACAAGCTCAAGTTCGGACACCGGGGCGGCAACCATCCGGTCAAAGACCTGGAGTCCGGGCAGGTGCACATTACCGCGCAGAACCACGGGTACGCCGTAGATGCCGACAACCTGCCTTCCGGTTTGGAGGTATCCCAGATCAACCTGAACGACAACACGGTAGAGGGGCTGCGGCATCGCGAGCTGCCGCTGTTCACCATCCAGTACCATTCCGAAGCATCCCCCGGGCCCAAGGACAACGAGTACCTGTTCGACCGGTTCCTCGACATGGTTGACGACGCGCAGCCGGTGGGCCGGCATCGGTAATCGCCTGCACGACACTGCAAGGACACTCCATTGAGCGATCTCCCCCAGCAACCCCGCAAAGTCCTGGTCATCGGCTCCGGCCCCATCGTTATCGGCCAGGCCGCCGAGTTCGACTACGCTGGCACCCAAGCCTGCAAGGCCCTCCGCGAGGAGGGAGTGTCCACTATTCTGGTCAATTCCAATCCGGCCACCATCATGACCGACCGGGACATCGCGGATCGCGTCTATATCGAGCCGCTCACCGTACCGGTGCTGGAACGCATTATCGCCGCCGAGCGTCCCGACGGAGTCCTGCCGACGCTGGGCGGACAGACCGGCCTCAACCTGGCCGTGGCTCTGGCGGACGCCGGCGTGCTGGACCGCTACCAGGTGCGGCTGCTGGGCACGCCGCTGGAGACCATCAGAAAGGCGGAAGACCGCGACTATTTCCGGCAGTTCCTGCTGGACATCGGCGAACCCATGCCGCCCAACCGGACGGTATCCACCATGGCGGAGGCGCAGGACTACCGCAGCGAGGTCGGCTTGCCGCTGGTGGTGCGGCCAGCGTACACCCTGGGCGGAACCGGCGGCGGCATCGCCGAGACCGACGAGGAGTTCGCCACCATCGTGGAGAGCGGACTGTCGGCCAGCCCCATCAGCCAGGTGCTGCTGGAGCGGTCGCTGGTAGGCTGGAAAGAGGTGGAGTACGAGGTAATCCGAGACGGCGCCGACAACTGCATCACCGTGTGCAACATGGAGAACCTGGACCCCATGGGCGCGCACACCGGCGACAGCATCGTGGTTGCCCCCAGCCAGACGCTGACGGACAAGGAGTACCAGATGCTCCGTACCGCCAGTCTCAACATCATCCGGGGCCTGGGCATCGAGGGCGGTTGCAACATCCAGCTGGCCCTGCGCCCCCACCCAGACGCCATGCGGAAACGCCCCGGAGACTGGGAAGCCGATTCGGACTACTACGTGATCGAAGTGAACCCCCGGGTCAGCCGCTCTTCCGCGCTGGCCAGCAAAGCCACCGGATACCCAATCGCCCGAGTGTCGGCGAAAATCGCGGTGGGCCGGCGGCTGGACGAGATTGCCAACGCCGTTACCGGCAACACCGGCGCGGCGTTTGAGCCGGCCCTGGACTACTGCGTGGTGAAGATACCCCGCTGGCCGTTCGACAAGTTCCCCAATGGCGACCGCAACGTCACCACGCAGATGAAAGCCACCGGCGAGGTCATGGCCATCGACCGCAGCTTCGAGGCGGCGTTGCAGAAAGCGACGCGGGCGTTGGAACAGCCCAACTCGTCCCTGCTCTGGGAAGCGCAGGACTGGCGGGAGCTGAACGTGCGGCAGGGTCGCCAGCAGTTGCTGGATTCACTGCCGCTGCATCCCAACGACCTGCGGTTGTGGGCGCTGACCGCCGCGCTGCGCCGGGGCATCACCCGGGACGAGTTGGTGGCGCACACCAGCATCGACCCCTGGTTCGTCGCGGCGCTGGAACGTATCGTCGACCAGGAACGCCGCCTGCTGGGCAATCCGTTGACGCCGGCGACGCTGCTGGCCTCCAAGCGGCTGGGAGTTCCGGACCTGGATATCTCCACGCTGTCCGGGCTGCTCCCGGAGCAGGTGCGGCAGATGCGCGGGCAGCACAACATCAGGCCGGTGTTCAAGATGGTGGACACCTGCGCCGCCGAGTTCGAGGCGGCCACGCCCTACTACTACAGCGCCTACGACACCGAGAACGAAGCACCGCCGCTGGAAGGGCCGAAAGCGGTCGTTATCGGCAGCGGCCCCATCCGCATCGGCCAGGGCATCGAGTTCGACTATTGCAGCGTGCACGCGGCGTGGGCGCTCTCGCAGGCCGGCGTCTCCAGCATCATGGTCAACTCCAACCCCGAAACCGTGTCCACCGACTTCGACACCAGCGACCGGCTTTACTTTGAACCGCTGGACGAGGAAGCGGTGCGCGACATCATCGACAACGAAACGGTGGACGACAACCCACCGCCCAGCCTGGTGCAGTTCGGCGGACAGACCGCCATCAACCTGTCTCAATCGCTGGCCGCCGCCGGATTGCCCATCCTGGGTTCCAGCGCCGAGGCCATCGACATCGCCAGCGACCGGCAGAAGTTCGAGCGGTTCCTGGTGGACCTGGGCATCCCGCAGCCGCCGGGAGCCACGGTTCACTCGGTTGACCAGGCGCTGCGCGTGGCCCAGCGCATCGAGTATCCGGTGGTGGTGCGGCCCAGCTACGTACTGGGCGGTCGGGCCATGGAAATCGTGCGCAACGCCACCGAACTCATCCGCTACCTGACCATCGCCACCGAGGTTACGCCGGAGCGCGAGGTGCTGGTGGACCACTACATGGAGGGCCGCGAGTGCGAGGTGGACGCCATCTGCGACGGCGAACGGGTCCTTATTCCCGGCATTATGGAACACGTAGAGCGGGCCGGCGTTCACAGCGGCGACTCCATGGCCATCTACCCGGGGCTGAACCTGACCGAGGCCGAGGTGGATACGCTGGTGGACTACACCACGCGCATCGGGCTGGCCCTGGGCGTGCGCGGGCTGATGAACATCCAGTTCGTGCTGCAGGGCGGCAGCGCTTACCGCAGCCCCAGCCTGCCGGTGGCAGATTCCGACGCAGCGGAGCAGTCAACGGTGTACGTGCTGGAGGTCAACCCGCGCGGCAGCCGCACCATCCCCTTCATCTCGAAGGTGACCGGCGTGCCGGTGGCGAACCTGGCCACCCGGGTCATGCTGGACGCCAAGCTTGCGGACCTGGGCTACGAGGGCGGGCTGTGGCCACGCCAGAAGCTGGTGGGAATCAAGGCCCCCGTGTTCTCAATGTCCAAGCTGGTGGGCGTGGACTGGTACATGGGGCCGGAGATGAAATCCACCGGCGAAGTCATGGGCATCGACTGGGATTTTACGGGCGCGCTGACCAAGGCGTTGCAGGCCGCCAGCATCAACCTGTCGCCGGGCATGGGCGTGCTGTTGAGCATCTCCGACCATGCCAAGGCCGACTCCCTGCCGCTGATTCGCGGCCTGGCCGACGCCGGCTGCCAACTGTACGCCACCGAGGGCACGGCGGCGATGATCACAGCCATGAACCTGCCGGTAACCACCATCACCAAGCGCATCGGCGAAGGCTCTCCCGACGTGCTGGACGTCATCAACGACGGTACCGTAGGCGCGGTGGTGAATACCCTGTCGGGCGATACCTCGGTGATGCGGGACGGCTTTTTCATTCGCCGCGCCGCCGTGGAACGCCGGATACCGTGCTTCACCTCTCTGGACACGGCCCGCGCCGCCATGGAGAGCATGCTGAGCGGCCTGGACAACTACAACATCCTGACCACCGACGAATACCTGGCGACACCGCGATAAGCATCGCAATCCGGATTCGGCGCCGGATGCCCGCTCTCGCGGGAATGACGGACAAATTACCAGTCCATCTCCATGCCGATGCCCAGCGCTTCGGCGCGCTCCCAGACCACTTTGGCCGCCACCACGTCCGCCAGCCCGGTGCCCATTAACTTGCAATAGACAATTTCGTCGGAGGAGGCGCGGCCGGGCACAGTTCCCGCTACAACGTGGCGCAACTCCTGGAACTGGCTCCACTGCACCAGGCCCAGGTCCACGGCAGCGGAGATGTCCCCGCATTCCAGGGGCGCCTGCTCCAGGGAGTCCACGAACCGCCGGTCCGCCCTCGCCAGCGTGCCGTCATCCACCTCGCGGTACCTCCGCAGGGTCGGGCCGGCTCCGATCACCGTGGCTCCGGGCGACAACCACTCGCCCTGCACCACTGGGGTTTGGGCCGACGCGATGGCGATGACTATGTCGCAGCCTGCCACGGCATCCTCATTCGTGTCGGCGGCAATCACCGGAATCCCCAGATCGTCGGTCATCCGCGTTGCGAAAGCCTGGCGGTTCTCGGGGTTGCGGCTGAATGCCCGCACCTCGCGCACCTTCCTCACCAGGCACGTCGCCCGCAACTGGTCGCCGGCCTGGTTGCCCGTCCCGATAATTCCCACCGTGGCCGCGTCGTCGTTCGCCAGATGTTTCACGGCTACCGCGGTCGTGGCCCCGGTCCGCAGCAGGCCCAGCCGATTGGCCTGGGTGTAGAGCAATAATTCGCCGCTCTCGGCGTCGTAAAGGCTCACCTGGAACGAGTAGCCGTTCCGGGTGTGGGTGAACGTCTTGACGCCGAACACGCCGTCGTACATCAGCGCGCCGCCCATCACCGCCAGGTAACCGCCGGGCGTGGCGATGCGGCGCCGGGTCAGGTTGGCCGCCTCCCCGTTGCCATAGTTGGCGGCCATCGTCTCGATGGCGGGCAGGACGTCGCCGATGCTGATGCACTCATCGACCTGCGCGTTGGTGAGGAACCGGGCCATGTCGGAACTCCGGCGGGAGGGCTAACGGGCGAAATAGAGGCGGTTGGTTCGGACGTACTCGCGCATATTGGCGGGCACGGTGAACTCATCGAATATGGCGGAAACCGGGCACACAGCCACACAATAGGCGCAGTCGATACAGTCATCGGGGTTGATGTAGTACATCGGCGCGTCGTCGTCGGAATGGATGCAGTCCACGGGGCAAACGTCAACGCAAGAGGCGTCTTTGACTCCCTCGCAGGGCTGTGTAATCACGAATGCCATCAGATTACCTCGGCATACGGGCGAATAATCGCGGCAATTTCGGGCGCCGGTTCACTATCCGACGCGACCCGTGGGTGGCCCGTTAGTAGGGGGTATTCTGCGGTTTGTGCCGATATTTTGTCAAGGCATACGGACGCCATATCGCTATCGCCCAAAGCGATATGGGAGTTGCTTCCACATTGCACTATCCATTATTCTGATATATTATATCGTTCAATCGTAAGGATTTGCCCCTACAGGTTGATACAAAAGGTGGACCGCCCATGGAACTGCGAGAGATCATCAGCTTTTACCACGTAGCCCGCCTGCGCAGCGTATCCAAGGCTGCTCGCAAGCTGGAACTTGGGCAGCCGACGGTTACCACCCACTTGCGGAAACTGGAGGGCGAATTCGGC
>JAJDWF010000115.1 GCA_022825745.1 Dehalococcoidia bacterium | reverse complement strand
CCCCCGAGTATGGTAGTACCGTCGGAGCGCAGGGTTTCGCCATCAGCGTCCAGCATTGGCTTGATGCCCCGTCCTGGCTCCACGGTGTCCATGTGAGCGGAGAGCATCACCGGCGTTTCGCTGGCGGACCCATCGCTGCCGGGCAGAGTCGCCACCAGGTTGCCGTAATCGTCGTGCCGAACGGCAGCGCCCAGGTTGGCCAGCACGTTGGAGAGGTGCGCGTCGATACCGTCCTCCTCCCCGGTAGGGCTGTCGATTTTGATGAGGTCGATGAGAGTCTGAGTAAGGCGCTGTCGGTCGGGCATGGGGAAGGCTCCAGATGAAATAGCTGTAACTGTAATGCCGGCATTATGCGCGAAGAGCGAGGAATACGCCAGTCAGCCACTCAGCTTCCCGTTGACACCGCCACCGTCCCACGCCCATAATCCTACTCACCATGCGTTTTGATGTTCGCTTATTCGCCTTGTACCGGGAGCGGGCCGGCGCCTCGATTGTTACGGTCGATTTGCCAGAGGGCGCCTCGGCGGGCGACCTAACCGCCGCCGTCCGCGCCGATTACCCCCGGCTGGCGCCGCCGGAAGTGCGGATTGTGGTGGCGGTGAACGCCGAGTACGCCGATGACGACCAACTGCTCCGGCCCGGCGACGAGGTCTGCCTGATTCCTCCCGTCAGCGGAGGACGCCGTTAGTGGAGGTTCCTTGACCATGATTATTCTTACCGACGAACCCCTGGATCCGGTGGAAGTTACCGACTCGGTGCGTCGTGATGGCAACGGGGCGGTGGTCACGTTCCTGGGCACCACCCGCGACAATTTCGGCGGCAAGGAAGTCACCCGGCTGGAATACGAAGCCTACGACGTGATGGCCGTCAAGAAGCTGAACGAGGTGCGGGACAACCTGCGCGCCGACTACGGCATCGAAGACATCGCCATCGCCCACCGCACCGGCCGCGTGGACGTTGGTCACATCAGTCTGGTGGTGGCCGTGGCGTCGCCGCACCGCGTGCAGGCGTTTGAGGCGTGCCACGAGGCGGTGAACCGCATCAAGACCATCGTCCCCATCTGGAAGAAGGAATGGTTCGCCGACGGCTCACGCTGGGTGGCATGCGAGGACCACGAGTTTGCCGACGAAGTGGAGCATGAACATGCCCACGCCGGGCGGCACGCAGTGGCAGCGGGGGATTAGCGCAGGCCGTCCAGAAGGTGCACCAGCATCTTCCCTGTCGCCAGGTCAATCTCCTTCACCACCTGCTCTATCGCCGGCAGCAGCACTTCCTCGCCTGAGTACGAGGTAACTACGTACACGTCGTTGCTGCCGGTTTCCAGCACTTCCTGAACCGTGCCCAGGTTTTCGCCCTGGTCCGTAATCACGGTCAGGCCCACCAACTGATAGTGGTAGAACTCGCCCTGCGGTAGCTGGGGATCCGCGTCGGTAGGCGCAATCAGCCACTCTCCGGAGAGACGCCGCGCCGCGTATGGGTCGTTCAATCCCTCAAGCCGGAGCAGGGCGTGGCCGTCGGGCAGATGATTGCAGGACGCCACGGTGCGCGTCCTGCCGGCGACGGTCAGCGCGCTGCCGGCCTGAAACCGTGCCGGGTTGTCGGAAAGGGACTGGATTCTGAGGGAACCGTCGAGGCCGTGGCTGCGTATGATGCGGCCTACGATCACGGCACCGTCCGGGGTATCGGGCGCAGGTTCGCTATTCCGGCTGCGCGACGGAGCCGGTTTGGCGTAACGCCGGGAGCGAGAACGTTTAGACAATCTCCAGGACTGCCCGCGTGCCGTCCTTCACGGCAGCGACCCGGAGCAGGACCCGCATTGCCTGGGCTACTCGGCCTTGACGCCCGATCACCTTCCCCTTGTCCTCGGGGGCCACTTCCAGGCGGATTACAATCTGGTCGCCTTCGTCGGACTCGGTGACCCGCACCGCTTCCGGATTGGAGGTGAGAGACTGGGCGATGAACTCAATCAGTTCTTTCATCGGCGTGTACCTTTTCGAAGATGCCGTTGAAATCGAAGATACGACGCACCGGGTCCGATGGTTGAGCGCCTTTGCGGAGCCAATCGATTGCCCGGTTTTCGTCGAGGGTTACCGCCGGTGGGTCTGCCATTGGGTCGTAGTGGCCGATGCCGTCGATGTACGCGCCGTCGCGCGGGTTGCGTTTTTCGGTGACGACGATCCGGTAGTAGGGTCGGCCTTTCTTTCCTACTCTCCGCAGGCGAATCCGTAGCATTTGAACTCCGTTACTGAAATTACGAATTGGTGCATTCCAATTTATGATTAGCCGCCGATTTTGTCAAACCTCAGGGGCAACCGTAGGGGATTCCCCGCTGCAATCGACGGAAACGTACAACCGGTGGGAGCGTGCGAAAATTTTAAAAAGGTTATCGGGCCCAGACTGGACCTTTGGCTTGTCGCCCGATGCTCCCAAAACCTTGGGGCGACGGTAGACACTGGTCTGGGCCCGACTGACGGGCTAAATGCCGTTTTTAGAAAAGCGATGACGCTATGAGGCGTTCACCCCGTCGTGTCCAGACTGGTGCCTACCATCGCCCCAGCATGTTAAACTAGCTTCCATTCGCAATCACCTCCTTTTCTAAAGTTTCCGCACAGCGGTTAGTGCAAATTTACAACCAGGCCGAACGCTTGTCAACCCATCCGGAAACCGAATCCCCGGTTCGTGCAGCCGGCCCCGCATCCCATCGCGCGGTGTTCATGGGTACGCCGGGCTTTGTGGTTCCTGTTTTGGACGCCCTGCAAGCTTTCCCGGAAGTTGAGCTGGCCGCCGTCTATACCCCGCCCGACCGCAGACGAGGCCGGGGTCAGGCCTACGAAGCCTCCCCCGTCAAGCAGCGCGGGCAGGAACTCG
This sequence comes from Dehalococcoidia bacterium, assembly GCA_022825745.1. Taxonomy (GTDB): domain Bacteria; phylum Chloroflexota; class Dehalococcoidia; order Lucifugimonadales; family UBA3495; genus Bin87. The sequence goes on along the minus strand of JAJDWF010000115.1, from coordinate 3,207 downwards.
GCATCCCGGTGGAACAGCCCAGGACATTCCGGGATGCGGATGTCGTGGCGCAGCTGGAGTCCTGCCGCCCCGACGTCATCGTGGTTGCCGCTTACGGACGGCTGTTACCCCCCGAAGTTCTGGCGATACCGCCGTTCGGCTGTCTGAACCTGCATCCTTCCCTGCTGCCCAGGCATCGCGGCCCCGCCCCGGTGGCGGGGGCGATCCTGGCCGGCGATGACGTCACGGGCGTCTCGCTGATGCTGCTGGACGAGGGCATGGACACCGGGCCCGTCATCGCGCAGCGCGAGCGACCCATAGATGCGTCCGATGATGCCGCGACGTTAACGGAGGTGCTGTTCGCCGATGGCGCGACCCTGCTGGTGGAAACGTTGCCAGGGTGGATAGACGGCGCGATTCCGGCGGTCGAACAGGACGCCAATCTGGCAACCTACACCAATAAACTGGAACGAGGCGACGGACTGGCGGACTGGTGTTTAAGCGCGGAAACCCTAGCCAGACGCCAACGGGCCTACACGCCCTGGCCGGGATTGTACACGCGCTGGGAGGGCAAGGAACTGAAGCTGCTGGACGTTACCCCGTTGCCTGGCCCGAGCGCAGAGCCAGGGTTGGTAACCGCCGCGCACGACGCGCCTATTGCCATCGGCACCGGGCAGGGGCTGCTGGCGGCGCATACCCTCCAATTGGAAGGACGGCGGCCCGCGGAAGCCAGCGACTTTTTGCGTGGCTATCCGCAGTTTATCGGCGCCCGGTTGGGATAAACCGTCAAGCGCGCCCCGTGGTGTAGAATACCGCCGGCATACCCCAATCGACCGGGTTTATGCCAGCGGAGGGAGTTATGGCATTCGCAGGAATACCCACAGAGGCGCAGGTGCTGGAGTGGTACCGGAGCGAAAACAACTGGGGTCGCTGGGGCCAGCAGGACCAGTTGGGCGCGCTGAACCTGATCACCCAGGCCAAGCGGACCCAGGCGGCGGCGCTGGTGCAGACCGGCGAGACGGTAAGCTGCGCGCGGCCTATCACCACCGACATGGCACCGGACATCAGCCACCAGGTGCAGCGGTTCATGGTGGACAGCGGCGAAGGCCGGGACACCGACCCGCTTGAGCGTCGCAACTCGCGGCGCGGCGCAGCCGAGTTCATCGGGATGGTGTTTCACGGCCAGACCATCACGCACATCGACGCGCTGTCGCATTACTCCTACGATGGGTTGATGTACAACGGCGTGCCGGCGGCGGTGGTAACGTCCCGGGAGGGAGCGCAGAGCCACGCCATCGACCTGACCGCGCAAGGGCTGGTCAGCCGTGGCGTGCTGCTGGACATACCCAAGATCCGCGGCGTCGATTGGCTGCCGCCCGACGCGCCGGTCCTGCCTGAGGATCTGGACGCTGCGGAGCGTGACCACGGGGTCACCGTGGAGTCCGGCGACATCCTGCTGGTGCGGACGGGCAACTACCGCCGGCGGCTGGTGGAAGGTCCGCTGCCCCCCTCCGAGCCAAGCGTGGCCTGCCATGTGGCCTGCGCGCCGTGGTTTAAGGAGCGCGGAATCGCCATGCTGGGCACCGACACGTCCAACGACATCCGGCCCAACGAGTATGCAAATATCGTTTCGCCGCTGCACATCGCTTGCTTGGTGTACCTGGGCGTGTGGCTGATCGACAACGCCAACTTGGAGGAAATCGCGGAAGCCACTGAGCGGCACAACCGCTACGAGTTTATGCTGTCGATTGGCGCGCTGCGCCTGCGCAACGTGACCGGCAGCCCGGTGAACCCGATAGCAATCTTCTAGAAGTTGGGGCGGTCGTTGCTGTCGGGTATCTCGTAGTTGGGCCGGTCGTTGCTGGCAGATACTTCGATGCCCGACGTATCGATGTCATCGAACTTGGGCCGCACGTTCATGGCCCGCAGGCGACGGCAGCGCTCCTCGATGGGTGGGTGCGTGGAGAAGAGCCGCGACATCGACTTGCCGCTCAGCGGGTTGACGATGAACAGGTGCGAAGCGGCCTCGTTCACCTTCATGGGCCGGATCTCCGAGCCCAGTTCCAGCTTCTCCAGCGCGCGAGCGAGGGCCTCCGGGTCGCCGCAGTTGTGCGCCCCGGTCTGGTCGGCCTGGTACTCACGGGCGCGGGAGATGGCAAGGCGGATGATCGTAGCGGCGATGGGCATGATGATGGCGATGATGAGCAGGGTGATTATGTTGCCGCCCCCACCGCCCTCGTCATCGTCGCTGTGCCCGCCGAAGCTGCCGAAGATGGCCGCGAACTGGGCCATGAACGCCAGCATCGAAATCGCGCCGGCGATGGTGGCGACGGTCGCCATGATGAGCGTGTCGCGGTTGCCCACGTGCGCCATCTCATGCGCCATCACGCCGGCCAGTTCCTCCCGGGTCAGGATGCGGCGGATGCCGGTGGTGGCGGCCACGGCGGCGTTCTGCGGGTTGCGCCCGGTGGCAAAGGCGTTGGGCGAGTCGGAATCAATCTCGTACACCTTGGGCATGGGCATGTTGGCGAGGCGGGCCTGCTCCTCCACCAGGTCGTAGAACTCCGGGTCATCCTCGCGGGTAATGGGCTTGGCGTGGGCCATGCTTAAGGCGATCTTGTCGCTGAACCAGTAGGCACCGAAATTCATGGCCAGGGCGAAGAACAGGGCGATGATGAGTCCGGCCTGGCCACCCACTGCTCCGCCAATGAGCAGCAGCATGCCGGTCAGGACCATCAGCAGGAAAAAGGTTTTGAGTGTGTTCATAACCGCGTCTCCAGCGGGCCGGGGCAATTCGTCGGGTTCACGTTGTCATTGTACCATTGCAGGTATAATCGCCGCAGATTCGGCCAACGGAGGCATCCCAACCATGCGTATCACAAACGTGGAAGCGGACATCGTTCGCATCCCTTTGAGCACCCGATTCAGCGGCAGCGTGTACCAGATCGAGTCGCGCTGCACCGTCGTCGTCCGCGTTCACACCGACGAAGGACTGGTCAGCGAAATCTACTCCGGGGACGAGCGCACGGGCTACCAGTTGCTGAAAGACCTGGTGGTAGGCCCCATGGCTGAGGCGGTTAAGGGCGAGGACCCGATGGCCATCGAACGCTGCTGGCAGAAGATGTTCGCGCTGACGCCGCACATCGGCAACAAGGCCATCGCCATGCGCGCCATTGCCGCCATCGACATTGCCCTGTGGGACATCACCGGCAAGGCGCTGGGCGTGCC
>JAJDWF010000029.1 GCA_022825745.1 Dehalococcoidia bacterium | reverse complement strand
GAGTCATGCCGGGTTGGGCGAGGTTTACAGCATCCACGAGCGCTCCGGCCGGCGGTGATACCATGAAGACGGCGCCGGCACCTTGCCACACGGCTACGGTGTCGGGGGTTAGAGGCACGCCGCCGGCTCCCCAGATGTGATCGCCCAGGTCGGGAAGACCGTCGGGCGAGCCGCCGGGAGCGGCGATGACCAGGGCGTCGGCAGAGCCGGATGCGGCCGCCACCGCCGCGTCCAAGTCGCCGGAGCAGCGAGCGATGAGGGCCATGGCGGGAGGCCGGCCGGACTGGGACGCACCGAAACCCAACGACGGCGCGCCACCCTGTTCAATGCGTTCGAGCAGGTTGCGGAGTTGGGTCATGGTAAATATCAACCGTTAGCGTTGAGGGGCGGGTTTGAAACCCGCCCCTACGTTGCGTTGCCTGTGGGTTACAGCGATTGCCAGACTCGCTTGCCGTCCACGCGGGCGATTTTGCCAATCTGCTGGCCGGGCGGGAAATGGCCGGCGCAGATGGTCCAGTCGCCTTCCTCGGCGGCGTCGAGCCACTTGGCGCGGGAGGCGGCGGACTGGGCCTTGTCGGTGTCAACGCCGGCGCACCAGTCGGGTTCGGAGACCTGGGCGATGGTGTGCAGAACGTCTCCCATAACGATGCCGCGCTGACCGTTGGAGTTGATGAGCACGATCTGGTGGCCGGGCGTGTGGCCCGGGGCCGGCGCGATGGAGATCTCATCGCTGATGACGTGTTCAGGCTCCTCCAGAATCTGCTGGAGACGCAGGCGGCGGAGTGGCATGACCTGGCGGTCGATGTAGGGGTACATTTGGCGTCCCTCGTCCGACGTGAAGTAGTCGTAGTCGGGGCGGGACATGACGTAGCGGGCGCGGCGGAAGTTGGGAGCGGGCATGCCGCCGGAGTAGCGGAGGTTCCAGCCCACGTGGTCGCCGTGCAGGTGGGTGTGAATGATGTAGTTGACCGAGTCGCTGGGGCCGACGTTGGTGTTGTTGACGCCGACGTTGGACTCCAGGTGGGGGCGCAGTTCCTCGTAGAGGTTGCCGGTGCGGTTGCCGCGGTCGGGATGCGGGCCGGGGCCCATGCCGGTGTCCACGAGGATGACGTGTTCCTCGGTCTTGAGCAGGAAAACGCCGTAGTAGAGTTGGAGTTGGCCGTCTTCGAGGGTGTCCTGATAGTTGGCCCAGGCGTCGGCGGGGACGTCGGGGAACATTGCGGACGGTTCGCGCGGCGGCGGAACCATGTCGATGACGGCGGTCACTTCAACATTGCCGATAGTTGCTTTGTCTGCCATTCCAGAATTCCTCCTGATTACGCTTACTGATAATGGACGCCGGGATGCCGGCGTTGGTTATTCGTCGACTTCGAAGGTTACCAGCGAGAAGATGTCGCAACCGGACAGGTTCTCGCGGCCGTTCAGGCCAATGAGCTCGATCACGACGCCGACGCCGGCGGCGACTCCGCCGGCCTTTTCGACAAGATTGACGGCGGCCTGGATACTGCCGCCGGTGGCCAGCAGGTCGTCAATGATAAGGACCCGCTGTCCGGATTTGATGTCGCCGGAGTGGATTTCCAGGGTATTTGCGCCGTACTCCAGGGTGTATTCGTAGCTGAGGGTTTCGCCCGGCAACTTGCCGGCTTTCCTGACCAGGGCCAACGGCAAGCCCATGCGGTCGGCCATAGGCGCGGCGAACAGGAAGCCGCGGGAGTCAATGGCGGCGAGGCAATCCACGCTGCGCTTGCAGGCCTGCTCCACCATTTGCTCGATGGCCTCAGCGAAGGCGTCGGGGGCGAGCAGCAGGGAGGTGATGTCCTTGAACTGAACCCCGTGAATAGGGAAGTCGGGCACGTTGCGGATATGTGCGGCGAGGTCGATGGGCATAATGGTTGAGTTGTGATGTGGGACAGTGAGATATGGGTGGCTTGTTCCAAGCGCGAATTAGTCTAGTATCAGGTAGGGGCGCAGTCAACCGTTACCGCTGTCGGGCTAGGCTTCAACGATGTTCTCCAAGTGATTGACGTTCAGGACGCGGCGGTTCGGGGCCAGGCGGATGGCAACGAGGTCGATGCGCCATTCCAGGTTGGAGGAATCCGCGACACGCCGGCGCAGGAAGTCCTGCGCGGTCAGCGTCAGGCGGCGCGCCTTGGCCGGCGTGACCGACTCCTCGGGGGAGCCGTAGGCTACGCTGCGGCGGGCGCGAACTTCCACGAAGACCCAGACCGGGCCATCCAGAGCGATGAGGTCAACCTCACCCCAGCGACACTGGTAGTTGGCGTCCACGATGCGGTAGCCCTTGCCTTGCAGATGGTGGCGGGCTATTTGCTCGCCGATGCGCCCGACATCGATACGTTCCAGATCCCGGGACGGCGGATCCCGGGGCGCCGGCTGCTGGCGCGGCGGAACGTCATCCCCGGTTGGCATCTTGGAAAAGCCTCGCCTGTCGCAGGGGGCCGAACGAACGGCGGTGAATGGGCGTTGGTCCCAGCTCGGCCAGGCAACGGAGATGCTGGCGAGTGGCATAGCCTTTGTGTCGGGCGAATCCGTATCCGGGATGGCGTTGGTCGGCCTGGACCATGATTTCGTCGCGGGCGGTTTTGGCGAGGATGCTGGCGGCGGCGATGGACAAGGACTTGGCGTCGCCCTTGACCACTCGCCGGTAGGGCAGGGGGCACTGGGTGAGGTGGACCCAGTCCAGCAGCAGGGCCTCCGGCGCGGGCCGCAACACCGCCACGGCGGCGAACATGGCTTGTAGCACGGCCGGGCCGATACCGATGCGGTCGATTTCCGCAGAATCGACCTGCTCGACGGCCCAGGCGAGGGCGTTGGCGCGGATGATTTGCGCCGCCGATTCCCGCCGTTTGGGGGTGAGGCGCTTGCTGTCGTCAATGGCGGCCAGCCAGTCCGCCGTTGGTTCCAGGTCGGGCGGGAGGATGACGGCGGCGGCGGTGACCGGGCCGGCCAGCGGGCCGCGTCCCGCTTCGTCGGCGCCAGCGACCAGGCGATGGCCCAGGGCGTGGAACTCGGCTTCGAGGGTGAGGTCAGGCATTGGCCGGTTGGAGGTTCGCAGCCGGGGATGCCGGTTGAGGCTCGTGGCCGGCGATGGGGCCGCCACCGAGCACGGTGTCGCCGTGGTAGAAGACGGCGGCCTGACCGGGTGTGATAGCGCGCTGCGGCTCGTTGAATCGCACCAGCGCGCCGTCGCCCGCGGCGGTTACGGTTGCAGGCGCTTCGGCGAACTTGTAGCGAATTTTCACGGTTACCGGCGTCTCCGGAGCGGGCGGTTCGCCGGACACCCAGGACACGGGAGCGGCGTACAGGGTGTCGTGGTAGAGGTTCTCCTCGGATCCGACGACGACACGGCGGGTGTCGGGTTCGAGCCGGATGACGAACCTAGGTGGGCCGCCGGACAGGCCGAGGCCGCGGCGCTGGCCAACAGTGAAATACTGGATGCCGTCGTGCTGCCCCAGCAGGTTGCCGGCAGCATCCACGATTTCGCCGGGCTTTTCATCAGTTCGCTCGCGGAGGAACTCACGGTAGTCGCCGGTGGGGATGAAGCAGATATCCTGGCTGTCGGGCTTGTCGGCGTTGGGGAAGCCAGCGTCCAGGGCCAGCCGGCGGATCTGCGGCTTGGGGTAGCGGCCAACGGGCATGAGGGTGGCGGCAAGCTGGTCCTGACGCATGCCGAAGAGGACGTAGGACTGGTCCTTGTCGGCATCAACGCCGCGACGGAGGGCGAAGTTGCCGGAGCCGTCGGGTTCGATGCGGGCGTAGTGGCCGGTGGCGACGTGGCTGGCGTTGAGCATCCGGGCGCGCTGGGCGAGGAAGCTGAACTTGATCTTGTCGTTGCAGGCGATGCAGGGATGAGGGGTGCGCCCGCTTTCGTACTCGCGCTGGAAGTAGTCGATGACGAAGGCGCGGAACTCGCGCTGGACGTTAAGGACGTAGTGAGGAACGCCGAGGATGCGGCAAACGGCGCGGGCGTCTTCGACGTCGTCGATGGTGCAGCAGCCGCGGTAGTAGTCGGGGAGGTCGGCCTGGTCGATGTCGTAGAGCTTCATGGTGACGCCGACGACTTCGTAGCCCTGCCGGTGGAGCAGGAGAGCGGCCACAGAGGAATCCACGCCGCCGCTCATGGCGACGACGACGCGGTTCCGGTCGGTTGGAATGTTCAAATTGGCGCTCATATTTCAGGAACCATCAGAAGCGGCCCATTCGGCGAACGAACCGCCGCCGGTGTACTCTTCGGGCAGCAAATTCCACAAAATTTCCAGCAGCGGGCCAACCTCAGACAAAGCCAGTTCGGCTAATATCGGGGTCATAAACACTTCGTAGAAGTTGCCGTGCATGCGTTCCGCGGCTCCGAGGCCACGCCCGATATCGATCACCCGGTCCGGCAGTTCGTCGCTGATGGCCGTAATCGCTTCCTGAATTGCTACGTGGTCGTAATGCTGCCAGCCCCGGTGGGTTGCCACCGCTTTGGTAAGCTGAGCAACCGTGCCCCAGCCTTTTTCGCCGGCCTGGCAGACATCACCCTGCTCCAATTCCAGCGGGGCCTTCAGCCAGTAGTCCCTGGCCTGGGCCAGGTGCTTACGGATTCTGGCGTCCTGGCGGGCGGGGGTTTCGCGGCGGGTTCGGGGTGGCATGGCGTTCTCTTCGGCGGCGGCCGGTTGCGGCTGCGGTACGGGTAGTATAGCATCGGGCCGGTTGGAGTCCCTAATTCGTACATGAGATGGAGGCAAACCGATGCCGGTAACGTTCGGATGCTCGCTGCCCAGCCGCGGCGCGATGGCGTCTCCCGACAACCTGCGCAGCTTGGCGCAGCGGGCGGAGGACCTGTCCTTTAACCACGTTTGGGTGAGCGACCACATCATCATTCCCCACGAGGTTTCTTCCTTTTATCCCTACGCCGCCGACGGGGTGGCGCCGTTCCAGCGGGACAATACGTACTTTGAGCCGCTGGCCGCGCTGAACTTCCTGGCCGGCTGCACCACGCGAGTGAAGCTGGGGACGCACGTGCTCATCCTGCCGTACCGGAACCCGGTGCTGACGGCGAAGATACTGGCGACACTGGACGTGCTGAGCGGCGGGCGGCTGATCCTGGGCGCGGGCGTAGGCTGGATGGAGGAGGAATTCCAGGCGATGGGGCTGGACACCTACGCGCAGCGGGGCGAGGTGACCGACGAATACATCCGGATTTTCAAGGAACTATGGACGTCGGACAACCCCGAGTTTCACGGCAAGCACTATGACATCAGCGGGGCCGGGTTCCTGCCCAAGCCGGTGCAGAAGCCGCACCCGCCCATCTGGATCGGAGGGCACACCAACCCGGCCATCCGACGGGCGGCGACCCTGGGCGACGGATGGATGCCCATCGGGCTGCGTCCGCCGGCGGGACTGGAGCCGGAGGAACTGGCGGAGAAGGTGGCCCGGCTGCGGCGGGTCAGCGCGCGGGCCGGACGCGCCGAGGACGCGGTGGACCTGGTGTTCAGCACGGACTGCGTGTTCCAGGACGAGCCGGGGGACGACCGGCGGATGGTGTCGGGGCGGCCGGAGCAGATCGCGGCGGACCTGCGGCAGTACCAGGACCTGGGAGTGCAGCACTTCATTTTCAGCTTCCCGGCGGAGAGCGCGGCGCAGCAACAGGAGGCGATGGAGCGGTTTTCGCGGGAAGTGATGCCGTTGATACCGGCGGACTAGGGTGTGTCGAATTGCGAAACACTGGGATCAGGAGAGGAATGACATGACTTTGCGAGCTAATTTGAAGGGGCGGTTGGCGGCCGGGGAGACTATTGTGGCGCCGGGGGCTTATGACCCGATGTCGGCGCGGCTGGTGCAGTCGCTGGGGTTCGACACGGTGTACGTGGGCGGGTACATGAGCGGCGCGCACCTGGCGGTTACGGAGCCGCTGATGACGCTGACCGAGCAGGTGGAGGTGGCCGAGCGCGTGGCGAAGTCGGTGCCACTGCCGGTGCTGTGCGACGCGGGGGCCGGCTACGGCGACCCGGTGCACACGATGCACACGGTGCGGACTTTTGAGCGCTCCGGCATCTGCGGCATCCACATCGAGGACCAGGTGTTTCCCAAGCGGGCGTCGTACCACGCCGGGCTGGAGCACGTGATTCCGATTGACGAGTTCCTGGAAAAGATGCGTTACGCGCTGGACGCGCGGAGCGACCCCAACTTCCTGATCATCGGGCGGACGGACTCGTTCACCGCCGTTGAGGGCGACATGGACGACGCGATTCGGCGGGGCAACGCGCTGCGGGACCTGGGGGTGGACGTGGTGATGCCCCGGGGCGTGCGGCAGCGGGAAGACCTGGCGACGTTCCGCGCCGGGGTGCCGGACGTGCCGCTGCTGGTGATTGCCGGCACGGACGACATCACGGTGGAGGAATACGAAGAGCTGGGCTACAAGGTAATCATCTACGCGACGACGCCGGCCATCGCCGCGCTGGAAGGCTTGCAGCGGGTCTATACCAGCCTGCGGGACACGGGGCACATCGGCATCGGCGCGGCGGACGTGGCGGCGCGACGGGCGGAGGTGGAGGCGCTGATCAGCCTGCCGGAGTACCAGGCGGTGGAGGCCGCGACGACGGAGCGGGAGTTCCAAGACCGGGTGGGCCACCACTGACGCGAGGCCCGACTTGCGGCCTGGGGTTTAGTCCAGCAAGGATAAGCCAATGAAGAGCGGGCGTCCGTCTTTCAAGGAAAGGACGCTCAGGAAAAGACCCTGAGGGGCCGGGCGTCAACTGGCGGCGTATGCTGTTACGCCAGCGGTAGAATCACGACGGGGCCGGCGGCGGGCTTCACCCTAAACGACGACGCAATCGTTCATACACGTCGCCGCGCTGACCAACAATCAAGACCAGCACGATTAGTTCGTCGGCCTCTACGGTGTAACAAATGCGCCAGTCGCCGACCCTGATACGCCACACTTCTCCCGCGCCCCGCAGCCTTTGAGCCTGCTGCGGACGGGGGTTCTCGGCCAGCGACTCGATGGCGCCGGCCATCCGCTGGCGGACTTCCCGGTCGCGGATGCCGCGGAGGTCCCGCTGCGCCGGTCGGGAAATGACTATGCGGTACGTCAAATCCCCAGTTCAGACTTCAAGTCTTGCCATTCGACGCCGCCGTTCGCCCGGTAATCGGCCAGCGCATCCAGCGCGTCCAGCAAGTCCAGGCGTTCTTCAAGAGCCTCCAGCGCGGCCAGGTCGGAGACCGGAACCAGCACGGCCACGGTCCGGCCATTCTTCTCCACGGGAATCCGCTCGCCCTCGTTCTGAATCCGCGCCGCAACGTCGGACACGTCTTGCGGCATATTCAGCGCCGTCCCGCGATCCGGCCCCTCAGTTTGGGTTGCCATTCCCGATTGTCCTCCTGCTAGAGTTACCTCTGCGGCGGCATAAACCGTTACACGGGTAGCATTATACGCCGGCGGGGGATTTGATGCCGCTATTGTTCATCAATTACGAAAGATATGTTCGGTGTGTTGGCGATGATGATAAAGGGGGGATATTATGACGAAAACCGTAGATTGTATTTTAGAATGACTGCGTGTATCAATCATTGTGTATTATGATGTAATGCTTTTCGCAAAAATCCCTTGACATCGCCGGCGGACTGAGATTAGGATGTGGCGGCCTGAGGCAGGAGCGCGTTTCGCGCGCCGCATGGCATCGGATTAGCCAGAAACATTCGCTATTGAGGAGGTCTCTCTCTCATGTCGCCGAATCTGAAACCCGCCTTGATCGTTGGCCTGGCCGTAGTGGCGCTGATGCTGGTTGGAGTAGCGTGCGGAGGCGCGGAAGCGCCGGCGCCCGCAGCCGCGCCGGCAAGTTCCGGGGACAGCAGCGCCGCCGCCACTGCCGCGCCAGCGCAACCGGCGGCACAACCGACCGCGATCCCGCCCACCGCCACGCCGCCGCCGCTGGCCACGGTGCGCCCCACGGCCACGCCGGCCCCGACCATCGCGGCGCGCACGGCTCCCACGCCGTTGCCCAGCAGCGGGCCGAAACACGGCGGGACGGCGCGGATGTCGGCCTACGCGGATACCAAGGACTGGGACCCGCTGGGTTCGTCCTCGCTGTCCAGCGTGATTTCCTACTCGCAGCTGTACAACCAGTTGGTGCAGTTTGACAACGTGGACACCTCCGCGGTGGTTGGAGACCTGGCCGAGAGCTGGGAAATCAACCCCGAGGGGACGCAGTACACGTTCCGCCTGCACGACGGGGTCAAGTGGACCGACGGCGAAACGCTGGACGCGGACGACGTGGTGTACAGCATGCTGCGCTACGGCAACCCGTGCAACGGGCGCGGGCGGTCCGGGCTGTGGCGGCAGTACGCGGTTCCCGTAGAAGTGGTGGAGCTTGCGGAAAAAGCGGACTGCACGGCGACCAACGCCGACCAGGTGGTGCGCAAGATCGATGACCTGACGGTGGAGTTCAACCTGGCCTTCGCCTCGGGCGCGTTCATCAAGTTCCTGGCCATCGACTACGCCAAGATCCTGCCCGAGCACCTGCTGGCGCAGGGGGTGGACCTGAACCTGGCGGAGAGCATCCTGGAGCACCAGGCCACGTCGGGGCCGTTCATCCTGGAGGAATACCAGTCGGGCAACCACTATAAGGTGAACCGGAACCCCGACTACTTCAAGGAAGGGTTGCCCTACTTCGACCGGATTGAGCACTTCATCATCACCACGCCGGCGACGTTCATCGCGCAGGTGGAGGCCGGCCAGATCGATGCGTCCAACGCGGCGGCCAACAACCTGACCGCCACGGAGAACTACGACCTGGAGACCAGCACCAACAGCGAGTACGTGGCCCACGACGTGTTCGGGGGCGCAACCCGCGGCTTGATGCTGAACATCAAGAAGGGCGAGGGTTCGGACGAGCCGCCGTTCAACGACCACCGGGTTCGCCAGGCCATCAACCTGGCGGTGGACCGGCAGAAGCACAACGCGCGCGCCCTGCACGGCGCCGGACGCGGCCATTGCCCGCTGGTGGGCCTCGCCAATTCCCTGGAAGAGTGCGAGACCTGGCCCGGGATGCGGCCCAAGGATACGCCGGGCGGGCAGGAAGACATCGCGCGCGCCCGGGAACTGATGGCGGAAGCCGGATATGCCGACGGGTTCGAGGTGCAGTACACGGTGCGGCAGGTGGGAACCTACGCCGCCGAGTGCTCGGTCATCAAGCAGGACCTGGAAGAATACCTGGGCATCACGGGGCCGATTGAGACCCTGCCCAGTGCGGCCGGTTACGCCAAGTACGGCACCTCGCGTCCGGCGGACGCCAAGGGTGACTGGGAGATCGCGTGCCAGGCCGACGGCATGACGGTATTCGACGTTGACGCCATCTACGCCGGCATATTCCTGAAAGGCGCCACCCGGAACTACACGGACTGGGAAACGCCGGAGATCAACGCCTGGTTTGAAGAGCAGAAGGTGGAACTTGATCCGGAGAAGCGCCGGGAGATCAACAGGGAAGCGGAACGCTGGTTGCACGATTTCTCGGACAACCACTGGGTGAGCCTGACGCTGGGCCGCAACTTCTGGGTGATGCACCGGGACATCAAGGGGTTCAACGCGCCGGAAACCGTGCAGTACGGTTTCAAGCAAGAACACCTGTGGTTCGACCGCTAGGCCGGCCGAGATAATTCGCCAGACATGAACCCATCCCCTTGCCGCATGCCGCTGAAACAGTGACGTTCGACAAGGGGATTGAATTGAGTGCGGTGGCAATATGAGACAGTACGCCGTCAAACGCATAGGGTTGTTCATCCCCACGGTATTGCTGGTGACCGTCATCGTCTTCGTGGTGATGCGGTTGATACCCGGGGACCCGGCCCTGGCGATCCTGAGCGCGGACGATGCCGCCTATACGGAAGAGGAGCTGCAGCTCCTGCGGGCGGAGTTGGGGACGGACCGGCCGATAGTAGTCCAGTACGTGGACTGGGTAACGGGGCTGGTGCGCGGCGACTTCGGGACGTCGTTCTGGTGGGGCGGCCCGGTGATGGAACGGCTGGGGGAGCGCATCCCGGTCACCATCGAATTGGCGATCCTGGGCATCGGGCTGGCGGTGGTGTGCGCGGTCCCGCTGGGGGTATTGTCGGCGATCAAGCCGGACAGTCCCATCGACTACCTGTCGAGGGTCTTCACGCTGGTTGGCATATCCATACCGACCTTTTTCAGCGGGATTCTGATTACGCTGCTGCTGATCCGGGCGTTCGGGTGGCTGCCGCCGCTGGGGTACGCCGACATCTGGGAAGACCCCTGGGCCAACGTAAAGCAGTTGATGCTGCCGGCGCTGGCGCTGGGGTTTTACGACATGGCCTTCATTGCCCGGGTTACGCGTTCGTCGATGATGGAGATCCTGCGCGAGGACTACATGCGGACGGCGCGGGCCAAGGGGCTGGCCGAGCGACTGGTGCTCTCCCGGCACGGGCTGAAGAACGCGGTGCTGCCCATCCTGACCATATCGGGGTGGCAGTTCGGGCGTCTGTTCGGCGGGACTGTAGTTATCGAGAAGATTTTCCTGATACCCGGCGTGGGGCAATTGCTCATCGACGCGGTGTACCAGCGGGACTTCCCTACCATCCAGGCGGTGATCGTGATCGTGGCGCTGTCCATCGTGGTGATCAACCTGCTAGTGGACCTGCTGTACGGTTGGCTGGACCCGCGCATTCGCTACGCCTGAGGTCGGTTTTGCGACGGCAGACGAGAACGCGCGTATCACCGGGAGTGTGAGGCATGACTACCAACACCGGACAAGCTGCTCCGGGGATAACCGAAGAACAGCAGCTGGACATTCGCCCGAAGCAGGGGACGCTGAAGCGTATTGGGTCCTTCTGCCGGACCAAACCGCTGGGAGCGGTGAGCGCGGCCATAATCATACTGACCATTTTTACCGCCGTTTTCGCCCCGGTGCTGGCTCCCTATGATCCGCTTGACCTGAACCACGAGCCGTTCATCGCGCCCTCGCCGAGCGCGTGGCTGGGAGCGGACGAGTTGGGCAGGGACGTGTTCAGCCGGGTGATTTTCGGCGCGCGGGTGTCCATGTACGTAGGCTTGGCCAGCGTACTAATCGGGATTTCGCTGGGGACGATTATCGGAATCATCAGCGCCTACGTGGGCGGAATCATCGACCTGACCATCCAGCGGATCGTGGACGCGCTGATGGCGTTTCCCGCGATCATCATGGCGCTGGGTCTGACGGCGGTGCTGGGGTCGTCGGTGAACAACATCGTGGCGGCGCTGGTGGTGATCCTGCTGCCCGGGGCGATAAGGGTGATCCGGGCGCAGGTGTTGAGCATCAAGGAACTGGACTACACGCTGGCGGCGCAGGCCATCGGGGCGCGGCCCTGGCGCATCATGCTGCGGCACATCCTGCCCAACGTGGTGGCGAGCTACATCGTATTGAGCACAATAACCCTGGGCCTGGCGATCATCATTGAGGCGTCGCTGACCTTCCTGGGCGTGGGCATATCCGCGGACATTCCCACGTGGGGCGGGATGCTGACCGAGGGAGCGCAGAAGTACATCCGCACGGCGTGGTGGCTGGCGGTGTTCCCCGGAATGGCGATTTCCATCGTGGTGTTCGCGATCAACTTCCTGGGCGACGCCTTGCGGGACACGCTGGACCCGAGGCTGCGGGGGCGGTAGAGTCGGAACATATTCCCGGAAATAGCCTCTTCCAAGTGCAAGGGGCTATTTTTGGCGCGGTTTTCGTAATGGAATTTACGATTACGACAGTGGACTATTGACAGGCAGGGGCGGCTGGGCTAACATTCCGGCCCGTGTCTCGCGGATTGTGGCAGATTTCACAATAGGCCACAGCCGGGAGGTTTCTATTACCTCTGCGGACGCAAGCGACAAAAGCGCCGGCCGCAAATCTACATTACGCGTCGTAACGACGTATGGAGGGTCACACCGATATGAAGCCATTTATCTTAGGCCGACTGTCTCTGCGGACGCTGCTGCTTGCGGCCAGCGTCGTCGCGATGATGGTAGGCGTCGCCTGTGGCGGGGCCGAAGAACCGGCGCCGGCCGCTCAACAGCAGCAGGCTCCCGCCGCTCAACAGCAACAACAGCAGCAAGCGGCTCCCGCGGCTACCAGCCCTCCGGCTGCCGTTGCCCCCACCAACACGCCGATACCGCAAGCGGCCCAAGCCACGGTGCGCCCGACCAACACCCCTGCGCCTACGGCGGTTCCGCAAGTGGCCGCCACGCCGACGCCCAGCGCCGGCCCCAAGTACGGCGGGACTTTGGTGATGTCCGCCTACGCCGACACCAAGGACTGGGACCCGCTGGGTTCGTCCTCGCTGTCCAGCGTGATTTCCTACTCGCAGCTGTACAACCAGATCGTGCAGTTTGACCCGGTGGACACCGCCGCCGTCACCGGCGACCTGGCCGAGACCTGGGACGTCAGCGCCGACGGTCTCACCTACACCTTCTTCCTGCGCGACAACATGCAGTGGACCGACGGCACCGAGATTACCTCGGCGGACGTTATTTCCACCATGAGCCGTTACGCCAACCCCTGCAACGGCACCGGGCGCTCCGGCCTCTGGCGCAACTACACCGTTGCGATGGAAGTGGTGGACAAGGCGGGCGGCGACTGCACCGCCACCAACCAGGACGCAGTACTGCGGGCCATTGACGACAAGACCGTGGAGTTCAACCTTCGGTTCGCTTCCGGCTCGTTCATCAAGTTCATGGCCATCGACTACGCCAAGGTTTTGCCGGGCCACATGCTGGACTCCGACCCCAACTGCGCGGTCCGGGACCCGGCCAATCCCTGCTTCCTGAACCTGGGCGAGAACATCATCGATCGCGGCACCACCTCGGGCCCGTTCGTGCTGGAAGAGTACCAGGTTGGCGACTTCTACTACGTGAACAAGAACGAGAACTACTTCAAGGACGGCCTGCCTTACGTTGACCGTATCGAGCACACCATCTTCACCGGCCAGGCCAAGGACAGCCTGATTGCCAACTTTGAAGCGGGTCGCATCGACATGACCAACGGCGGCTTCGACAACCTTTCGCCGACTCAGAAACTCCAGGTGGCAGAGAGCACCGACGGCGCATACGTGCCGCACCCCATCCCCGCCGGGACCAACTGGGGCCTGATGCTCAACGTCAAGAAGCCGCAGTTCCAGAGCCACCAAGTCCGGCAGGCCATCAACCTGGCCGTTGACCGGCAGGAGGTTGACGAGCGCGTCTTTGACAACACTTCCGGCAGCTACTGCCCGCTGATGGGCCTGGCGCACGCCAACGAGGTGTGCAACACCTGGCCGGGCATCCGCCCCAAGGACACTGCGGAAGGGCAGCAGGACCTGGTTGACGCCAAGGCCCTGATGGCCGAGGCCGGCGTGCCTGACGGCT
The DNA here is from genome assembly GCA_022825745.1 of Dehalococcoidia bacterium. Taxonomy (GTDB): domain Bacteria; phylum Chloroflexota; class Dehalococcoidia; order Lucifugimonadales; family UBA3495; genus Bin87. The sequence goes on along the minus strand of JAJDWF010000029.1, from coordinate 23,464 downwards.
TTGAAGTCCAATACACCGTGCGCCAGGTCGGCAACTACCCCGACCAGTGCCAGGTGGTGAAGCAGCAGTTGCAGGATGCCCTGGGCATCAGCGGCGAGATTGAGACCCTGCCCAGCGCGGCCGGCTATGCCAAGTACGGCACCTCCCGCGCGGCCGACGCCGACGGCGACTGGGAAATCAGCTGCCAGGGCGAAGGCATGACCGTGTACGACCTGGACGCGGTCTATGGCGGCGTGTACCAGAAGGGCGGCACCCGCAACTACACCGACTGGTCGAATCCGACACTGGATGACTGGTTCGAGCGGCAGTTGGTGGAGCTGGACGTGGACGCCCGCCGGGAAATCAACAAGGAAGCCGAGCTCTGGCTCCACAGCTTCGAAGACAACCACTGGGTTACTTTGCAGTTGGGCGGGTTGCTCTGGATGGTCCACCGGGACGTCAAGGGCTTCAACGCTCCGCAGACCGTGCAGTACCAGTTCAAGTACGAAGACGTGTGGCTGGACCGCTAAGCGGCGACAGTTTGACCAGGTAACGTGGGGGCGACTTCCGCCAAAGGCGGATCGCCCCTACGATGTGCGTTAGTGTAGAGCAGAAATTATGCGACAGTACGCGTTGAAACGCATTGCGCTGATTATTCCCACCGTGCTGCTGGTGTCCATCATCGTGTTCACGGTGATGCGGCTGCTGCCCGGCGACCCGGCCCTGGTGATTCTCAGCGAGGGCGACGCTGCATTCACCCAGCAGGAACTGGAAGACCTGCGCAAGCAGTTGGGAACCAACCGCCCCATCGCCATTCAGTACGTAGAGTGGATTGGCGGACTGGTCCAGGGAGACCTGGGCACTTCCATCTCGCGATTCGGACAGCCGGTCAGCAAGTTGGTCGGGGAACGTATCCCCCGCACGCTGGAACTGGCAGTGCTGGCGATTATCATCGCCGTAGTTTTCGCCGTGCCTCTGGGGGTGATTTCCGCCATCAAACCGGACAGCCCCATTGATTACCTGTCCCGCGTTATAACCCTGGTGGGTATATCAATACCTACTTTCTTCGCCGGGTTGCTGGTGGTGCTGGTGTTGTCGCGAGGCTTTGGCTGGCTGCCTCCCCTCGGTTACGCCGATTTGTGGGAAGACCCCTGGGAGAACCTGCTGCAGATGTTCCTGCCGGCGTTGGCCCTGGGTTTTTACGACATGGCTTTCATCGCCCGGGTTACCCGCTCCTCAATGATGGAGATCATCCGCGAGGACTACATGCGGACGGCGAGGGCGAAAGGGCTGGCGGAGCGCATCGTGCTGGTGAGGCACGGGTTGAAGAATGCCGTGCTGCCCATCCTGACGATTTCGGGCTGGCAGTTCGGGCGGTTGTTCGGCGGCACCGTCATCATCGAAAGCATCTTCAAGGTGCCGGGTATTGGAACGCTGCTCATCGAATCCGTGTTCCAGCGGGACTTCCCCACTCTCCAGGCCATCATCATCGTCATCGCGGTGTCCATCGTCATCATCAACCTGCTGGTTGACCTGCTGTACGGGCTGTTGGACCCGCGCATCCGGTACGCCTAGATCCGGCGCGGACTATCGGAAGGGACTACGGAGAATCGGTCGAATGACTACAACAAACACCGGGCAGGGAATAACCATTTCCGACGCTGAGGCCCAATTGCTGGAAATGCGCCCGCGTCAAACGCAGGTGCAGAAGATAGTGGCCTTTTCCCGCTCCAAGCCCATTGGCGCGGTGAGCGCGGTTATCATTTTGCTGACCATCCTGGCGGCGGCGGTGTCTTATGCCATTCCGGGCATACTGCCCCACGACCCGCTGGACATCCGCGCCCACGAAGAGAAGTACCTGCCGCCGCAGCCGGGGGCCTGGCTGGGCAGCGACCACCTGGGCCGCGACGAACTCAGCCGCATCATCGCCGGGTCGCAGATTTCCATTTACGTGGGCCTGCTCAGCGTGGGCATCGGAGTAACCCTGGGAGCCCTGATCGGCATCCTCAGCGCTTATATTGGCGGAAAAGTTGACCTGGTCATCCAGAGAATTGTCGATGCGATGATGGCCTTCCCGCCGATCATCCTGGCGCTGGCGTTGGTAGCCGTTCTGGGCGGTTCCGCCAACAACGTCATCATTGCCCTGCTGGTAATCCTCTTACCGGGCACCATCAGAGTGATCCGTTCACAGGTGTTAAGTATCAAGGAGCTGGACTACACGCTGGCGGCGACCGCCATCGGCGCCGGTTCCATCCGCATCATGCTGAGGCACATCCTGCCCAACGTGGTGGCCAGCTACATTGTGCTCGGAACCATCACGCTGGGGTTCGCCATCATCATCGAGGCGTCGTTGTCGTTCCTGGGCGTGGGCGTCCCGCCGGACGTTCCCACCTGGGGCGGTATGTTGACCCGTGGCACGGAGGAAATTCGGGTTGCCTGGTGGCTGGCCGTGTTCCCCGGCATCGCGATCTCGGTGGTGGTGTTCGCCATCAATTTCCTGGGCGACGCGCTGCGGGATACGCTGGACCCGAGGCTGCGGGGACGTTAGGACCCGGAATCTGTGCCAGAGAAAAGTGGGGCGGGTTTGAAACCCGCCCCTACGTCTGTTGATAATGTCCTGGACAGATGTCGTCAATTTCGCGTCGCTGTGCCTGACCCGTGCTAAACTGCGGCCACCAGCTATGGAGGTGCAACCGATATGTCCTGGAATTTTGAACTGGTGGCCGGGCCTTACGGCGGAACTACGGAAGGGCCGGTGTGGGATGGAGAAGCGGTGCTTTTCACGCATATTCCGGCTTCCCAAATCCTGAGGTATGACCCCAAAACCGGGGAGGTTTCCGAGTATTTCAACGAGGCTTTCAACACCAACGGATTGTGCTTTGACGCCCAGGGCAATTTGTACGGATGCCAGCAGGGGCGGAGGCGCATAGCGAGGTTTGACGCCGCCACCAACACCGCCACGTCGCTGCCGCACCTGCTGGACGGCAAGCGTCACAACAACCCCAACGACCTAGTGGTGGACAAGTCGGGCCGCATCTGGCTGACCGACCCGTACTCCGGCATCGGCGACAGCGGGCCCATGGAACTGGACCACATGTCGGTGCTGCGGCTGGACCCCAAAGGCGACGACCAGTGGGAGCTGGTACGCGCCACGACCGATATATCGCGTCCCAACGGCGTCCTGATCAGCCGGGACCAGAAGACGCTGTACATTGCGCAGAGCGACTACGGCGCGGACCGCCGGCGAGAGTTGCGGGCGTACCCGATCAACGACGACGGGTCGCTGGGAGAGTACAAAACGCTGCACACCTTTGGCATCGACGGGGGTGCATCGGACGGGGACGCTCGCGGTCAAGGCAGCGCGGGCGTGCAGCGCGGGGTGGACGGGATGACGCTGGACGAGGACGGGAACATCATTGCCTGCGCGGGTTGGGAGGCCGCCGGCCCCGGGCCGATGATCTACGTTTTCTCACCCGACGGGCGCGTGCTGGAAACCCACCCGATGCGAGTTGACCGCCCCACCAACTGCTGCTTCGGCGACGCTGACATGCGGACGCTGTACGTGACGACGGGAGGCGGCCACCTGTTCCGCGCCCGGACGAATCGCACGGGCTGGATCATGTGGCCATAGTGGGGTCAACCCTTGACAAGGAGCGGCGTTGCGCCAACAATCTGTAAAACCGAGACCGAGCCGCCACCAGGAGAGTAAGCAATGACCATTACAGCGCACAACACCAACGTATATGTCGGCCTGGCCGGCGAGAGCGCCCTGATCATCGGGGCAGAAGGCACGCCGCTGGGCGAGGGCGGAATGTACCGCCTGACCGAGGGCGAATCCCAGTGGGTCGCCATTGAGAATGGACTGCCCGAAGACCCGCAGGTGCGCGCCCTGCTGGCCCATCCGGACCGGCCGGCCACGATTTTCGCCGGCACCCAGGACGGCGTGTACCGAACCGACGACCGGGGCGAAAACTGGCGCCGCACTGACACCCTCAGCGGTGACGTATGGTCGCTGGCCGCCCACCCCAACGACTCCAGCATCATGTTCGCCGGCTATGACGCGGGGCGCGTCTGCCGCTCCGACGACGGGGGCGACACCTGGCGTCAGCTGAACACCGAAGGACTGGTGCATCCCCACATCACCATGAACCCCTATGAAATCTGCAAGCGCGTCATCGGCCTGAGCATCGACCCGGCGTACCCCGACGACGTGTACGGGGCGATTGAAGTGGGCGGCCTCATCAAGTCCAGCGACGGCGGGGAGACCTGGTCGTGCATCACCGACGGGCACTACACGCGCCTGGGGCCGGTGGACTTGCACGGCGTGCAGGTCAATCCGTCCTCCCCAGGCCTGGTGTACATCATCACGCAGCTGGCGATGTTCCGCAGCCGTGAGCGGGGCAAGGACTGGGAATTCGTGCCCATCGAGGAGATGTTCGAAGGCGGAAGCTACTGCCGGGACCTGGTGGTGGACCCCACGAATCCCAACAATATGTACCTGGCGGCGGGCGCCGGCGGCGGCAGCGCGCCGGCCGGCACCATTGACGCCGGCGTGCTGGTGCGTTCGACGGACGCGGGCGAAACCTGGGAGCGGGTTGACCTGGGCGAGGTTGCCCCGGCGCGCATGTTCCAGATCGCGATTGACCGCAACGCGCCGAGCAACGTCTATTGCTGCGACCGGGACGGCCACGTCTATTGCAGCAACGACGGCGGCAACGAGTGGACGCGGACGGATGTGCCGGTGGAAATGTCGCGGGGACGCCACGTTTATCCGATGGTGGCCGCCTAGCTCAAACCAGCCGTCGGCAACCATTTCGGGATTCCCGCTAAAGCGGGAATGACGGGAAAATAGATTAGTAGGGGCGAACGGTGATTCGCCCCTACACCGGGAGGAATACCTGTGTCATCCAACCCGCTGTGGACCGCTACGTACCGGGTCGGCGAGGCCGACCTGGAATACATGACGCTGGAGACCACCGACCTGCCCGACGACCTGCGGGGTTACCAACTGGCGCGGTCGGGTCCGCTGGACAACGCGGAAATGGCCGAAAACGGCTTCAAGGGCAGCACCGCCGAGCGCTTTCGCAACGCGGGCCGCATCGGCGGTTTCATGCGCGAGTTCGTGCCGACCTCCGACGTGACGCCGTCCAGCGGGGTAAATTTCGTTGGGGCCACGGTCGTCCACCTGTTTGAGAACCCGGAGCAGGTATCGGGCTGGATGTCCGATATTTTCGTCAAGGATTTCGAGGACAACCTTGGCGAGAGCGTGGGTTCGGGACAACAGATAATATCGGTTGACCGGCTGGACACGGACGGCTTTTATGATGAAGCGGTGGCTCTGCGCGTTCTGCAGGGCGGCCCGGCCGGGTTGCTCTCGTCCACGGTGATTGACTTCCGCGTAGGGAGACTGTTGGGCGTTGCGTTCGTGGGCGTGATTGGAGAGCACGAGCGCACCGAGTTGACCACCGAGATGGCCCTGGCCCTGGAGAAGCGGATGGTCCAGGTGGCGCTCGGGGCGCGGTAGCCGCTGGGAGAAGGGACGAACTTATGGGGCTGCCGCCGGGTCCGAGGGCAGCAGGGTGGGGTCGATGAGGATGACCAGCAGCATCCCCCATTCCAGGAGGCCCAGGATTACGAGGGCAATTTCCACCGGGCTCAGCGGCGCTGGGCCCAACCGGGAGCCGAGCCTGCGCTGCCAGAAACGGTTCAGGTTGCCCTGGGCGTGGGCGCTCAGCCAGGTCAGGACAATCACCTGCACTGCGTTGATGGCGAAGTAGGCCACCTGCTGGGTTCCGGTGAGTGTTGGCTCAGCGACCAGCCGGAAAGCGACCATCTCGAGCATGACGACGCCGAAGTAGATGCCCACGGCCCGGAGCGGACTGAGGGTGCTGGGAACGTCGCGGGCCTCCATCAGTTCCTGGAACACGCGCATGTGGGCGTGGAGCCGGAAGAACTGATAGACGGGCACCATCAACGAAAGGGCGTGGAAAATCGGATAAGCAGTCTCCCCGGTGTGGTCCCGGTAGTGCCGCCACGTTATGTACATCCAGTAGAAGATGTACAGCCCGGCGCTGAGGACGGTGAGGAGAACGATCCGGTTGGGAGGTATGTAGTAATGGAGCGTATCGTCCAGCTGGCCAACCGGTACGGCCTCCGTGCGCGGCGACGGGTCGTAGGGCGCGCCGGCCAGCCGGTCCAACTCGTCGGACGACCGGGGACGCGCAGCAGGGGGAGCGGCGGGGGCAGGCGGTTCAGGCGGCTCCGCAGCTACCGGAGTTGAAACGGCCGGCCGGACCTCCGCGCCGCACGAGCCGCAGAAGCGATGTTCCGGCGCGTAGGATGCGCCGCAGCGCTGGCACGTCAGGGCGTCGGTCATAATGTGGCACGCAGAGGCGAACCCGCGTGAGGCGGGCTCACCCCTAATCCTCGCCTGGAACCATCATGCGGCGTTACTTGCCCCAGACCACCGGGTTGCTGAGCGTGCCGATGCCGGTGACCGTGATGTCGCACACGTCGCCGTCCTTCATGTTTTCGGTGGCGCCGTCGGTGCCCATCCAGAGGACGTCGCCGGGAACCAGCGTGAGGTACTTGCTCATGTCGCTGATGTACTCGCGCACGCCGAAGATGGCGGTCTTGAGGTCGTACTCGCCGACGACGCGCTCGTTGACCTGTATGGTGACGTGCATCTCGTCCGGGTTGGCATCGGTGTCGATCCACGGGCCCATGGGCTTGAAGGTGTCGGTGTTCTTGGCGCGCCACATGGTTCGGTCGTTGCGCTGCCAGTAGCGTTCGCTGACGTCGTTGCCGATGGTGTAGCCGAACACGTAGTCCAGGGCTTCGTCCTGGCTGACGTTGCGGCATTCCCTGCCGATGACCACCACGACCTCGCCCTCGTACTGGAGCTCCTCGGTGGCGTCGGCGGGAACCATGATGGGGTCGCCGTGGCCGGTGAGGGCGTTGACGGCGCGATAGCCGACGTCGGCCTTCTTGGGCAGGTTGGGTTCTTCGCCCCGCATGTGGGCGGCCCAGGTAACGTGTTCCGGGAAGTTGATGCCGGCGGCGTAGAATGTGGGCGGTATCACCGGCGGCAGCAGCTTGACCGAACTCAAGGCGTACTTGCTGCCCGATTCCTTGAGGCCGTCAAACAGACCGCCCTGAACTTCCAGGACGTTATCTCCGTCAACGATTCCGTAAGCTACCCGGTCGCCCGTGCGAAACCTGCAAATGCGCATGGCCGTCGCCTCCTGCACGTAGTGTGTCGCTGGTAAAAGATGCGGTCAATTCTGGCACCAACGCGCCGGGGGGTCAAGCAATCGCCGGAAGGGGCGGCGCGTGTGGTAACATATCCGTCGGCGTGACGGGGAGTGATTCCGGCGCGTCTTGGGACATGGAACAACACGACAGGTGCGATAAAAGTATGCAGCAGCCCGAAACGACGTTGATATATTGGGCGCCGAGCAGAGTACGTTTCAACCTCACCCTGATCCTCGCGGCGGTGGTGGTGGTACTGGGGCTTTTGCAAGCGGCCGGGTTTGACCCGCTGGCGGCGGCGTGCAGCCCCCGGGCGAGCAGTGAACCCGCCGCGCAAACCGAAGGCGCCTCTCCGGAAGCCGGCGACGACGCGGCATCCACCAACCGGGGCAGCGCATGGCTGCTGGTGATTGTCGGCCTGGGCGTAGGCGCGTATTCGTGGCTGACGTCGCCGCGCCAGTACCGGGTTTATTCGGACGCGCTGATCATTATGTTCGGCATGCCGCGGCAACGCACCATACATTTCAGCGACATCCGCGAGGTGGTGCTGGACCGGGGGTTCATGGGCGACCCGCTGCGCGTCTATACGGTGAACCGACGCCGGGTTCCGCTCCAGGTGCGCGAGCCCGAGGAAATGCACCGCTACCTGGACGGGGCGGTCAAGGATTTCTGGCGGGCCAACCCGCAGTACGCGCCGCAGCCGGATGAGGAGGGAGAAGGCGGCGGTGTGTCCGACGTGGTTGAGTCCACGGTGGCGGATGGCGACGAACCCGCCGAGGAGCCGCGGGCCGAGACGACCATCGACGAGGCGGAGGACGCTCCCGAACGCAGTCCGCGCTCACGCCGGCGCAGCCTGCGGGACGACACTTACGAAGCCGGCGACGAAGAATCGCCGCCGAGGTTCAGCTAGCCGGTATCGGGTTGAGCACTCAAGCATCAACGATCCGCAGCAGTTGGTTGCGGATCGTTTGCGTTTTGGCGGCCAGGTTGACGGTGGCGAAACGGATGCGGTGGCCCTGGATGGTTGCGGATTCGTCAACGCAGGCGTCAATGGCCGGGTAGAGGAGGACGCCGGTTGAGTGGTGCGAGAGCGGATCGGCGGCGGTTTCCTGGGAGCGCAGGTAGGCATACAACTGGTAGATGTTGCCGCTTTTGAAGGTTTCGTTTCCGTACTGGCCCGTTGTAACTATTGACGTGAACTTGGTGTCGACGACGATGCGACGGTTGTCGCGTTCGAGAACGATGTCGCGCGTCATACCCGGCATCAACGCCGACAGGCCGGAAGTCGGGCTTTCCGTCGGCCAGGCGATTCCGCTCTGCGCTCGAACTCGCCATCCGGTTTCCGTCAGTACCACTTTGTAGAAGCCGGCTACGGCGTCTTCGTAAAGTTTCCAGCCCTGCTTTTCCCGGCGGTCTGTGATGGGCAGCAGAGCGCGGCCAGCTTGCTCGGTCGGGATGTAAAGATTCAAGGCCAATTGGGCCGCCGCGAGCATCTGCCGTTCGTGGGAGTCCACCCAGCCGGCGTTAGCGAGCGGCGCGGTTTTTCGCGCCTGGTTGGAGTCCATATAGCCGGTTACGCCGGCCATTTCCATGCGGAGGGCCAGGTCGCGGCAGTGATGTAGCAGGTGAGGTTCTGTGACCACGCCGGCGACGTGGGTCAACGCGGCCCTGACGTAGCGATTGCGGGGCGTGTCGGTGGTCAGTTCGTCGAAAACGCAGGCGACACGGGCGCGCTGGAGCAACAGGCGGCGTTCGGTGCGGAGCAGGTTGATGCGCCCGCGCACCCGGTTCAGGTCGGCCTGCCGTCGTTGGTAGCCGGCAGTGAGATTACGCCGCAGCCGGCGTTCAACGGCGTTGGCGAGGATTTCAGCTACCAGATCCGGAATGTCATCCGGCGCGCTTTCCAACTCGACGCGGCGGGACGCCGGCAACTCGCTGTAGAGTTGGGAAGTGTAGAGGAGGAGCAGCCAGATGTTGCGTACCGGGATTTTGCCGATGAAGCCGGTTACTGGCGTGTCAGATTGCAGAGTCACAAACCGCTCAGGAGCTTTTGAGATTCTTCTTCCGCCCGGCTCGCGTCGTCAAACCAGTATTCGCGCAGCAGCGGGGCGATTTCGGTTTCCACAATTTCCGTGAACCATTGCTGAGGGTCGTCAATCGGAGTATCGGGCGGCGGCGTGAAATGGCTGTGGCCGATACGGAACTGTTTGCCCAAATTCCGGTCGTCGGCGATTTGGGAGTTCAATGCGCCGATACGAGCCGCGATGCCCGCCAGAAAGTCGTCGGGGATGCCGGACTCTTGATGCACCCACTCCCGCCAAGCCTCGTTTAACTGGGGTTCCAGGTCGAAGAAGGCGAAGCGGCGGCGCAGGGCGAAATCCACCAGTGCAAGCGAACGGTCAGCAAGGTTCATAGTCCCGATGACGTACACGTTGGGCGGAATGTGGAATCGCTCGCTGTCATCGTGCGGGTAGGCCAAGGCCAAGGCATCGTTGGGGCTGCGCTTGTCGGCTTCCAGCAAGGTGAGCAGTTCTCCGAAAATTGAGGCTGGATTGCCGCGGTTGATTTCCTCGATGACCATGACGTACTTGCCGTCCGGGTCCTTTCCGGCGCCTTCGCACAGTTTCAGAAACGGGCCATCAGCGAGAACAAGTCCGCCTTCACCGTCGGGCCGCCAGCCGCGTACGAAATCCTCGTAGGACAGGTTGGGGTGGAATTGGACTTGCCTGACTTTGTTGTCGTCCTTATGGCCGATGAGGGCGTAGGCTAACCGCTTGGAGAGCCAGGTTTTGCCGGCCCCGGGCGGTCCTTGCAGGATGATGTTTTGCTTGGTGCTAAGGCGGTGGAGCATCGATTCCAATATGTCCTCATCGAGGAAGCAGCCGTCGGCGAGGATGTCGCCAACACCGTAGGGTAGCGCATCTAGGCGCGTTGTTCTCAAATCTGCCACCAGGGATCCCTCATCAACCGATGGGGCTGGTGAATCATAGATATGCTCGGCATATCGTTCGCCCCAATAGGGTATGGACAGATATTCGTCGATATCCTGAATCTGATTTTCAAATGCAAAGTCAATCAACTTATCTGTATGCCATCCCCCTGGAAACACATCCCAAACTGTGTCAATCCCCGTAAAGAAACACCACACGTTTGGCGGATCAACGGGCGTCCAATCAACTTTCAAGGTGCGCCCGTCGCCCATGTTGACGACGACCGTTCCCACGGCTTTTATTTCCATTGTGGAAACGGGCTGACCTCGATTGTCGAAGGGCAATCGGTCCGGATCCACATTGACGGACGTATGTTTAATTGCAATTCGGTCGCCCGGCATGATTGATAGTATCTTTTCCTCGTTATCGGTTCCATACACATTTTCCCAAATACCTTCCGAGATAAACCTTGAGGCTCGGTCATTCCGACCGGCTCCAGCACTAACGAACCACACGGGGCGGTTGTTATCGTTGTCTTCGGGCATCATAGCCATTTTCTTCGTCCCCTGTTCGCGGCTGCCTCTGCCGAATCGCCGTGGCGCGGGTTGAGTATAGCAGGCGCTCGCCTGGCTGATGGCGGTCATGCTCGTGCTAGAATGGCTTTGTACTAGATTCGGAAGTCTGCCGGCCTCACGTAAGCAGTAGCACGAAGATAGGAGAATGACGCCATGTCTGAAACGACGAGCAATGCCAGCGAGGGAGTCCGCGCCGATATGGAAGCGATGATCGAACAGGCCGGCGGCCACGAAGCCTTTGCGAAAAGCTGGCGGGAGTACGATGAGTTGTTCCGTCAGTTCGTGCGAAAAGAGAAGTCGCTGCGCCAGCAGTACCCGGACCAGTTCGTGGCCCTCGCCCCGGGCGACGTGCTGGTAGTGGGCGATACTCTGGACGAAGTCAGGCAGCGGCTGGAAGAAAAAGGCATTGCCCGCGGTCAGGCAATCATAGACTTTCTGGACGTTAATTCCGGGCCGCTGGTTGTATGATTATCGGCGACGTGCGGGAATTGGACCGCCCTTACCTCCGTTGTCGCTTGTCGCTGCCAAGACTGGGAATAACAGTTGAGGACATCACGCTGTTGGTGGACACGGGGGCGGATACCAGTTACCTACATCCCCGCGACGGCGTGGTCGCGGGCGTACCGTTTGACCTGCTACAAGGACGCTCCAGATCCCAGGGCATTGGCGGCACAGCATCGTACTTCCCGGAACCCGCAATGCTGCTTTTCATTGATGAATCGGCAGCACGATATTACGGATACCGAATCAGCGTGAACGTCGCCAAACCCGGCGACGTCAGCGACCGGATTCCGTCGCTGCTGGGGCGGGACGTTATCCGCCGCTGGCAGATGGACTACGACCCAACCAATAGCCGGTTGGCATTCACGGTTCGGGATGCTGATTTCACGATGGCTGTTGGTTAATCATTCGCTTGAGAGAAGGCATAAGTTATAAAATCAGCATGGCGTCGCCGAAGGAGTAGAAGCGGTACTGGCGCTGTATGGCTTCATGGTAGGCGGCGAAGATGCGCTCCCGGCCGGCGAAGGCGGATACCAGCATCAGCAGGGTGGAACGGGGCAGGTGGAAGTTGGTGAGCATGGCGTCCACCAGGCGGAATTGATGGCCGGGGGTGATGAAGAGGTCCGCGTCGCCTGAGGTTGCGATGATGTTGCCGCCGGAATCGCGGGCGACGTGTTCCAGAGTGCGGACGGTGGTGGTGCCGACGGCGATGATGCGGTGGCCATCGCGGCGGGCGCGGTTGATGGCGTCGGCGGTATCCTGGGGCAGGTCGAACCATTCGGTGTGGATTTTGTGCTCGCCGATGTTCTCGCCATGCACGGGGCGGAAGGTGTCCAGGCCAACGTGCAGGGTCACCCATGCCGTCTGAACCCCCAAATCGCGGATTGACTTCAGCATCCCGTCAGTGAAATGGAGGCCGGCGGTCGGTGCGGCGACGCTGCCGGGCGCGTCGGCGTACACGGTCTGGTAGCGTTCGGGGTCGTCAGGCGTTTCCTTAATGTATGGCGGCAGCGGCAGCTCACCGAGGTTGTCCAGTTCGTCTTCTCTGGACAAGCGCACGGTGCGCAGGCCGTTTTCGTGGGTTTCCAGTATCTCGATGCGGAGGCCGTCGGTGCGGCCGGCGTCGGGTGAATGCGGGTCGATGACTATCTCGGCTCCGGCGCGCAGACGACGACCGGGGCGTCCCAGGGCTTGCCAGATTCCCGGCTCCAGGCGGCGCACCAGCAGGACTTCCACGGTAGCGCCGGAGCGGCTTTCGGTTCCGTGCAGGCGTGCCGGGATGACGCGGCTGCGGTTGAAAACCATCAGGTCGCCGGGGCGGAGGTAGTCGGTGAGGTCGCGGAACTGGCGGTGCTCGATGCCGTCGTCAGGCCGATGCCGATGGAGCGCCAGCAGCCGGGACGAGTCGCGCGGTTCGGCGGGCGTCTGGGCGATCAGCTCGGGCGGCAGGTGGTAATCGAAGTCGCTGGTTTGCATCGCGGGTTCTGGATTCCCGCCTACGCGGGAATGACGACTTATCCGGCGGAGGCGCGCCGGGCGGCCTGAATGGTGTTGCTGATGAGCATGGCAACGGTCATGGGGCCGATGCCGCCGGGGACGGGGGTGATGGCTTCGGCTTTGGCGGCCACCGGGCCGAAGTCGATGTCGCCGACCAGCCGGTAGCCGCGGCGGCGGGACGGGTCGTCAACGCGGTTGATGCCCACGTCGATGACGACGGCTCCGGGGCGCACCATTTCGGCTCCGATGGCGCGAGGGACGCCCATGGCGGCGACAAGGATGTCGGCCTGGCGGGTGATGTCGGGCAGGTCGCGGGTCCTGGTGTGGCAGACGGTGACCGTGGCGTTGCCGCCGGCGTTGCGCTGCATCAAGAGGGCGGCCAGGGGTTTGCCGACGATGTTGCTGCGGCCGACGATGACGACGTGCTGGCCGGCCGGGTCGTAACCGGAGCGGAGGAGCACCTGCTGCACGCCGGCGGGAGTGCAGGGCAGGAAGGTTGGGTATCCCTGCAACATGCGGCCCTGGCTGACCGGGTGCAGGCCGTCCACGTCCTTGCGGGGGTCGATGCGCTCGATGGCCTCGGTTTCGTTGAGGTGTCCGGGCAAGGGCAGTTGCACCAGGATGCCGTGGAAGGCGCGGTTTGCGTTGAGGCTGTTGATGAGGGCGGTCAACTCCCGCTGCGTGGTATCGGCCGGCAGCCGGAAAGTTTCCGAGAATAGGCCGGCTTCATCGCACGCGCGGCGCTTGTTGCGCACGTACACCGACGACGCCGGATCGTCGCCCACCAGCACGGCGGCCAGGCCGGGCCTCACCCCCGTGTCTGCGAACAACTCCGCAGTGTCCCAGGCTGCCTCGGAACGCAGGTCGGCAGCCAGTTCGTTGCCGTTGAGGATGCGAGCGGTCATAGCTGTTCGTATCATACCATTGGCATGTCACTCGCAATTTATCATCCCGTACATCCGGTGTGTCCATGGCGTTGCTCAAGGTTTGCCATCGGAAACGAATCGGCCTACAATGCCGGGCATGCGTATCGTGTCATTGCTGCCCAGCGCGACGGAGATCGTTTTTGCCCTCGGGCTGGGCGACTCGTTGGTGGGCGTTTCCCACATGTGCGACTACCCAGCGGAGGCGCGAGGGCTGCCGGTGGTAAGCCGGAGCATACGGAGCAAGTCACACCTGTCCAGCGCGGAGATTGACGCCATCATCCAGCAGGCGCGGGCGACCGGGAATCCCCTTTATATCATCGACGGTGACTTGCTGCGCCGGCTGCAACCGGACCTGATACTCACGCAGGAGTTGTGCGAGGTCTGCGCGGTGGGCGCGGGTTCGGTGTTCGAGACGGCGGCGAAAGCGCTGGATTACTCGCCCGAGATTCTGAGCATCCGGCCGGCCGGGCTGGACGACATTTTCGGGAACATCCGGCGGATTGGCGACGCGGCGGGGGTTCCCGAGCGCGCCGGGGCCTTGCTGGCGGAACTGCAAGCGCGAACCGAATACGTGGCCGGCCGCGCGGTGGACGGGAGCCGGCCCAAAGTGTTCTGCATCGACTGGCTGGAACCGCTGCGCAACACGGGGCAGTGGACTCCGGAGTTGGTCGAGTTGGCCGGGGGCGAGGAAGGACTGGCCGAAAAGTGGGGCAAGTCGCGGGAAGTGGGTTGGGACGAAGTGCTGGAATACCAGCCCGACTACGTGATGGTCATGCCCTGCGCGTTCAACATGGACCGAACGATTGTCGAGACGGCGCGGCTGTCCGACTTGCCGGAGTGGAACGCGCTGGACGCCGTGAAAGACGGGCGGGTGTATCTGTTTGACGGCCAGATTCCGAGCCGGCACGGGCCTCGGGTGATCGACGTGCTGGAAGGGCTGGCCGAAGCGATGCGTCCGCAGGTCTTTGACGGGTTAACGCGGCCCGGGATATTCCGTCCGGCCACCGCCGCGCAAACCGCTGCAATCCGCTAAGCTCACGAATGGAGGGACGGGCCGATGGGGTTGTACATGGTGTCGCTGGAACATGCGCCGGAGCGGTGTCCCGGCGTTGACTTGGGGGTAAGGGACCGCGTGCTGCGCATGTCCGCCGAGTTGACCGAAACGCTGGCGAGCCGGGGCTGCGAGTTTCGCGGCGGGTGGGTCGGCAAGTCGTCGCATCAGACGTGGCTGATTCTGGACGGCCCCGACGCTCATGCGGTAGATGACGCGGTGATCGACATGGGCCTGGCTACATGGAACCGCACCGAGATTTTCCCGATCATCACAATGGAAGAAGCTTTCGGCGGGTTACCCACCGACTGACACGAATCCGGCTGACACGACCCGGGCCGACCCACATCAATCAGGAGAAGCGCCATGAGCGAGAACATTTACCACCGGCGGCGGCGCATGGTGACAGATCCCGCGGACATCGGGCAGAACAAGATGGCGCCGGCGCGCAAGGTGGACATTGGCGCGGTGGGGGATTTTCCGTCGTTGCCGGCGCGGGTGAGGCTGGAAAACGGTGAAGAATTCTGGCTGGCCAAGGCGCGGGACAACGAGTACCGTCTGCTGTCGATGGTGTGTCCGCACGCCTTTGGCCGGGTGGTCAAGTGGGACAAGAGCTTTCTGTGTCCCGACCACGGCTGGCGGTTTGAGGAGAGCCAGGGCGTGTGCGTGAACGGGCCGCGGGCGCAGCTTTTCTACCACGACGTGAAGGTGGAAAACGGCCGTTTAGTGGCGCAGATTCCCGCCGACAATGACCCGGCGGTTACGTACGCGCCGCCGCCGGCGTGGGCGGTGCCGAAGTGATTGCCGGGCTCCAGAGGTCGAGGCTTACATTGACGTTGGCTACCACTTTATAATCATTATCAAATTTGAGCGATGCGCCGATTTCGGTTGACACGCTGTTGCCGGTAATTTAAACTAGCGGCAAAACGTGAGTCGCGCGGGCACGTTATGTGCGTATGCGGCTTTGGCAAGGAAAAACACAGGAAGGAGGCACAGGATGTCACACAAAGATGACCTGGCATTGATGGCCCACCTGATGCGGCGCGCCGGCTTCGGCGCCAACCGCGCGGAGTTGGAACGCTGCGTTGCCCAGGGTTACGAGGCCACCGTGGAAGAGCTGTTGAATCCGCCCGTCGAGAACGAGGGCGGCAAGATGGCTCTGCTGCTGCGGTATCACCCCAGCTTTTTGCTCCCCGGCGGCGTCCCCTTCTCCGGCCAGGCCAACTGGATGTACAACATGGTATCCAGCGACCGGCCGTTGGAAGAGAAGATGACCCTGTTCTGGCACCACGTATTCGCCACCGGCAACTCCAAGGTTGACAACTGCGACCAGTTGCTCGAGCAGATCGACATGCTCCGCGAACAGGGCATGGGCAATTACCGGGACATTCTCATCGAGCTGTCCAAGAACCCGGCCATGATTTTCTGGCTGGACAACAACGAGAACCACCGGGACGCCGTGAACGAGAACTGGGGCCGCGAGCTCCTGGAACTGTTCTCCATGGGCGTGTCGAACTACACCGAGGTTGACGTACGCGAGTGCTCGCGGGCCTTTACCGGCTGGACCATCCAGGCCAAGCTGCCCCGCGCTCCCTACGGCCGCTACCCCTGGAAGTTCACCTACAACGAAGCCGACCACGACTTCGGTGAAAAGACGTTCCTGGGCCGCACCGGCAACTTCAACGGTGAGGACATCATCGACATCATCCTGGAAGAGCCGGCAACTTCCCGCTTCATCTGCCGCCACCTCTACAACTTCTTCGTCGCCGACGAGCCGCAGGTTCCCGCATGGACCATTGAGCCGGCCCGGGACGAGGACGCGCTGGAAGAGATGATGGACGTGTTCGAGCAGTCCGGCTTCGAGATGAAGGCCGTGCTGCGCCACATGTTCCTCTCGCAGTGGTTCAAGGACGCCCGCTACCAGAAGATCAAGAGCCCGGCCGAAGTGGTCGCCGGCACCCTGCGGATGGTCGGCCTCTTCGAGAACCCGGACCCCGGCGTGCTGAACATCGGCAAGGAGCCCACCTACATGGGCCAGTCCATCCTGGACCCGCCGTCGGTGGAAGGCTGGCACACCGGCCTGGAGTGGATCAACTCCGGCGCGCTGCTGGCCCGCATCAACTTCGTGGCCGACCGGGTGTCCAACCCCGAACTGCCCGGAATGCGCGACATCATCGACAACATGCAGGCCGAAGGCGTAGCCACCGCCGACCACCTGCTGGACGCCTGCACGGACTACATGGGCTTCGTGGAACTGAGCGAAGAAACCCGCGGCCAGCTGGCTGAGCACGTTCGCGCCGGCGGCGACGTTGACTGGAGCAACCGTACCGCCACCGCGACCCGCGTGGGCGAGACCATGGCCCTGATCAGCGCCACCACCGAGTTCCAGTTCGGCTAATCGGAAACGCGCCGGGCCGAAATCCGGCCCGGCGACAACACCGATCAACGGACGACTACAAACTTAAGAAGGAGCATACACAATGACCTCCACCAAGAAAGATCCGGTCATCGTGGTCCTGCAGCTCACCGGCGGCAACGACTACTTCAACACGGTGATCCCCTACAACGACTCGTTGTACTACGACAACCGGCCGACGATTCGGTACGAGCGGGAAGACATCATCCCCGTCAATGACGAGCTCGGCTTCATGCCCACCATGGGCCCCATCAAGGAAATGTTCGACGAGGGCAAGGTTGCCGTCATCCACGGCATCGGCTACGCCGACAGCCCGCGCTCGCACTTCCGCAGCATGGACATCTGGCACACCTGTGAGCCGGACAAGGTTGGCACCGAGGGCTGGGCCGGCCGCGTCGCCCGCGAGCTGGACCCCAACAAGGAAAACGTGCTGACGGCCATCAATTTCGGCCACGGCCTGCCCCGCGCGTTGGCCGTCCCCGGCGTCCCCGTCGCCGCTATCGCCGACCTGAGCACCTATGGCCTGCTCACCGGCATCGCCGACGCTGACCAGCGCTCGAAGGCCCTGGACCTGTTCTCGAAGATGTACTCCCCCACCGTGGGCGGCAGCTTCGTCAACGACTACCTGCGCTCCACCGGCACCGACGCCATGGTCGGCGCCGACATCGTGAAGGTAGCCCCCGAACGGTACTCCAGCAACGTCGAGTATCCCAACAGCCCCATCGCCATGCACCTCCGCGACATCGCGCAGGTCTATATGGCCGACCTGGGCACCAAGATCTTCTACACGCAGCACGGCAGCTTCGACACCCACGCCGGTGAGGCCGCGGCCCACCCGGTGCTGTGGAAGGAAGTTTCCGAGGCCGTGAGCGCCTTCTTCCAGGACATGCAGGAGCACAACACCGGCGAGAACATCGTCATGTACCTGTTCTCCGAGTTCGGCCGCCGCGTCCGCGACAACGGCTCCGGCACCGACCACGGCGCAGCCGGCGCTGCCTTCGTCATCGGCGATCCCGTCAAGGGCGGCTTCTACGGCGAGTACCCCTCCCGGAAGGCCGAGGACCTGGAACAGGGCGACCTGGTTCCCAACTACGACTTCCGCGGCGCGTACTCCACCATCGTGGAAGACTGGATGGGCATGGACGCCAACCCCATCGTCAACGGCGCCTTCCCCAAGCTGGACCTGATCAAGTAAAGGGTCCTCCGAAATAAAAAGCGGCGCGACCAACCGGTTGCGCCGCAACACTGACAGAGAATAGCAAAGAGGAGGACCTACTATGCCTCTGAATACCGTAGCGGGCGGCCGCGCATGGCTTTACAGCCATAACATTGGCCGGAACGCTCAGGTGGGCATGGGGTTCAGCCAGCCGGTTGGCGTAGCCGCGCTCCCCGACGGGACGCTCTACGTAGCCAATCGCTCCGGCGAACAGAATCCCAGCGCCCGCATCACCAAGTGCACCGTCGAGCAGGAATACATCGGCGAATTCGGCCGGGAAGGCATTGCCTACCAGGCCGGCTCCGGCAGCCTGTTCATGTGGCTTACCGGGATAGCCACCGACGCCAGCGGCAACGTCTATGCCACCGACGAGTGGAAGAACCAGGTCTCCGTGTTTGACGGCGACGGCAACCTGCTCCGCCAGTGGGGCGAGGCCGGCAACGGCGAAGGCCAGTTGGACGGCGCCGCGGGAATCGAAACCGACGCCGACGGCAACGTCTGGGTCGTTTCGGCCAAGACCAGCCGCGTGCAGAAGTTCAGCCCCGACGGAGATTTCCTGGGCGGCTTCGGCTCCAAGGGCAGCGGCCCCGCAGACCTGGAAATGCCCTCCGGCATCGCCATCGACCCCTCCGGCGACCTGTACGTTGCCGACTGGGGCAACCACCGGGTGCAGAAGTACACCGCCGGCGGAACCCACCTGGCTACCTTTGGCAGCAAGGGCACCGGCTCCGGCGAGCTGAACCACCCGCTGGACGTCACCATCGACAACGAAGGCGACGTGTACGTGGCGGACTGGATGAACGAGCGCATCGTCATTTATGACAACGAGACTCGTCCCATCGCCTACCTGACCGGCGACGCGGTTGAAGTGTCCGACTGGGGCAACTTGTCCCTGGACGCCAACCCCGACATGGTCAAGGCCCGCCGCCGAGTTCCCGACCTGGAACAGCAGCAGCGAACCTTCCGGATGCCCATGGGCTGCACTTTCGACCGAGCGAACAACCGCCTGGTAGTGTGCGACACCCTGCGCTCCCGGCTGCAGATTTACGACAAGGACGACTCCTACCTGGACCCGCAGTTCAACCTGTAGGCAGCCTGGACGTTCAGAACGTAATCGGGGCCGGTTCCAGGACCGGCCCCATTTCGTAGTTTGACAGGAAACAGAGTATGTCTGACAAGCGCGATTTCCTTTCCATCACTGACATATCCGCCGCTGAGACGCGCCGGCTGATTGACCGGGCGATTGAGCTGAAAGCAGCCCCGCCGGGCAGCGCGCAGCCGCTGGCGGGCAAGCGAATCGTCCTGCTCTTTGAGAAGCCGTCGCTGCGGACCCGGGTGAGTTTCCAGATCGGGATCGCCGAGCTGGGCGGGTACAGCCTGTACATGTCGCCGGAGGAAGTGGGCCTGGGGCGTCGGGAGCCGGTATCGGACGTGGCGCGCGTGCTCAGCGGATACGTGGATGGCGTAGTCGCCCGGGTGAACTCCCACGACTCGCTGATCGGGTTGGCCGAGTACGGCAGCGTGCCGGTCATCAACGCGCTGTCGGATGTTGAACACCCCTGCCAGACCATGGCCGACCTGCTGACGATAGCCGAGTCTCACGGCAAAACGGACGGCGTGAACGTAGCCTACATCGGCGACGGCAACAACGTGGCGCGGAGCCTGTGCCTGGGCGCGCCGGCCGTGGGCATGAACTTCTCCATTGCCGCGCCCCATGGGTACCAGCTTGAGGAATCGGTGTTCGACGCGGCCAGCGCGCGCGGAGTTCGGTCCGACGACGGGCCGAGGCCAACGGTGCATCCGCTGGTGCGGCCCGAGGACGCGGTGGTTGACGCCAACGTGGTGTACACCGACGTCTGGACCAGCATGGGCGACGAGGCCGAAACGGAGCAGCGGCTGGTGGCGTTCCAGGGCTATACGGTGGACGACGCGCTGATGAAAAGGGCCGCGCCGGGGGCGTGTTTCATGCACGACATGCCGGCGCACTACGGCGAGGAAGTAGCGCCGGGAATGCTGGAGCATCCGCAATCCGTGGCCTACCGGCAGGCCCACAACCGGCTGCACGCCCAGAAAGCGGTTCTGGAGTTTCTCCTGGGATAATCACGGTATAATGGCGGCACCAAGGAGGCGTCGCTATGCCGGACATGATTGGCCCGTACACCAACATCCGCAGTGAGTTCAACGTGCCGGTGGCGATGCGCGACGGCGTTACGCTGTACGCCGACGTGTACCGTCCCGACGTTGACGGGCCGTTGCCGGTCCTGCTGCAACGCACGCCCTACGACAAGACCCAGAACCGGACCGGCAGCCTCGACGTGATGCGGGCCGCTTCCCACGGGTACGCGGTGGTGATCCAGGACACGCGCGGCAGATATGCGTCCGAGGGGGAGTTCTACCCGTTCCTGGACGAACCCAACGACGGGTACGACACCGTGCAGTGGTGCGCTGAACAGCCCTGGAGTTCCGGGAAGGTGGGGATGTTTGGGCGCTCCTACGTTGGGGCGACGCAGTGGCTGTGCGCGATCACGAATCCGCCGGGGTTGACCTGCATCGTGCCGGGCATCACGGCTTCGGACTATTACGAGGGCTGGACCTACCAGGGCGGCGCACTGGCGTGGGGGTTCGCCCTGTCGTGGACGATGCGCCAACTGACCATGGCCAACATGGGCGCGATTGCCAGCCGCCACGACGTACCGGATGGAACACGCGAAGGACTACTGGCGGCGTTCAACGAACTCGAATGCACTTTCCGACACCAGCCTATCGTGGAACTGCCGCACCTCAAAGAACCACTGGCCGGCTATTTCTACGACTGGATTCGACATTCGTCCAGCGATGACTACTGGAACCGCTGGCGGATTGAAGACCATTACCCGCACATCACCACGCCGGCGCTGCACATCGGCGGCTGGCATGACATATTCCTGCTGGGCACGCTGCGAAACTTCGTGGGGATGCGGGCGCATGCTGAAGACGCCACGGCGCGGGACGGCCAGCGACTCATCGTCGGCCCCTGGCATCACGGGCCTTTCGGCGAAATATCCGGGGAGTTCTTCTTCGGCCTAGGCGCGGCCGGGCCGGCCATCGACACCGACGGCATCCACCTGCGGTGGTTCGACCACTGGTTGAAAGACGAGCAGAATGGGGCGGAGAGTGAATCGCCGGTGCGCATCTTCGTGATGGGCAAGAATGAGTGGCGGGACGAGCAGGAATGGCCGCTGGCGCGCACGCAGTACACCGACTACTACCTGCACAGCGGCGGCAAGGCGAATACCGCCTCGGGCGACGGGTCGTTGTCGCCGGCAGCGCCGGGCAATGAGTCGCCGGACGTGTACGTGTACGACCCCCGGGACCCGGTTCCGACGCGGGGCGGCGCGCTGTGCTGCGGGCAGTCGTTCGTGCCCGGCGGCGCGTACGACCAACAGGGCGTTGAGGCTCGCGGCGACGTGCTGTGCTACACCACGCCGGTTCTGGAGGCGGACATTGAGGTCACCGGGCCGCTCAGCGTGACGCTGTTCGCCGCTACGACCGCTGCTGATACGGACTTCACCGCCAAGCTGGTGGACGTGGAACCCTGCGGCGCGGCGCGCAGCCTGGTGGACGGCATCATCCGGGCACGTTACCGGCAAGGTACGGACGAATCGCGCCCGATAACGCCGGGAGCCGTTGAGGAGTACACCATCGACCTGGTGGCCACCAGCAACGTTTTCAAGGCGGGCCACCGGATACGCCTGGAAATCAGCAGCAGCAACTTTCCGCGTTTCGACCGCAACTTCAACACTGCCGGCGACCCTTGGGCGGCTACCGAATCCGTGCCAGCGCTCCAGACTATCCACCACGACGGGGAATATCCGTCGCGGATTCGCTTGCCGATCATCCCGGCGTAAGCGCCCATGGAACGGTACGGTTGCCTGATTGTCGGCGTGGTCATCGCGCTGGTCGTGTTGGTCGGCATTGTATATTTGTGGTCGGGTTGGCTGAACCGGCCGGTGGGGCATATTGTCGGCGCGGCGTTCTGACGATGTGGACGAGATTGCCGCGCTACGCTCGCAATGACAAACGCGGGTACGCTTGAAGCGGCGTTTCACGTTGACTTGATTCGCGCTTGGTGCTAAATT
Source organism: Dehalococcoidia bacterium (assembly GCA_022825745.1). Lineage (GTDB taxonomy): Bacteria > Chloroflexota > Dehalococcoidia > Lucifugimonadales > UBA3495 > Bin87. Next base: position 1,004 of record JAJDWF010000029.1, on the reverse strand, counting down.
CAACGTACAATCGAATGCCTGACGCGATTTCTGGCGGGAGCTTGGGGAAACCAGGCTGAGAGGGCGACCAAATTCGTCGCCGACCGTCTGTACCTGACTCGGGTAATGCCGGCGTAGGAACAGTAGGTAGCACTCATTATTGGCCGCCGGGTTTCCGCCTGGCGGCAATCTATTTCAAGGCAACTGGATACGGCCTCGAGCACAAAAACAGGAGAGTGGCAGCCATGGCCGATGAACTGGTGATAGGCGGCGTGTCGTTCAAATCCCGGCTGATCGTCGGAACGGGTCGGCATCGCAGCATGCAGGAGATGGTCGATTCGCTGGAAGCGTCGGGAACCGAAATGGTTACGGTCGCCATCCGACGGTTGGACCTGGATAATCCGGAACAGAACATCCTGGAGCACATCAACCTGGACAAGTACCGGATACTGCCCAACACGGCCGGCTGCCGCACGGTGGAAGAAGCCCTGTTCGTTGCCCGCCTGGGTCGCGAAGTCGCTCAAACTGATTTCGTCAAGCTGGAAGTCATCCCTGACGCCAAATACCTTTTCCCCGACCCCAACGGCACCCTGGAAGCGGCGCGCCAGTTGGTGGATGACGGGTTCAAGGTGTTGCCCTATATCCATGCCGACCCGGTACTGGCCAAGAATCTCGAAGAGGTTGGCTGCGTTACGGTGATGCCGCTGGGTTCCGCCATCGGTTCGGGGCAGGGAATCCACACGGTGGAAGAGGTCAGGATCATCCTGGAAAACGCCAACGTGCCGGTGGTGGTTGACGCCGGGCTCGCGGTGCCGTCCGATGCCTCCAAGGCCCTGGAAATGGGGGCGGACGCGGTGTTGGTGAACACGGCCATCGCCCAGGCGGAGAATCCGGCTTTGATGGCCGACGCCTTCAAGAAGGGCGTTGAGGCGGGCCGGCAGGCTTACCTGGCCGGCCGCATTCCGGTACGCACCGAAGCGATTGCCAGCAGCCCGCCCACGGACGTCCCGGAGCCGGCAGTAGCC
>JAJDWF010000083.1 GCA_022825745.1 Dehalococcoidia bacterium | reverse complement strand
ATGCGCTGCTCGCCGGTCTGGTCAAGGAGGGCCTCCACCGTGGCCTCGTACCCCTGGGCGGCACAGGCGTCCAACTGCTCGCGGGTTGCGCCAAAGCCGGCCCGCCGCATCAGGTGGCCAATCAGTTCAACATCGCGGTTTGCCATAGGTTTACGCCTCCGATTGGCGGGTTTTCGCAATCATACCGGAACGGGAGTGGCAATTCCAGTCAAAGCCCTCTCGTCTCACGGCTCTTCCACGAATCGGCTAGCCGCCATCCACTTCAATGACGCAGTCGCAGATCACGGCGGTGTCGCCGGGCAGAGCGGCCATGCCCGGCGCGGAGCGGGCGTGCCGCCCCCGGTCGCCGTACAGGGCCACGAACAGGTCTGACGCGCCGTCCACCACCGCCGCCTGCCCGGTAAAGGACGCGGCGCTGTTCACCATGCCCACCACCTTGAGGATGCGGGTAACCCGGTCCAGGTCGCCCAGTTCCGCCTTCATGCGGGCCAGCAGGTTCAGGGCGGCCCACTGCGCCGCCTGGTAGCCCTGCTCCACGGTCAGGTCCGCGCCCAGCTTGCCCGCGATCCGCTCTCCCGTAGCCATGCGCGACCCTACGCCGGCCAGCCACATCACGCTGCCGCTGCGGGTGATAGGCAGGTAATTGCCCACCGGATCGGGCGGAGGCGGCAGTTCATAACCCAGTTCGACCAGTCTAGCTTCAACTTCAGCCATCTTGTTATTCCCTCCTGTTGCGTCCAGTGGATGCGCCGTCGCGAGTGTTGACTTTTCTGCGAAACCCGTTATAGATGACGCCGGCCGGCAACGCAACGACGGCGTCCGCCAATTCCCGGAGGCGCAGGGACAGATGGACGAAATTATAGTATTCGGAGTCCTCATCCTGTCCCTCGTGCTGTTCGTAATCGGCAAGTGGCGTTACGACGTTGTCGCCATTATGGCCTTGCTGGTGCTGGCAATCGCGGGCATCGTGCCGGCGGCGGAGGCGTACAAGGGATTCGGCCACCCGGCAGTGGTCACGGTCGCCGCGGTGCTGATTTTGAGCCGGGCCCTCTACAATTCCGGCGTAGTGGACGTGATAGCCGATTGGTATGCCCGCATACCGCAGTACCTGACCCTTCGGATGGCAGCGCTGGCCGGCATTACGGCGTTCCTCTCCGCCTTCATGAACAACGTGGGAGCCGTCAGCCTGCTGCTGCCGGTGGCGATTCGAGTGTCCCACCGGAGCGGGCAGCCGCCTTCGCTGTTCCTGATGCCGCTGGCATTCGCGTCGCTCCTGGGCGGAATGATTACTCTCATTGGAACGCCCCCCAACGTCATCATTTCCAACTTCCGCCAGGAGCAGGTCGGCATTGCATTCAACATGTTTGACTTCGCGCCCGTTGGAATCGCCATAACCTTGGCGGGAGTGCTTTTCATCACCCTGGTCGGCTGGCGCCTGATTCCCTCCAGGCAGGCGCCGCTCACGCTGGGGGAGATGCTGGACATCGAGAACTACATGGCGGAAGTTCGCGTGCCGGTGAGGTCGAGGTTCGTTGGAAGGCTGATCCGGGATATCGAAGAATTCGCCAATGAGGACGTGGTGATCGCGGGACTGCTGCATCGCGGCACCGTGTACGGCGCTCCCTCCAGCTACCAGATCATAGACGCCGACGACATCCTCATCATTGAAGCGGATCCCGAAGACCTCAGGGCCTTTGTGGAAGCGACCGGGTTTGAATTGGAGGGTTCGAGGGACATCGAATCTGAGGTCGGGCAAACCTTTGACGCCGAGGATGTCACAGTAGTCGAGGCCATCGTCAGCCCTGACAGCCTTGCTCAAGGTCGGAGCGCCAGGGACCTCCGGCTGCACTCGGACTTTGGCTTGAACCTGCTGGGCGTCTCCAGGCGGGGAACCAGCTTCGTCCGCCGGCTCAGCCGGGTCAATTTTCGGGTCGGCGACGTGCTGCTGATCCAGGGCCAGGAGGAGGTTGTGCAAACGGCGCTGCCCCGGCTCGGCCTGCTCCCCCTTGCCGAGCGGGAGCTTCGCATCGGACAGCGCCGGCGCCTGGTATTCCCCATCGCCGTCTTTGCGGCCGCCCTGCTGCTGACTTCCTTCGGCTTTTTGTCAGTCCAGGTATCCTTCGTGGCCGCGGTGGTCGTCCTCCTGGTGACCAGGTTTGTCTCCCTGCAGGAGGCTTATCAGGCCATAGACTGGCCGGTGATAATCCTGTTGGGGGCGATGATACCCGTCGGCGAGGCCCTGGAAACCACCGGGGGCGCGGCAAGGATCGCCGCCACTTTCTCGGGCCTGGGCGGTTCCCTGCCGCCCTGGGCCATGCTGGGGGTGGTGCTGGTAACCACCATGCTGCTCTCGGCCGTGATCAACAACGCCGCCGCCGTCATCCTGATGGCGCCCATAAGCATAAAAGTCGCCGAGACCATCGGGGCATCAATAGACCCGTTCCTGATGGCGGTGGCCGTTGGCGCATCGTCCGCGTTTCTCTCGCCCATCGCGCACCAGTCGAATACCATCGTCATGGGGCCGGGCGGATACCAGTTCGCCGACTATTTCAGAATGGGCTTCCCGCTGGAGGTTGCGATAGTGGCGGTGTCCATACCCGCAATCATGTGGGTATGGCCGATGTGAATCCAGGCGCCCGGCCATAACGGGACGGGCGCCATAGACGCGGGTCGGCGCACTATTGGGAAGCGGCCGGACCCTTGGTAATGGGAACCTGATTGATGGAACCGTCGGGGGCGATTGACAGGCCGGTGTAGGGAGCGACGCTTTCGTTGTAGATTGCCACGACGTCGGCGCCGCTGCCGGGGTAGCCCAACCGGTCCAGCCAGCCCGGCAGCACGTGTTCGGTCAGGACGACGGACCGGATGTGACCGTGCAGCTCGGGAGAGAACGGGATGGGCTGCACGCCCAGGATCTGATTGCCCTGCACGGCAGCGACGTTCTGGAAGGGAGCCAGCCGCAACGCTTCCAGTTCAGCTTTCGCGCCCTCTTCAATCATTATCTGCTGCAAGTCCTCGGGGATGTCGTTCCAGAGGTCCTGGTTGATGATGTTGTGGGTGTAGCCGAAGGCAACGATGGGGCCGGCCATATAGTCGGCGACTTCATAGAGGCGTCCGCCGATGCCAAAGAGCGCGGTGGTGGTGACTGCGTCGATGGTTCCCACCTGCAAAGCGATGTAGAGTTCGCCAATACTGAGTTCGACGGGATCCGCGCCCATGCCGCGAATGAAATCGGACATGGAAACTGCGTGGGTGCGTATCTGGCTGTCTTCGAAATCCTCCAGCGTCTGCAAGGGTTGGGTGCTGAAGAACCACTGATCTGCGCCGGCGAACCAGTTGCGGTTGAGGACGGGACTGCCGCCGGAATGTTCCAACAGCATCTCATCGACGCCGTCCACCATGTCGGTGAGCATCAGGTAGGAAGATTCCCAGTCGGGGACCACGCCCCAGAGGGACTGGACTTCAAGGCCGGGGTAGGAGCCGGAAACGTAGCCGGTGTAGATGTTCACCATGTCCAATGAACCGTCGGCAACGTGGCTCATGGTTTCCGGGCCGGCCAGGCCCAGTTCGGCGAATGAAGTGACCGACAGCTTGACTTGGCCGTTGGTGCGCCGAGCCAGGTTGGGAGCGTAATAGGTCTGAATCAGGGCGCAAGTGGGCAGGTTGCGGTCGATGCAAACGTGCTGGATTTCAATGCTTTCGCCGGTGGAAACCAGCTCGGTGGGCGCGGTCAGGTTGGCCTTCTTGATGAGGGACTGGTAGTAGTCGCTGGTATAGATGAACATGTGGCCGGCGATGCCGGCCTGGGGCACGCCGAAAAGCGCGGCGCCGGCGCCCGTCAGGTATTCCTGTTCGCTGGCCTGCAACATCAACGCTTCGTGGGGCGGCAGGCCGATGAGGTGAGTGGGGTCACCGACAAAGATGGCGCCCGGCCCGCCGGCGTGTTCGGCGGCGTATTGGAGCAGCGCGGCGGTCTCGGCGTCAACGGCCGGCGTCGGCGCGGGCGCAGCCGTGGCAGCCGGCGGGGGCGCCGGAGCGGTTGCCGTAGGCTGTGGCGCGGCGGTAGCGGCGATAGCGGTGGGCGCCGGCATGGCAGTGGGCGTCGGCTCCGGTTCGGGAGCTTCGGTGGCTGCCATGGCCGGCGCGGCGGTGGCAGCCGGCGGAGGCGATGTCGCAGCGGCGGGTTCGGGAGTGGCCTCGTCGCCGCCGCAGGCGATCAGTCCCAGAACCAGGGCCGACAGGGTGATGAACAGTATTGCCAAACGGTATTGAGACATATCTTACCTCGACTGTTGTATCGGTCAGACCGGATTACGCTCAGGTTACCACGCCGGCGGATTCGTTTGTAACCGGATTCACAATACGATATAATTGGCATTACCCAGCAGGGTCGGGAGGGATCGCATAGTGGTCTAGTGCGGGCGCCTGCTAAGCGCTTATCCTGGGAAACCGGGATCGTGGGTTCGAATCCCACTCCCTCCGCCATTCCCCGGACGGCATGTGAACCTCTGACACCCTGCAACGACGGGATTCGAGCGAATGCAGACTTACCACATCTGGACGATTGGCTGCCAGATGAACACCGCCGACTCCGAGCGACTGGGGTCGGCGTTAGAGCAACTGGGCCTCGCCCCCGCGGCGCGTCCCACCGACGCCGACGTGGTGGTGCTGAATTCGTGCGTGGTGCGCCAGTCCGCCGAGGACAAGGTAACGGGCACCCTGAATCTGACGCAACCGTTGCGCAAGAAGCGGCCCGATGCCGTGCTGGCGTTGACCGGCTGCATGGTGGGGCCACGCACCGAGGAATTGCAAAAACGGTTCCCCCACGTTGACCTGTTCCTGCGGCCACAGCAGTTTGAGCCGTTGCTGGACCTGGTCGGCGAGCGGTTGGGACTGGACTGGCAGGGATGCGTAGGCTCCCTGGCTCCGCAGCAGCCGGACGTGGCAACCTACGTGCCGATCATCCACGGCTGCGACCTGATGTGCACCTTCTGCATCATCCCGTACCGCCGGGGCCGGCAGGTGAGCCGCTCGGTGGACGACATTGCCCATGAAGTGGAATTGCTGGCGGGCCGAGGCGTCCGCGAAGTCACCGTGCTGGGCCAGACCGTGGACGCTTACGGACACGACCGGGACGAAGGCCATGACCTGGCGGACCTGTTCAAGAGATTGAACGATGTTGACGGTTTGGACCGCATCCGGTTCTTGACGTCTCACCCGTCCTACATGAGCAGTCGGATTATCAAATCGGTGGCCGACCTGCCCAAGGTCTGCGAACACATCAACCTGCCGGTGCAGTCCGGCGACGACGACGTGCTGCAGCGGATGCGGCGTCCGTACACCATCGCCGAGTACCGGGACATCATCAGCGAGATTCGAGACACGATACCCGACGTAACGGTAAGCACGGACATCATCGTCGGCTTCCCCGGAGAAACAGGGGCGCAGTATGAGAACACGCTGCAACTGGTGGACGAACTGCGCTTTGACAAAGTGCACGGCGCGGCCTATTCCACTCGCCCCGGCACCATCGCCGCCCGTACCATGGACGACGACGTTCCGCAGGAGGAAAAGCAGCGACGCCTGAAAGGGCTGGAAACATTGCAGGAGAATATCCTCACCGGCATCAATTCCGCTTACCTTGACGAGACCGTAGAGGTGCTGGCGGAAAACCGCAAGCGGGGTAGCTGGACGGGCCGGACGCGAGGCAACAAACTAGTTTATTTCGACATCCCCGAAACCTCGGGCCACGCTGCCGAAACCGGTCAGACCGGACGGTTGGTTGATGTTCGCATCACCCGCACCGGCCCGTGGTCTTTGGCCGGAGTAACAACTTAAACCCGGCTTTTTTCGTTTAAGCAAGGAGGCGGCATTTATGGTGACGCAAACGAGGCAACCTACGATCCCACTCACCGAGATTGAGCACGCCGCCTTCTGTCGCCCGGAGGACGAGTTGCCGGCAAAGTCGCTGGCGGAAGAGCTGGCGATCAACGTGCGCTGGCAGAAGATTCCCGGCGAATATCTGGCCTGCTCGCCGGCCGAGCTGGACGAGCGCATCGGCGCGGCGCGGCGCGCGCTGGGCGACTCCGTTACCGTGCTGGGCCACCACTATCAGCGCGAAGAGATCATCAAGTACGCCGACTTCCAGGGCGATTCGTTCCTGTTGAGCCAGGAAGCGGCATCGCGCCCCGAGGCAGATTACATCATCTTCTGCGGCGTCCATTTCATGGCGGAAACCGCGTGCATCCTGGCCGGCGACCACCAGCAGGTGATCCTGCCCAACATCACCGCCGGCTGCTCCATGGCAGACATGGCGCCCATACAGGACGTGGAAGACGGCTGGGAAGACCTGCAAGACGTGCTGGGCGACCACGGGGGCATCCTGCCGGTCACCTATATGAACTCCGTGGCGGCGATCAAGGCGCTGTGTGGGCGCAACGGCGGCGCGGTCTGCACGTCGTCCAACGCAGCCGCCGTGCTGGAGTGGGCGTTCGAGAGCGCCGACCGCGTGCTGTTCCTGCCAGACCAGCACCTGGGTCGCAACACCGCCCTCAAGCTGGGCATCCCGCTGGATGAGATGGTGGTCTGGAACCCCTTCAAGGCGATGGGCGGCAACACGCCGGAGCAACTTCGGAAAGCCAAAATGGTGTTGTGGCAGGGCCATTGCTCGGTGCATACCCGGTTCACCACCAAGCAGATCGAATCGGCGCGGGAAAGGTATCCCGACATCACCGTGCTGGTGCATCCCGAGTGCCCCATGGAAACGGTGGAGGCCGCCGACCTGAACGGCTCCACCGAGTTCATACGCAAGACCATCAACGAAGCTCCTGCCGGCTCAGTGTGGGCCGTAGGCACCGAGATCAGCCTGGTCAACCGCCTGGCTATGCACAACCCGGACAAGACGGTGTTCTGCCTGGACCCGGTGAGTTGCCCCTGCTCGACAATGTACCGCATCCACCCGGCCTACCTCCTGTGGACGCTGGAAAGCCTGGTCGCCGGCGAGGTGGTGAACCGCATCACCGTGCCGGAGCAGATGCAGCAGGAATCGCTAATAGCCTTGGAGCGGATGCTCGCGCTGCGGTAACTGCCCAGAATTGTGAATACCAAACACGAAGCGCCCCGATTGGTCGGGGCGCTTATTCATTGGTGTTGGTGAAAATTATTGCAGATCAAAGACCCGCAGGCGGACGTTGAATATGAAGCCCGGTAGTTCAGGATTACCGCTTAGAGTATCGGGATCATCCAGCACCACCGGCGGGGTATCGGGCCGGTAGATGTGAACTTGGCGTAGGAACGGATCAATCAGCCAGCCCAGCGCCACCCCGTAATCTATCCATTCCTCCATCTTGGCTTGCTGGTCTTCCAACGAGTTGGCTGGAGAAACGATTTCGGCGACAAAATGCGGAGCGACCGACAAGCCATGCGGATCTTGCCCAACCGGGAGCATCTGCGCTAGTTGTTCCGGAGAAAGCCATCCGGCATCGGCCGCGCGACGCCTAGGCCGAGATACGAGCACCAGTTCGTTCCCGGTTACTACCTCGCCGCCAGGGCCGGTATCGCTCCAACTTTGCAGGTCATATTGCAAGTTAAATTGGCGCTGCGCTCCGCTTCTGCCTTCCGATGCCATCGCCCACAATCTCCCCTTCCGGTCAATCTCAAACTGGTAACCCAAATCCTCGTTGTCAGCGGTGAAGCGCAGGAACCAGTCGTCCAGCGCGCCATCGTCCGGCAACAAAGCCAGTACTGAGCTGATGTCCAGCGAAAACGGCACGAGCATATCGTCGTCAGGCGGGACGGCGACAGCGGCGGGTGGGGGCGCAACGGCGGTTTGCGTAGTCATGGCGAGGCCTCCCTACGCTGCGTCGTCGAGGCAGTCGCGCAGCGGGCGGTTGATGCAGGAAAAGATGGGCGTGTCTTTGAGGGTGTAGGGGCGGGCTTCCGACTCGCGCAGTTCCATGACCAGGTCCAGGAACGTCCCGGGCTCGTCGGTCTCGAAGCCCAGGACGAATTCCGGGTCGTCCAGCCCGAACGAGTAGGCGGTGGAGATTTTCACTTGCGGGTACTTGTGGCCGATGACGAAGTGCTCGTTCATCAGTTCCTGCCGCTCCTCCCTGGGCAACTGGTACCAGTCGTGGGTCTTCCAGAACGGGTACATGAACAGATAGCGCCGGCCGACGATACGCATGGACGCGGCGTCTCCCGTTCCGTCCTGCCCCTCATGCTGGTGGTCGTCGATGTAGGGTGAGCGGCGCGTCATCGCCAGGTATGAGTGCGGTGTTTCCAGGTAGCCGCCCAGCCGGGTTTGGTTCAGCTGCGCCGCCATTTCGTTGATGGGTTCCAGTTCGGGGCACACACCCCACAGCATGAAGTCGGCATCGCCGCGCGCGCCCACCAACGAATAAGTGTTCAGCGCCACCCGGTCGGCGTGTTCCGCGGCCACGGCGGCGAACTCGTCCTTGGCGGCGTCCCGTTCGCGAGATGGCAACCGACGCCACTCGGGCTGCACTTTGTAGAACGTGTACTTGACGAAATCGCGGCGGGGGTCGGCCATGTCGAATGCTCCCTTTGACGGCGGTGCGAGTTGCCGGAGGTTTACAGGTCAAGGCTATTGTAGCATCGGGATGCGCGCCGGGAATCCAGGCTAGCGGATGCGCGGGGTATGATATGCGATACAATCGCCAGACGAGCAACCGTTAGTTGCTCCCAATCATCCGGAGGGACAGAGATGGTTACGATTGGGGAAGGTCAGTTTATTTACGAGGTGCAGGAAGGCTGGGGGCAGTTGCCGGCCGGCTATGCGTTCAAGGAAGTCGCAGCGGTGGGCTGCGACGCGGACGACAACGTTTACGCCTTCAACCGGGGCGAGCACCCAATGATCGTGTTCGACAAGGACGGGAACTTCATCAAGTCGTGGGGCGAGGGCGTGTTCCCCAGGGCGCACGGCATCACCATGTCGCCGGACGGCACCATGTTCTGCACCGACGACGGCGACCACACGGTGCGTAAGTGCACGCTGGACGGCGAAGTGCTGCTCACACTGGGAACGTCCGGGCACCCGGCCGGCTTCATGTCCGGCGATCCGTTCAACCGCTGCACCCACGTTGCCATTGACCCGCGCAACGGCGACTTTTTCGTGTCCGACGGGTACGGCAACGCGCGGATTCACAAGTACAGCCCCGACGGGAGGCTGCTGTTCTCCTGGGGCGAATCGGGCAACGGCCCCGGGCAGTTCAACATCGCCCACAACATCTGCACCGGTTCCGACGGCCGGGTCTATCTGGCCGACCGGGAGAACCACCGCGTGCAGGTGTTCAACTCCGACGGCCACTTTCTCGACCAGTGGGTGAACATGGCACGGCCCTGCGGCCTCTACATCGACCAGGACGCCGGGTTGGTCTATATCGGCGAACTTGGGGCGGCCATCGGCGCCAACGACCAGGCGAGTGGGCTTGGCCCCCGGGTCAGCGTTTACGACACCGACGGCAAGTTGCTGGCGCGAGTCGGCGACGGGCCGGAGGGCCTCAATCCCGGCCAGTTCATCGCGCCCCACGGCGTTTGCCTGGACTCAGCCGGCAACATTTACGTCGGCGAAGTCTCCTGGACGCACACCGGGCAGCACCTGAACCCGCCCCAGGAGATACGGACGCTGCAAAAGCTGGTCAAAACCACGTAGTTTCACATCAATGAGAGAAATACCATGGAAATTCGCATTGGGAGCTTGACGCGGGACGCCGATGAAGCCCGGGGCGCGGCGTTGGTGATTGACGTATTCCGCGCGTTTACCACGGCGGCCATCGCCTTCGACCGGGGCGCTGAGCGCATCACCCTGGTGGCCGAGGTCGAGGAAGCGCTGGAAATACGGAGGCAAAACCCGGCCATCGCGGACATCCTGATGGGCGAGGTGGACGGCCGGCGGCCCGACGGATTCGATCACGGCAACTCGCCCTACGAAGCGTCATCGGTGGATTTCGCCGGCAAGAGCATCGTGCAGTCCACCCGCGCCGGCACGGTGGGTACCGCTGCGGCCGGCGCCGCCGGCTGCGATCCCATATACGTAACGTCGTTGGTGGTAGCGGGCGCGACGGCGCGCGCGTTGTTGGCCGAGGATCCGCTGCCGGAACGGGTCACCATCCTGGCTATGGGTGACCAGGGAGTGAACCGCTCCGATGAGGACGAACACTGCGGCATGTACCTGCGCAACCGCATCGAGGGGCGCAGCCCGGACCCTGAAGCCCTGCGCAAGCTGATCATGGCCGGCGGCGCGACGCAGAAATTCTTCGACGAGGCCCAGCCGCAGTTCCATCCCAGGGACGTCGCCCTGGCGTTGGATGTTGACCGCTATGGGTTCGCCATGCGGGTAACGCGGGAAGACGGGCTGCTGGTGGCGCGGCGGGTTGGCGGTTAGGCCGTCTCCACCCCCGCCGCGGCTTGCAGGCCCAACTCCTCAACGGCCATCTCGCGCATCCGGAACTTCTGGATCTTGCCGGTCACGGTCATCGGGAACTCGTCGGTGATCTTGACGTAGCGGGGCACCTTAAAGTGGGCGATCTGCCCCCGGCAATACTCGCGGATTTCGTCGCCGGTGGCGTTGGCATCGGGTTTCAGCATCACCCAGGCCATGACCTCTTCTCCGAACCGCTCGTCGGGAACGCCGATCACCTGGACGTCGGCGATCTGCGGGTGGGTGTACAGGAACTCCTCGATCTCGCGCGGGTAGATATTCTCGCCGCCGCGGATAATCATGTCCTTCAGCCGGCCGGTGATCTTGTAGTAGCCGTCCTCATCCACTGTGGCCAGGTCGCCGGAATGCAGCCAGCCCTCGGAGTCGATGGCCTCCTCGGTCGCGTCGGGCATGTTGAAGTAACCCTTCATAATCATTGAACTTCGGGACTGCAATTCGCCCTGCGCGCCCGGGCCCACCACCTGATCCGTTTCCGGGTCAACCAGCCGGACCTCGATGCCGGGCAATGCCCGCCCAACCGTCGCAACCCGGCGCTCGATGCTGTCGTCGGCCAGGGTCTGCGTGACCACGGGAGACGCTTCGGTCTGGCCGTAGCAGATGGTGACGCGCTCGACGCCCATGCGGTCGATGACCTGCCGCATCACCTCGATGGGGCACGGGGAGCCGGCCATAATGCCGGTACGCAGGGAGCTCAAATCGAATTTGTCAAAATCGGGGTGGCCCAGCTCCGCGATGAACATGGTGGGAACGCCGTGCACCGCCGTGCAGCGTTCCTGCTCGATGGCGCGCAGCGTCTGCAACGGGTCAAAGTACTCCGACGGTATCACCATGGTCGCGCCGTGGGTTACGCAGGCCAGGCTGCCCATGCCGCAGACGAAGCAGTGGTAGAAAGGCACCGGGATGCAGAGCCGGTCCACGTCCGTCAACTCCATGCCGTCGCCAACCAGCGTGCAGTTGGCGATCAGGGTGTGGTGGGTGAGCATGGC